>SZOZ01000007.1 GCA_030263455.1 Synechococcales cyanobacterium CNB
CGTCTCCTGGGACGGCAACGTCATCGTGGGCGAGGCCGTCGTCCTCGACGACAACGGCAACGGCGCGTTCATCTGGACGCCCGAAACCGGCATGCGCCGCGTCACCGACGCCCTCGCCGAACTCGGCGTCGTCATCCCGCCCGGCTGGTACCTGCTCGCCGCCTACGGCGTCTCCGCGGACGGCCGCACCATCGTCGGCGGCGGGATCAACCCCGCCGGCAACTCCGAGGGCTGGGTCGCCTACCTCGGCCCAACCTGCCGCGCCGACTTCAACAAGGACGGCGCGGTCACCACGCAGGACTTCTTCGACTACCTCAACGCCTGGACCGACGCCAGCATCTTCACCGACTGGAACTACGACGGCGAGATCAACACCCTCGACTTCCTCGCCTTCCTCAACGACCACGCCAAAGGCTGTCCGTAGAAGCCACTGTGAATCGTTGTGATCCGACCGTGTGTCATCGCCCGGCCGCCCAAGGATTTCCATTGCGTTGTGCCGCCCTTGCGGTATGATGGCGGCGTTGACCGGCCCCGGGGCGCGGGATGCTGACACGCACGACCACACGACTGATCGAGGGGCTGCGCGATCCGGCCAACGCCGAGGCGTGGTCGGGGTTCGACGCGCGCTACCGCCCGGTGCTGATCGCGTTCTCGGCCAGGCTCGGCTTCTCGCACGACGACGCGGCCGAGATCGCCCAGCAGTCGCTCGCCGAGTTCGCGCGAGCCTACCGCGAGGGGCGGTACGAGCGCGAGCGCGGGCGGCTGAGTTCGTGGCTCATCGGCATCGCGCGCAACGTGGCGTCCGGGATGCGTCGGGGGCGCGGGGCGCAACGCGTCGGCGGCGACACCATGCTCGGCGAGATGCCGGACGATCCGGAACTGACGCGCATCTGGTCGCAGGAGCGCGAGCGGGCGATCTTCGCCGAGGCCATGGCGATCCTGCACTCCACCAGCCAGGCCAACGAGTCCACGCTCCGGGCGTTCGAGTTGTTCGCCATCCGCGGCGTGCCGGCGGAGGAGACCGCGGCCGAGTGCGGCATCTCGGTGGACGCGGTGTACCTCGCCAAGAGCCGGCTGACCAAGCGCCTGCGCGAGATCGTGCGCGAGTTGACGACCGCCTACGACGAGGGCGAGTGAGTGCGCGAGCCGTGCCCACCGCCCGCAACGCTCGAACGCTTTGCGCTGCACGGCGAAGGCGCGAGCGGCCTCGCGGGCCACGTCGACCGGTGCCCGGCGTGCCGCGAGTACGTCGAGGATGCCCGCGAGAACGAGGCCTTCCTCGGGCGGGCCGCGCCCGCGCTCGCCGAGGCCAGGCCCGCCCCCCGCGAGCCGATCGACCCGCACGCGGTCGACGGCTTTGAACTCGTCGAAGAGATCAGCCGCGGCGGGCAGGGCGTGGTCTACCGCGCCGTGCAGGCCGCGACCCATCGCCCCGCGGCCGTGAAGATGCTCCTCGCGGGCGCGTTCGCGTCGGATCGCCAGCGGCGTCGGTTCGAGCGCGAGGTCGAGATCGCCGCGCGCCTGCGCCATCCCAACGTCGTCACCGTCTTCGAGTCGGGGCAGACGCCCGACGGGCGGCCGTTCGTTGCGATGGAGTTCGTCAACGGCGTGCCGATCGACCGTTACGTGCGCGATCGGCTGCCCGAGCCGGGGCGCGACCGAACCGACGCCGTCCTCCGGCTCTTCCTGGCAATTGCGTCCGGCGTGGCGGCCGCGCACGCGGCGGGCGTGATCCACCGCGACCTGAAGCCCTCGAACGTCCTCGTTGACGCGGACGGCGTGCCGCGCGTGCTGGACTTCGGCCTGGCCCGCCCCATCACCGACCATCCCGAAGCGACGGTAACGCACGAGTTCGCGGGCACGCCCGCCTACGCCGCCCCCGAGCAGTTCATCGGCGACGCCGCGGCGATCGGCACGGCGACGGACGTCTACGCCCTCGGCGTCATGCTTTACACCGCGCTGACGGGTCGCCACCCGTACCCGCGCGACGGCTCGCTGGCAGAACTGGCGCAGCACGCCGCCTCGACCGACCCCGCGCCACCATCGCGGTATGTGGATCGTGCTCAAATCGCTGGCGAAGGACCCCGCGAGACGCTACCGCAGCGCCGGCTCGATGGCGGCGGACATCGGCGACTACCTGTCCGGGCTGCCGATCTCCGCGCGGCGCGACAGCGCCGCCTACGTGCTGCACCGGCTGGCAAAGCGGCACCGGGGGACGGCTGCGGCCGCGCTCGTCGTGCTGCTGACCATCGTCGGCGCGGTGGTGGGCCTCGCGCTGCTGGCCTCGGACCTCGACCTCGAGCGCCGGGCCGCGCTGGAGGCCCTGCGCGACAGCCGCATCCACCGCGCCCGCCTCATGGCCGCCGCCGGCGAACTCGACCAGGCTGAGGAACTGCTGTGGCGCGAGGCGGTGGTGGCAGGCGTGCGAGCGCACGACTCGAACTTTGGCTTCGAACACGACGCGATGCAGCGGCGCGCCTCGTGGGCGCTCGTCGAGTATTACACGCGCGTCCCGCGGGCCATGCGCGTGCGCCTGGGAGCGCCCGCGGACCGGGTCGAAGTCGCCGCGGACGGCACGGAGATCGGCGCCCGCGACGTACACGGCGCGTCCGCCAGATGGTCGCGCGACGGACGTCTGCTGCACGCCACGCCCCCGCTGCGCACACTGCCGCCCAGCGTCCAACGCACTCAACAGTACTCGGAGGACTACGACCGGCACGTGCGATACGCCGATGGCACGCTCCGGATCGTGGACCCGCGCTCGGGGGCGACGCTCGCCGGCCCCGTCGCGATCGAGCCGCCGCCACGCCAGTTCTGGATGACGGCCGACGGGAACCACGTCGTCGTCTGGGACGCCGACCGTTCCGTGCGCGTGCTGGACGGGCACACCCTCGGCGAGCGGGGAGTGCTGCTCGGACCCGAGGCGATGGCCTTCAACATGCGGCTCTTCGACGAGCACGGGATGCTCGCCGTTGTGTGCGTAGCCTCCCCCGCCGCGTGCGTCAGGTCCTGGCGGCTCGACACGCTGCGCGAGTCGCCCTTCCGCGCGACCGACCCCTCCGCGCCGACCGGCCTTGACGCCGCTTCGAACTCGTTCAACACGCTCAGCACTCCGGCCGTCAGCCCGGACGCCATGTGGCACGCCGCAGGCTCCGGCGGTGCCGTCCTGGTCTGGCACGCGGATCATCCCGACCGCCCTGCCCTGCTGGACGGGCACGCCGCGTCGATCGCGCACCTGACCTTCAGCGCGAACGCCTCGCGCCTGGTCTCGGTCAGCACCGACGGTGTCACCTGCGTCTGGAGCCTGCCCGCGGGCAACCTCCTCCACCGCTGGGCCAACGGGTCACGCGCCCTCGCAACCGACATCCGAACGGACCTCGGCCTGCTCGTCGTGGGCGACGTTCGCGGCTTCGTCACGCTCTACGAACTGCGCGACAGGCCCTGGCTGCACACCGTCTCCGCGCCGCCGATGGGCATCATGGCGCTGGCCGTGTCGCCCGACGGCCGGACCTACGCCTGGGGAGGACAGGCGGGATCGATCGCCGTCTATGACGCCGACTCGAAGCGCGCCATGCACGACATCGACGCCCACGACGCGCTCATCTCCGCGATCTGCTTCTCACCGGACGGCGGCACGCTCTACAGCGGCAGCGTGGACGGCGCGGTCCGCGCCTGGAACCCCGCCACGGGCACGCTCGAGCGGACGATCTTCGAGGGCCTCCCGGCAGTCTGGGCGCTCTCGGCAAGCCCCGACGGGCGTTCGCTCGCGGCGGGCGGCCTCGGCGGGTTCGTCTGCGCCTGGGACACGACCACCTGGGAAGCACGCCCGTTCCTGGGCATCGAGTCCATCCGCGTGCCCAACCTCGCCTTCAGCCCCGACGGTTCGCTCCTCGCCGCGGTCTCCGCCCACCCCGACGTGCAGCCTTGTGTCTGGAACGCCCGAACGGGCGACCTGCTCTTCCGACTCCAAGGCCACACCCGCGAGGTCCGCGCCCTCGCCTTCAGCCCCGACGGCAACACCATTGCAACCGGCTCCGACGACCTGACCATCCGGCTGTGGGACGCCCACACCGGCGCGCTGCTGCGCACGATCACAGGTCTGGCGCGAGACCCGTTCGAACTCGCGTTCGACCTGACAGGGCGCATCCTCTATTGCGTCGGCCGCGGCCCGGCGCTCGGCGTCTACGACCCCACCGCCGGCATCGAACTCGCCTCCATCACCGTCCACGAGCGCCTCGTGTTCGGACTCGCCCTCTCTCCCGACGGACGCACGCTCATCACCGGCGGCGAGGACGATCGCATCGCTTTCTGGGACCTCGACCACCTCTTCTCCTACGTCCGCGGAAACGCCGCTCGCTGGGAGGCTCAACTCGCGGGTGAGGGAAGCGAGAATGGCCCCCGGAGCGTGGGCACGCGCCGGGGGCCGGGAAAGTAGGCGCGGGCACGAGTCCCGACGCCCGTCATCGCGGCGCGCGGCCGCGACGAATCGTGAGCATCCAGGCAATCACGAGAACGGCGATTGAGTCCGCCGCGAACACGCCGATCAGGATCGGGCTGGGCCTGCCGTTCGCAACGCCGATCATCACCCCCACCCCGACCCCGGCGAGCACGACCAGCGCGGCGGCGAGGAGCACAAACGTCACCATCGGCTTCATGGCACGCACCTGCCTCTCGGCGTGGCTCAGCGACGCGGACGCGACGAGACCAGACCCGTGAGAACAAGGAGCACGAGCGAGCCTGGCGCGGGCACGACGGCGGCGATGTCCCACATCTCGCCCAGCGTTCCCCCGCTGCCGACGTAGACCGTCGTCGGCACGCCCCCGGTTGGCGGAATCCACGACACCGACGCGTTGCCCTTGTTCACCATGTAGAGCCGGTTGGTGGTCACCTCGAACTCGAGCCCGGAGACGAACTGGTGCCCGCTGAGGACGGTCGTCGTCGCGCCGCCGGCGTAGGGGATTGCGGAGATGGTTCCCGCGACGTAGTCGGACCAGAGGACGGTCTGCGTGAGCGGGTTCACGGTGAGGCCGGAGACGACGGTGCCGCCTGGCAGCGTTGCGAGGGTCTGCGGACTGGAGCCGTTGAGGTTGGCGACGTTGAGCGTGACCGAGGCTCCGCCCCAGCCGTCCACCCAGAAGAGTTTGCCCGCGGCGGGATCGACCTCGACGTCCTCGGCGTTGAAGGACGCGAGCACCTGGATCGCGCCGGTTCCGTCGTAGTTGGCGCTGTTCACGCCGTTCAGGTCTGTCCAGAAGACGCGCTTGTTCACGCGGTCTGCGGCGACGCCGTAGTTGTTCCCCCCGGCGCTGTTCCAGGACGCGATCACGGCGTGCGAGCCACCGGAGAAGTCGGCAACGTGCATCGTGTAACTGCCGTGCTTGCCGCCCGTGATGTGGTCCTTCCAGAAGACGAGTTTCGACGCGCCGTCCGCGGCCACGCCGGAGACCATGCCCGGCGCGGGGAGGATGTTCTTCAGCCCGTTGCCGTCGAGGTCGGTGGTGTAGAGCGCGTCCTTTTGCCCGCCGGCGTAGGCGACGGAGCCGAAGAACAGGTTCTGGGCCGAGGCCGACTGGAGCGCGAGGATCGAAGGCGCCAGGACGCACACCCCCATCCCAAGCCTCGGGGCGCGGCGACGCTCGCCCGGACGCCCCACCGAATCAATCTGCTGCGTGTTCATGCTCATCTCCTTATGCCGGATCGTGACGAGACCCGGCTGCATACGGACTTGTCACCCGGGTTCATGATCTTGCACTCCCGCCGCACATTTCCGATCGCCCGGCCCGCGCCGCGCAACAAACACCCCGTCGCACAGGGGCGACGGGGTGTTCGGAGAATGAGGTCTGGAATGAAGCCGTGGAACGCCGAGACGCCCTCCGGCGTGGTCAGCGTCTGCGCCGCATGGCGACGAGCGACGCGGCGCCGAGCAGGCCGAGCGTGCCGGGCGCGGGAACACCCTGCACGCGGAAGATCAGGAACTCGTCGTGGTTCGCCCCCGGGTTGAACGGGTTGCCGGCGCCGGTGTTGTGCCAGATCCACTCGACCGAGGGATCGACGCCGGGCCGGTGGCCCCAGGTCGTCACGTTCCCGACGGCACGGTTGTCCCAGTTCGGGAACGTGGCCGGCGTCACCCACACGGCGGGATTGATCGCCGCAAAGGCGAGCGCGGCATCGACCTCCGCCTGCGTCGGCATCTGGAGCATGGGCCACGTCGCCGGCCAGGACGGATCGATCTGCTGCAGGTACGCGCCGACGGGGAAGACCTCCCATGCGGGGGAGCCGGTGTTGAACTGGAGTCCCTGGGTGATGTTGCGGAACTCGCCGAGGAAGCCCTGCGCCCCCATGAAGTCCGAGGCCGTGGAGACGTAGAAGTAGTCGGTCGCCAGCATCCCCGGCTGCGTGAGCGAGTAGGTCACCTGCCAGTTGTTGCCCGTGAGCACCGCAGAGCCGACCGTCGCCGAAGCCGTCCCGACGTAGGCGTCGAACTGGTTGTCCACGTTCATGCGAATCTGCCACGTGTCCTGCGCGAGCACGGGAGCGGCTACCGAACCGAGCATTGCGAGAAGAACGAGCGTGCGGGAGTTGCGTGCCATCTGCTTGCCTCCTGTTGCGGTCTGTCGTGCGTGTCGGCCCGACTCTCGGACCGCTCAGGAGGACTCGGCGCAGCACGCGGAAGTCTGTCACCCGTTGTGGGACTTATTCCTGCAGCCAAGCCCACCGGCAGGCGCGCCGGCTTGCCGCTGCAACGACAACGCCGCGGCCATCGGGTCGCGGCGTCGTGCGGGAAGTGGAGGCGAAGGGACTCGAACCCTCGACCTCTTCCATGCCATGGAAGCGCTCTACCAAAGCTGAGCTACGCCCCCGCACACGGATTGTCGCCCGGCCTCCGGGGGCCGGGGGGACATCCTAGGCCCATCCAATCCGGGCACGCCCGGATCGGCGTCGCTCCGCCCGCCGCCCGGCACGAATCGGTTCCTGACGACCGTGCCGGTTGTACCGGTCGTGCGGCCTGTGACGGCTGTGCGGCTTCTGCGGTCCGGGAAAGGGTTGCCGACACCGATGCCTGCAACGATCGGGCGAACAGCGACGCCTGTGCCGCCCATCGGCCGCACGGATCGCACAGACCGCCGGGTCCGACTCTTCCCCCCACACCTCAATGTCGATGGAGTGAGGCACCGGAGCGGCCCGCGGGCGCCCCCGCTTCCTCGGCGGACCGTTGCCGCTTCAGACGGAGAAGCCGCCATGAACCCTTTGCGCTACACCGACATCGGGCACAGCACGGACGCCGGCCGGGTCGAAGCCTGGTGGATCGGTGAGCAGGGTCGGCTTCGCACCCACGGCTGCCGGGCGGGTCAACTCCGCCGACACGGCGAAGACCGACCGATCCGGGCGGCATCGCGCCTGCGAGCCTTGGCGATCGGACGGGTCGAACTCGACCGCTCCGTCGGCTCCGTCCATCTCCCGCAGACCGCCAGCGACGATGACCTGACCATGACGCTCGACCGGCTCGAACGGCGTTATCCGGGCGTGCGATGGTTCGTCTTCGGTGAGGCGGGCGCGAGGGAGTGCGCCAGAGCATCGGCGTGACCGCTACGACGGATGACAGGCCTCACCCTCCCAGCGCGGCGCGCCAGCGTTCGAGGTCGGCGTGCCTCGTCAGGTCGTACTGCAACGGCGTGATCGTGATCTTGTGGTCGAACAAGCCATGGACATCGGTGCCGGGATCGGTGGCGTGAAAGTCCAGCCCGTGACCCGACGCCCAGTAGTAGACCCCGCCCGAGGGGCTGACGCGGCGTTCGTAGGCATCGACGAGGCCGTGCGTGTTCATCGGGCAGACGACGACGGGGAGCGGTCGATCGCGGACGGGATTGTCGAGTTCGATAGGGGGGATGTTGACGTTGAGGCACTCGTGCCGGCGCAGGGGAGCGGCGGCCAGAACCTGCTCGACGACACGCCTCGCATGAACCGCTGCGGTGTCGAAGTCCGGCTCGCCCGCGCGGATCATCAGGCTCAGGGCGATGGAGGGGACGCCGAGGAACGCGCCTTCGAGCGCCGCCGCGACGGTGCCCGAGTAGATGACGTTCACGCCGCAGTTCGCGCCGGAGTTGAGCCCGCTGATGACGAGGTCCGGGCGCGAGGGCCGACCGTCTTCGTCCGGGCCGAACCGCTCGGGCCAAATACTGCTGATGGCGAGCTTGACGCAGTCCGCGGGGCGGGCATCGACGGCCACGCCCCGCATCCCCTCGGCGGCCTCGACCTCGCGCACCATGATCGGCTCGTGGAAAGTGACGCCGTGGCTGGTGGCGGACTGGACGGTGAGCGGCGCGACAGGGAACACCTCGACGGGCAGACCGTCCGGCCCGTGGAGCGGGCCGCCGAGCACGCCGCGGGCGTCGGTGAGCGATTGAAAGAGCGCGACAATGCCAGGCGCCCGGATGCCGTCGTCGTTGGTGAGAAGGATGCGCATGGGAAGAGACGGTAGGGAGCGCGGCACGCCCGGCGAGGAGGCCCAGCCGGACGGAGAACCGCGCCGGCGTCCGCGCTCGGCGCGGTACACTGCCGGGCGGAGTCTCGCATGACCCGCAACCCCTACGACTTCTTTCGCGGACGGGAGCTGACGCTCAACGACCATCTCGCCATCGACCGCACCGTCCTCTCGAACGAGCGGACGCTGCTCGCTTACGGGCGCACGGCTCTGGCCATGCTCATCATCGGCGGCTCGTGCATCAAGTTCTTCGATTCCGTGTGGATGCAGGCGCTCGGCGTCCCCTTCGTCGCCGGGGGGGTCGTGGTGATGGGCTGGGGCTGGCGGCGCTACGAACGCACACGTCGCTTCCTCGCGGCCGCGCTCCAGCACCAGACCGGCTCGCCCGAGCATCCGCTGAAGGAGAAGGCCAGCAGAAGCAGCCCCGCGCCGGCGGACCAGGCTACACCGGCCAGATCAGAAGAATCATCGGCGCACTGACAGCGAGCACGATCACGGAAACCGGCAGCCCGAGCCGCCAGTAATCGCCGAAGCGGTACCCGCCCGGCCCCATCACGAGCGTGTTGGACTGGTGCCCGATCGGCGTGAGGAACGCGCTCGACGCCGCCACCGCGACACCCATCAGAAACGGATCGACCGACGACCCCATGCCCTCGGCCAGTCGGACCGCGATCGGCGCCATCAGCACGGCCGCCGCCGCGTTGTTGATCACGTTCGAGAGCAGCATCGTCACGACCATCAGCCCCAGCAGCATCCCCCACGCCGGGAGCGACGACGACGCCCCGAGCAGCCCCGCGGCGATGCGACCCGCCGCTCCCGTCGTCTGCATCGCCTCTCCGACGGGGATCATCGCGCCGAGGAGAACGATGACGGGCCAGTCGATGGCCTCGTAGGCCTCACGAAGCGAGAGCAGGCGAGCGAGCAGCATGGCGCACGCGCTGGCCGCGAACGCGACCTCGACGGGAGCCAGTCCGAGCACCGTGGCCAGAACGCCCGCGGCGAAAATCGCGACGGCGAGCAGCGCCCGCCGCGGCTTTCCCACGCCGAGGTCGCGCTGCGCGAGCGGGAGCAGGCCGAGGGTCTCGAACGCCTGCTGGAGCGCGCCCTGGTTGCCCTGTAGGAGCAGCACGTCCCCGCCGCGAAGACGGATGTCGCGCAATCGGCGCCGGATGCGCCTGCCTTCGCGGGCCACGCCGAGGATGTTGATGCCGGCGCGGCGCCGCAGGTCGATCTGGGCCGCCGACCGGCCCTCGATCGTGCCTCCCGGCGTGACGATCGCCTCGACGACCGTGATCTCGCCCTTGGCGCCGAGCATCTCGGCGCGCAGTTCGCGGTCGCCGTCCAGCTCGAGGCCGAACGCACCGGTCAGAGCGGTGATCGTCTCGGCGTCCGCCTCTACGACCAGCACGTCCCCTGCCGCGATGCGCTCGCGCCGAGAGGGCATCGCCAGGCGCCGGTCGCCGTGCGCGATGCCGGCGATGACAGCGTCACCCTCCGCCGCGTCCCCGACCTCGCCGATGGTCATGCCCTCGGCCTTCGAACCCTTCGGCACACGCAACTCGACGACATACGCGTCGACGTCGAAGAGTGCGTCAGCGGATGAAGCAGGCTCTCGCTTCGGGAGCAGCCTCCAGCCGACCAGCCCGCAGAAGACGCACCCGGCCACCGCGACCCCCGCCCCGACCGGCGTAAACGAGAACATGTCGTAGGGCGAATCCGCGACCTCGGCCCGATAGGCGGCGATGATGATGTTCGGCGGCGTGCCGATCAGCGTCACCATGCCCCCGAGGAGCGAGCCGAAGGCGATCGGCATGAGCACGAACGAGGGCGATCGACCGCCGGCACGCGCCATCTGCACGGCAACGGGCATGATGATCGCCAGCGCGCCGACGTTGTTCATGAACCCCGAGCAGACGGCCGTGATGAGCGTGAGCGTGAGCGCCTGGCCCGTCGCACCCTCGCCCGCGATCCGCATCGCACGTCCCAGGACGTTGACCGCTCCCGAGTTGCGCAGGCCGCGCGAAACCACCAGCACCGCGGCCACGGTAATGACCGCCGGATGTCCGAAGCCGGAGAACGTCCGGTCTGCCGCCACCACGCCCGCGAGCGCCAGCGCCAGCAGCGTCATCATCGCTACCAGGTCGTAGCGCCACCGGCCCCAGACGAACAGCGCCAGAACCGTCACAAGCCCGATCCCCAGGATCGCCTGATCGGACATGCGTCGCCCCCGCGGCCGGTCTTGCACACACCGAACCGTGCTCCGCGCAGTCTACCGCGCGGGTGCGGAGACGGCGTGTCACGATCCACGAGCGGAGGTCGGGGGCAGGCCCGAGTCGCCGTCCTCGACCACGCGCCCCAGCGCGCCGGGGAGTTCGATCCCCGCCTGACGCGCCAGTTCGTGCACCGGGGGCAGCGAGCCGATGAGCCCTGAGAGGAAGTCCGCGGTGGCGCCGCGCGTGCCGCCGTTCTTCGGCTCCACGCCTCGCCCGGAATCCCAGACCGTGATCTTGTCGATCTTCAGGTTCTGCACCGCCTTGACCTGCTCGGCGACGAGTTCCGGCAGTTTCTCGATGAGGAGAAGCGTCGGCGCGACCTGCGGGTTCTGCGAACACGCGGCGACGAGCTGGCGGTAGCCCTCCGCCTTCGCCTCCAGCACCTTGCGCACGCCCTCGGCCTCCGCGGTGTAGCGGGCGAGGATGGCGTCCGCCTCGCCGCGGGCCTCGCGGCGCTGCTTCTCGGCCTCCGCCTCGGCAGCGATCTCGATCCGCTTCTTCTCGATCTCCTGCGGCGCGAGCTCGTCCTTGGAGAGCCGCGCCAACTCCTGCTCGCGCTCGGCGGCAAGGATGGCCTCGGCGGCCTTGGCGGCAGCGACCTCGGCACGGCGGCGCGCCTCGGCGCGAATCTCCGCCAGTTTCGCGTTGCTCTCCGCGACCTGCGCGGCGGACGTGTTCTCCCCCTCGACCGCGCGGGCCTCCGCGTCGGCGACGCGGACTCGCTGCTCCTGCTCCGCCTTCTTCTTGGCCGCGATGG
Organism: Synechococcales cyanobacterium CNB; assembly: GCA_030263455.1. Taxonomy (NCBI): domain Bacteria; kingdom Bacillati; phylum Cyanobacteriota; class Cyanophyceae; order Synechococcales; species Synechococcales cyanobacterium CNB. Next base: position 11,513 of record SZOZ01000007.1, read on the forward strand.
TCTCGGCCTCGCGCGCCGCGGCCGCGATCTCCTGGTCCCGCTTCGCCTCGACCTCGCCCGTCACCGCCTGGGCTTCGAGAGCGGCCACCGCGACGCGCTGCTTCTGCTCCGCGTCCTTCTGGCCCTGCTCCGCCAGTGCGTGCTCCTGCGCCACGCGCACGTTCCGCTCGCGGACGGCGGCGGCCTCGCCGATCGCGCCGGTGCGCTCCTGCTCGGCAACCTCGACCTTGGCGCGGTTGATCGCCTCCGCCGCCGCGCGCTTGCCGATCGCCACGATGTAGCCCGACTCGTCCGTGATGTCGCGGATGTTGACGTTGATGAGTTCGAGGCCGATCTTGTTGATCTCCTGGCCCACGTTCTCGTTGATGTGGTTCATGAACTTCTCGCGGTCCTTGTTGATCTCCTCGATCGTCAGGGTCGCGATCACCAGGCGCAACTGCCCCAGGATGATGTCCTGGGCCTGCTCGCGGATGGCCTGCGTTGGGAGCATCAGCAGGCGCTCGGCGGCATTGTTCATGAGCACGGGGTCGGTGGAGATGCCGACGGTGAAGGTGGAGGGGACGTCCACGCGGATGTTGTTCAGCGAGAGCGCGCCCTGGAGGGGGATATCGATGACGATCGGTTCGAGGGAGAGGTAGGCGTAGTCCTGGATGAGCGGGATGACGAACGCGCCGCCGCCGTGGAGGCACTTGGCGGCCCGCTGCGCACCGACCTTGCCGTAGATGACGAGGATGCGGTTTGAGGGGCAGCGCTTGTACTGCTTGACGATCATCACCGTCACGAAGAGCAGGATCATCAGCACCGCGCCGACGATCCCGAGCGCGAGCACGGGGCTGGACCCGCCTGCGGCGTTCTGCGCGAGGGTAATCATGAGCGAATCGTTCACGTTCCCTTCTCCCTTCGTAACGCGGCGTCAGTCCGACCGCGCGACCGTCAGTGTGTTGTCCTCGTTCACGCGCGTCACCCGGACGCGCGTCCCCGTCGGCAGTTCCTCCCCCTCGGTGGTGGCGTTGTAGGTGCGCTGGCGCTGGTCGAGCACGACGCGCACCTGCCCCCGCCCCGCGCCGCGCGCGGGGATGGTGAGGTAGACGTCGCCCTCGTGTCCCAGCGCGTCCCCGATGGGGACGTTGCCGCTCGCCTCAAGGTCGTACATGCCCTTGAGCAGGACGGCGAGCAGCCAGACCATCGCCGCCCCGCCGACGGCCGCGAGCAGCAGGCTCGTCGGCATGGACCACCCGAAGCCCTTGAGCGAGGCCAGCCCCGCCCAGCCGAAGCCCATCGCGAATGCCGTCGCCGATTGGATCGACAGCACTTCGAACGCCTTGCCGGGGTCGCCGTGCGCGTCGGAGATATCCACGTCACCGAGCTCGGCCCCGCCCCCGCCGACAAGCATGAGGCCGAGCCGGAGCGCGAAGACCACCGTGCCGATGAGGGCCGGGATGGTGAACCAGACTGCGCTGCCCGTGAACAGCAGGTCGATCATGCGACCCCCCTTGCGGACGGTCGGCCACCGAGGCCGAGATCGTTCCAGTGTAATGAAACCCGCCCTTCGCGATTTGATTCGGCGAAGGGGCCTCGCGGTTTCGGGGGTTGGCGGGTTGGATGCCCGGGCGGCCTACGCCGCCAGGTCGATGTCGTCGTCGTCGGCTGCGCCGGGAAGGCCCCACTTGTCCTTCGGCAGGTGCCGATGGTGGACGTGGATCACTCGGGCGAGTTGTCGGCCAAAGAGGTCAGCGATCGTGCCGAGCAGTCGAACGGCGTCGGCGTTGAAGCCGGTGCGCCGCTCGCGGAACAGGGCCACCACCGCCAGGCACTCGCCGTCCTGGCGGCAGGAGAAGCAGGCGAGAGCGTTACCGGCGATCCAGTCGGCATCGTCGCCAAGTCGCGCGTGGAGGTCGTCCTCGCTCGGCATGAGTTCGACGGCCTCGCTGCGCTCGAAGCGCGGCGCGATCACCCCCGCCAGGTGTTCGAGGAGGACTTCGGTGGAGTCGCGCGGGCAGTCGTAGTTGACGTACGCCCCCAGCGAGTAGTCGCCGCTGGTGGAGGGGAGGTAGACGGCGGCGTTGGTCGGCCCGATCTTGGCGAGGATGAACTCGAGCACGGTGCGCAGCAGGGCCTCGAGGTCGAGTTCCTGGCGGACGAGGCTGTTGAACTCGGCGGCCTCGCCGACGTGCGTGATCTGATCGCTGAGTTCCTGGTACGCCCCGGCGAGGTCGTCGCAGAGCGAGCCGACCTGCGAGGCCATGCCCTCGCGGGCGTCGTTCAGTTCGCGGCAGACGTTGGCGAGCCGACGGAGGCGGTCGGCACGCTCCCGTGCGGCGCGGGCCCGGCGCAGCGATGAGGCGATGCGCTCGCGCAGTTCGGCCGGGCCGAGGTTGCCGACGATGAGGTCGAGCGCGCCGGCGCGCATCGCCCGCACGGCGTCGTCGATCGAGGCCGAGCCGGCCAGCATCACCGTGCCGAGCGATTCGTCGATCTCGGTCAGGGCGCGCGAGAGCTCGTACCCGGCACCGCCGGGAAGGTCGGCGGGGATGATGGCAAGGTCGAACCGGCTCGTGGATGCGGCGGCGAGCGCGTCCGCGATCGAGTCGGCCTGCTCGCACGCCGTGCTGCCGCAGGCGAGTGTCGCGGCGAGCCGCTGTCGCTCGGCGGCATCGATGGAGACGATGAGAAGTCGGGCGTTGGCGTCCGCGAGGCTGGTTTCCGCGCCCGCGCCGATGGGCGTCGTCGGGAGCCGCTGGGCGCGCCGGCCGCGCCCGCTGGCTTCCGGTCGTCCGGGCTGTTCGGGCGTCGCGCTCACGCGGCCAGACTCCCTTCCCCGGATGATGCTCGCGCCAAGGGGAGGGCGATCGTGGCGGTGGTGCCGTTGCCGGCTTCGCTCTGGAGGGCGATCTCGCCGCCGTGAATCTCGACGATGCGGCGCGCCCGCGTCAACCCGAGGCCGGTCTGTCGCCCGGCGGGCTTCTCGCTGAAGAACGGGTCGAATGCGTGACGCGCAGCCTTTGCCGACATGCCTGGCCCCTGATCGACGATCCGAACCAACAGTCGGCTATCCGCGGGGTCGGTTTGAGCCAGAACCCGGATGCAGCCTCCCGGCGCGGCCTCGACGGCGTTGCAGATGATCTCGGCCATGGCACGCACGAGCAGTTCTCGGTCGGCGTCGATCTCGACCGGCGCGTCGCCAAGGTCGATCTCCGTCTCCTGCCGAACGCCCGTTCGGCGGTGCGCTTCCTCGATCGCGGCGTCGATCACGGCGCGAAGCCTGACACGCTCGATCTTCGGCGCGGGCGGCGAGGCGAGGAGGTGCAGCGCGGTGATCATGTCGCTCAGTTCCACGGCGGCCCGCACGATCGCCTCCGCAGATGCCCGGTCGGCATCGTCCTTCAGTCGGCGCGCCAGCAACTGGCTGCGCCCGCTGATGACCGTGAGCGGGTTGTTCATCTCGTGGGCCGCACCCGCGGTCACCTCGCCCAGCCGCGCGAGGGCCTCGGTCTCGGCCAGCCGGTCCCGGGCCTCGACGAGCGAACGGTTCACCTCGGCGAGCTGTTCGCTGATGCGCTGTGCCTGCTCGTGGCGCGCGGCGGCGTCGAGCGCTGCCGCCCAGCTGGCCAGCAGCGCATCGGCGGGGCCGAGTTCGCTCCCGGCGGGGGTCTCATCGGAAAGCAGCAGGCAGACCTGCGACGCGCCGGCGGCACGCTGCACGCGAAGCGCGGTGTTCGGCTGGGCGCGCAGCCCCGTCGCGTCGAGCGCGCCCGAGGGGAGCGGGGGCACGTTGCGACCGCCCGAGGCGATGGCCGCGCTGAGTTTCGAAGAGGAGTCGCGGGACACGGCTGCGGCGTGCTCGACACGCCCCTCCGGACCGAAACGAACAGCGAGCCAGGGTTCGCCTTCTTGGCGGCGCAGAAGCACGCTCCAGCGCGTCGGGCCGAGCGTGCGCGCCGCCGAGCGGGCGATCGCGCCGATGGTCTCGATCGTGCCCCGGACGGCGTCGTGGTCGGTGAGGAACGCCTCGATGCATTCGAGCGCACAGGCGGATCGCTTCGCCTGGCGGGCGCGGCGATCGGCCGCGGCGTAGAGGTCGCCGAGACGCCGGTTGGCGTTGGCGATGGACTGCAAGAGCAGTTGCGGCGTGGGGCGCGCGTCCAGCCCGAGCACCTGGAAGCGCTGCGCCGCCGAGTCGTGCAGGTGCGTGGCGACATGGTCGATCGCGGCCGTGTCCAGGCCCGCCTCCTCGCAGACCGAGCGCGACGCAGGGGGCGGCCCGAAATCGCCCGACCAGCCGATGTGCATCTCGCGGCACAGCGCCTTGGCGAGCGTGACGAGAGCGATCAACTCGTGCGGCGAATCGACGGGGAGCGACGAGAGCGGCTGGGCGTGCAGCCACATCACGTCGCGCAGTTCGCCGGGCAGGCCCCAGCGCTCCGCGATGCGCCGGCCCGCCGTGTGGTGGTCGATGCCGATGACGGTGCGCTCGACGGCAGCACTGTCGCACCCGCGCTGCTGCGCGACCATCACGACACGCTGGTAGGCCTCGGGGAGGACGAGGTCGAGCGCGAGCTTGCCGACGCCGTGCAGCAGGCCGGCCGTGAAGGCCTCGTCGGCCCGCACGCCGAGCTTGCGGTAGCGGTGGGCGAAGAGTTCGGCGGCGCACGCGACGCCGAGAGCGTGCTTCCAGAAGCCCTCCCGGTCGAAGGCGGCCGAGCCTTGGGCCGGTTCCCGGCGGTGATTCCCGCGGCTGCTCATCAGGTCGTAGACGCTCACGCTCAGCACGGAGGACTGGACGGCCTCGAGACCCAGCATGATGATGGCACGCCGGACGGTGGTGACGCGGTCGCCAAGCCCGTGGGCGGCCTTGCGGCACAGACCCAGGATGCGCGCCGTCAGCGCGGGATCGGATTCAAGCAGCGTGACGATCTCGTCGAGGTCGGCGTCGTCCGCGCTGCCGACCGCCAGCAGGCGAGTCGCCACGGGCGAGAGCGTCGGCAGCGCGTCCACCTGCTGGAGCACCAGCTCGGCGTGCCGGGCGCGGGATGGATCGGTCGTCTGGTCAATCACGGGGCTACGCGTCGGTGTGCTCGAGACCGAGCAGCGACGCGACGCGCTCCATCAGCGCGCCGACGTCGAACGGTTTCTTGACGAACTCGTCCGCGCCGGCACGCCGCAGCGCGGCCACCTCGTCCTGGTTCACCACACCACTCACGCAGATGATCCGCGTCCCCTCGAGTTCCGGCTTCTCGCGGATGCGCTTGCAGACGACGTTCCCGTTCACGTCCGGGAGCATGTAGTCGAGGATGAGCACGTGCGGCCTGAAACTCTCGGTGAGCATGCCCGCGTCGTAGCCCGTCGAGGCGGTGCGCAGTTCGAAGCGCTCGTCGCCGCCCATCACGTCGCGGAAGAGTTCGAGGATGCCCTCGTCGTCGTCCACCACAAGGACTCGCTTGCGGGCGCCCTCGAGGGCGTCGGTCGGGATGTTGTTCGCCCGCATGAAGCGGATGAGCTCATCGCGTGGGATGCGGCGGAACTTCGAGCCGGGCACTCGGAACCCTGAGAGGCGGCCCGAATCGAAGCAGCGGATGATGGTCTGTTGGCTGACCTTGCAGACCTCGGCGGCCTCGCCGGTGGTGAAGATCTTCTTCTCCGCCCAGGTCTGCTGGCCGTTGTCGGTGCTCATGGCTGCCGTCCCTGCCCTGGGCGCGGGTCGGCCGTCCGTGGCCGCCGACGCGCGGAACCCCGCGCGCCGACCCTGCGCTGCTGGTGCATCGGCGCGCAGACCCCCCAACTTCACGCCAACCCATAACCATCGTGAATCAACGACTCCCACAACGAGCCGCGACCGTGAGGGTGCGGTTCTGTTCCCACCGGCCGCAAGGTCCGATTACTCCCCAGCCCCCCCCCGATCGCGCCAGAGCCGCACCGCCTCAGGCTCGCGGGCATAGATCGGGAGCACTCGAGCGGGATCGACGAACTCTCGCCCCGCCGCGGCGCGAAGGAGCCAGGACGCGCCGAGGACGAGCGGCTCGATCGAGATGCCGGATGCCATCGCCGTGCGACTGATCGACTCGGGCAAATAACTGTCTCCGACAAGACGCTGCAATCCCAGCGCGATCACGCCCCCGGCGTCGAGCACTCGCCCCTCGGCGGTCGGGTTGCCTCGCGCGTCGAACGGGGTAATGAAGGCGTGCTCGCCCTTCGAGGCAAGGGCGACAGCGAAGGGCCGACCGTCGCGGACCGCTGCGGTCGCGGCGATCTCCGCCGTCGGCACGCCGATGCAGACCGCCCCCGTAGCCTCGGCGATGAACCGGGCGGTGGTGACGGCGATGCGCAGCCCCGTGTAGCCGCCGGGGCCGAGCGAAACCACCACCGCCCGCAGGTCGGCGGGTCGCGCGCCGGTGCGGCTGCAGAGCCTGTCGATCGCGGGCATCAGGTCGTCGTCGTGGCGGCGTGCCGGCGAGAGACGCTCGACAGCCGCTGCCTCGCCGCCGATCACGCCGAAACCGACCTCCGCAGGGCAGGCGGATGGGTTGCTGGTCTCGATGGCGAGGGCGAAGAAGTGGGAAGTCATCGGCAACAATCAACTGTGCCAGCAACCGTGTCACAGACTTCGGCTGCTCGAAGCCGAAGTCGGTGCGTTGCGTGCTCGTCGTACAAGCATCGCACCGAGATCGCAGAGTCGATCTCGGTGGCACGAAGTTCGCGGTTTTTCCTTCACCAACAGTATGGAACGATTCTAAGCGACCGAACCGCCAGCCGCACATCGGCCTATTCGTCGGTTCGCCGGCGTGTTCGCTTCGTTTCCCCCCGGCGTTTCTTCGCCGCGATCCTGCGCTCGACCGACCCTTTCGTCGGCTTCGTCGCCCGGCGCGGCTTGGGGGCGTGCAGCGACCGCTCCACGAGGTCGGCCAGGCGTTCCACGCACGCCGCCCGGTTGCGGGACTGCGACCGGTACTCGTCCGCGGCGATGACCAGTTCCCCCTTCTCATCCGCCAAGTGGCGCGCCCCAAGACGCCGAAGCCTGCCCCGTGCGCCCGGCGGCAGCGGCAGGTCGTCGAGTCGCACGCGCAAAACCGCACGGGTGGCCCGCTTGTTCACGTTCTGGCCCCCGGGGCCGGAACTGGACACGAACGTGAACCGCAAGGCGTCCGGCCGCACTGCGACCCCCGGCGCAAGGCGCACAAGGTTCGCGGCCTCGGCAGGCTCGTCCCCCGCGTTGTCGTGGGTAGGGTGGTCGGCCATCCCGTGCTCTCATCGGCTCTCATCGTCAGGGACGGAAGGGCACGCTACGCTCCCGGCTCCTGAGACGCCGGAAACCGCCATGACCACCCCCCGTCTGCCCTCGCTGCTCGTTGCCCTCGTCAGTGCCGTTGCTGCTTCTGCCCAGGCCGTCGGCCAGAACGAGACCCCCCTCGGCGGCAAGGACTCTTGGACGGTTCGCTTTGAGCCGGCGGTCTGGTTCGTCGGCGCCTCAGGCGACCTTCGCCTGCCGGGCACGGAAGCCTCGGGGAACGGCCAGAAACTGGACTTCGGGGATCTGAACCTGGACAGCCCTCGGGCCAGCCCCTTCGGCGAACTCCACCTGAAGCGCGGCCCATGGCGGATCTCGTTCTCCGCGCTCGCGTTGTCCTCCGGCGGGCGCGATTTCGCCGCCGATGGACCGGGCCAACTCGGACCGATCGCTTTCGACGCGGGCGACGTGCTCGACCTCTCGATGGACTACGTCACGTTCGACACAACCGGCGGGTACGAGTTTTTGACCGCGGAGCGGGGCACAACGGAAAACGGCGGTGTGCAACTGCGCTCACGTCTCATCGGGTTCGCGGGCGCGCGCTTCCACGACGTGGATTTCGACGCGTCATTGCAGGCGCCGGACGGCGTATCGGTCTCCGCCGACCGCCTGTTCGCCGAGCCGATCGTCGGGCTGCGGTGGGAACTCGACATCAACGAGCGCTTCACGATTGACGTCGTTGGCGCGGGCGGCGCGTTCGGCTGGGGCGACCAGTCCTCATGGTCCGCGGACATCGGCGTGGGGTTCACCTGGCGGCCGGTCGAGAACCTCGGGGTGCAGGTGGGCTACCGGCAACTCGTCGTCGGCCTGGAAGACGGGGACGCACCGGAGCGGTTCGAGTGGCGCGGGAGCGTCGCGGGTCTCTATGCCGGGGCCGTCCTCCGATTCTGAGCAACAAACCCCTTGCGGACCCCCTTCCGGCGGCCTGCGGGGCCGGTCCCGAACGCCGGTGTTGACCGCACGCTGCCGATGTGCGACACTCTGCCCCGGAAGAGTCAGGATGCCCCGTGAACGGAGACTCACTCGTCGGGGGACGAGGCCCGCTGCACGGGTGGTGAGGACGCTCCCGTCGGCCGACACGCCGAACGGAACGCGCAGGGGGAGCGGGCGGCGATGAAAACCATCACCAAGAAAGACCTGATCGACCGCATCACCGCCCGAACGGGCGAGAAGCGCGCGGCGGTCAAGCGCATCGTGCAGGAGTTCCTCGAACAGATCGGCGGTGACCTCGCCGCGGGCAACCGCATCGAGTTCCGAGACTTCGGCGTCTTCGAGGTCCGGCAGCGCGCCCCGCGAACCGCCCAGAACCCAAAGACTCTCCAGCCCGTGCAAGTGCCGGGTCGCCCCACCGTCCGATTCAAGCCCGGCCGACTGATGCGCGACAGCATCGAGAACGGCAACGCCCGCATCGTCGAGGTCCGCCCGGCCGGCAAGCGCGCCCGAAAGGCGGAAGTGCACGTCCGCACGGGCGGCGGGCGCATCGCTTCCTCCGACGACGGACGCGCGCCCAAGGGCTGATCGCCCGGTCAATCCACGCAACTGGCCACAGGCTTCACGCCCGCCAGGCGGAGCATCCGCTCCAGCGCGGTCAGCGCATGCGCACGCACCTCGGGGTGCACGCGGATCACGTTCATGCTCCGCGGCTCGCCGCGCGGCGTGCCAATCCCGCACAGATTGTCCAGCGTCCAGAGCAGGTGCGGCTCGTCGATGCGGTACATCGTGGTGCACAGGCACTGGCAGTCGGAGAGGATGCGCACCTCGACCCCGCGCGCCGCGGCCTCACGCGAGAGGCGCCCGACCAGGTGCACCTCCGTGCCCACGGCCCAACGGCTGCCGCGCGGGGCACGACGGATCGTCTCAATGATGAACTCCGTCGAGCCGGCAAGGTCCGCCCGGTCCACGACCTCCTTGCAGCACTCAGGATGCACCAGGATGCGCACCGGCTCCTCGCCGCGCTCCCGGCGGCGTTCGTTCTCGGCCCGGATTTCGTCGCAGTGCTCGGGGCGGAACAGCTTGTGGACCGAGCAGTGCCCCGCCCAGAGGATCACGCGAGCATCCAGCAGGGCGCCGGGCGAAGCCCCGCCGAGCGGGTGCCCCTGCCGGGTCTGCCGCGGGTCGTAGAGGCACGACTCGGTCGCCACGTCCACGCCGAACTTGGCGGCCGTGTTGCGCCCCAAGTGCTGGTCGGGCAGGAACAGCACCTTCACCTCGTCCCCCGCGCCCGGCTCGTCGCCACCCGCCAGCGCCCACTCGAAGACGCGGTCTGCGTTGGAACTGGTGCAGCACGCCCCGCCGCGCTCCCCGACGAACGCCTTGATCGCTGCCGATGAGTTCACGTAGGTTACGGGGATGATCCGACCGCGCCAGCCCTGATCGCCCAGCGCGGCGTGGATCATGTCCCACGCCTCGCAGACGTCGTCGTAGTCCGCCATGTCCGCCATCGAACAGCCGGCAGACAGGTCGGGCAGGATCACCTCGACGTGCTCGGGCGTGAGCATGTCGGCGGTCTCGGCCATGAAGTGAACGCCGCAGAACACAACGTGGCGCACCGGTCGCTCGCCCGCGACGCGGGCCGCGATCTGGCTGAGTTTGAGCGAATCGCCCGTGAAATCCGCGTGGCGGATCACGTCGTCCGTCTGGTAGTGGTGCCCGAGGATGACCAGCGAATCCCCGAGGTGCGCACGGCGATCGTCGATCTGCCGGGCCAACTCGTCCGGCGCCATTCGAAGATAGTGGTCGCTGAGCGACGGCTGCCAGAGCATCGCGGCCTCCCACTACAACTATAGGAGGCCGAGGGCCGATTTCAGGCCGCTGCCGCCCCGACGGACTGTGCGCTGTCGAACTCGATGGCGATGCGCTGGCGGCCGTCGAAGCCCGCTTCCGCTCGCACGACCCGCGCACCGACCATCCGCTGACGCGCGAGCACGATCTCGCCGCCCCAGCCGATCGCGACGTCCACCGCGTCACCGGGCAGGAACGGGCGCGGCGACTCGACCAGCAGTTTCGCTCCTCCCGCGGAGAGGTCGTACGTGCCCGCGAGCACGAAACGCCGGCTGTCCCGGTGGATCAACTTGCACGGCCGCGTCACCGCGTACCTCGGGTGCCGCCTTCGGTCGCTCGCCTTCACCTCCACGGGCGGGCCTGCTCGTTCGAGGCTGGTGCGCGGGGATTCGGTCTCGGCCATGGATCGCTCCGTTCCGGGGGCGGGTGCCCCTCTCCATCGCCTATCGGACAGAACGCCGGGCCACTTCGCCGCACACCCGGCAAGGCTTCACCCGTTTTCGGCCGATAAGCAGAACCGGACCTTGCGAACACGACCAGGAGAACAGGCCCGGTGGAGATGAGCGTCGTCATCCCGACCCACGGCAGGCCGGACAAACTGGCCGCGTGCCTGCGCGCGCTCGCGCGGCAGACCCTCGACGCCGAACGGTTCGAGACGCTCGTCGGTATCGACGGCGGGACGCGAGACGAGCGGGCTGCCGAGGCGGTGCGCACTGCGCTGCGGGACGCCTGGCCGGCCGATCGATCCGATCGGCTGGCTGTCGTGCCCCTGCCACGAGGAGGCCAGGCGGCAGTGCGCAATGCGCTGCTGGCGCGGGCGTGCGGCGAAACCATCGTGTTCCTCAACGACGACGTTGTGCCGGACGCAGGACTGCTCGCGGCGCACCTCGCGGCTCAGCGCGAGGCGAACGAACCGGGACGGACCGCGCTCGTGGTCGGCGCAGCGCCGTGGCGCGTCCACGAGCCTGATCGCCTGTTCGACCGCCTGATCCGCGAAACCTCGATGATCTTCTTCTACGACCGCATGGACGCGATGGTGCGCACGGGCGAGGTCGGGCGAGACCACGACTGGGGATTCCGTCACGCCTGGATGCTGAACCTCTCGGCCCCAGCGTCGCTCGTGCGCGAAGCGGGTGGACTCTCGGTGTTCCCCGACACCTACGGCTACGAGGACGACGAACTCGCGTGGCGGCTCGGACAGCGATTCGGCACCCGCGTGCTCTACAGGCCCGAGGCCGCCGCCGTCCACGATCACAGGATGGAGCCTGACGACTACCTGCGGCGGGAGTTCCGGCTGGGGCACGCGGCATGGGGCTTCGCAAGGGCTGCGCCTGAATGCGCGAGGGCCATGTTCGGACGCGACGTGACAAACGGGGAGGAAGTCGAGTACTCGCGCGAGTTCGTGCGCCGCGAGAGGGCGACGGCCGAGCGACTGGAAGCGTCGTTCCGCTCGCTGGCCGGCCTGCCCGCGGACGCCGTTTCAGGGCCGCACACCGAGTCGCTCGTGCGCCTCGCCTACGAGCAGCACCTGCTGCTGAAGCGCTGGCACTGGCGGAAAGGGCTGCTAGCTGCGGCGGCCGAGGATGCGTCGCAAAGAAGTGGCTGAGTGACGCAGTATCGGACGGCGGTGCGCCTCGACACGCATCGGGGGCGGGCCTTCCCAAGACCTGCTATTCCCCGTCGCCTTCTTCGCGCCCTTCGTGTTCGATCGCGGCCGTCCGCTACGTCGGCAGCAGGTCGCGGCGCGGTCCGAAGTCAAGGTTCATGGCCTTCTTGGCCATCGCGAGCGTTTCCTCGGCGACCTCGTTCGCTCGGCGCGTGCCGCGCCGGATGACGTCGAGGATCACGTCATCCCCGCCGGGCTTCTCGTACTCGGCCCGGCGTGCCCGCATCGGTTCGAGCAGCGCGTTGATCGCTTCCGCAACCTCAGCCTTCACGTGCCCGTCACCGATGTTGTCGCCGGTGGCGTAGCGGCGCTCGAGTTCCTTCACGCGCTCCTCGTCCTTGATGAACGCCCGCACGTACTCGAAGAGCGCGTTGTTCACGTCGCCCGGCTCGGTCATGCTCTGGCGACCGGTGAAGATTTCCCCGACGCGCGTCTTCACTCTCTTGGGCGTGTCGCTCAGGAAGATCGCGTTATTCAGGCTCTTGGACATCTTGTTCTTCCCGTCCGTCCCCACGAGCCGCCCGACGCGACCGACGAGCGCTGCCGGGATGGGGAAGACCCCGCCGAGCCGCTCGTAGTCCGCGTCCTCCGCCTGCGGGTCCACGCCGCAGTACACCTGGTCGAAGCGGCGCGCGACCTCGCGGCACATCTCGATGTGCGCGACCTGGTCCTCGCCCACGGGGACATGGGCGGGGCGGAAGGCGAGAATGTCGGCGCACTGGCCGACGGCGTACATGGGGAAGCCGAAGGAGTAGGTGTCGCCGAGTTCCTTGGTCTCGATCTCGGTCTTGAGCGTGGGGTTGCGCATCACGCGGTTGAAAGGCAGGAGCATGGCGAAGAACCAGGTGAGTTCGGCGATGGCCGGCACCTCGGTCTGGAGCACGATCGTCGAGCGCTCGGGGTCGATCCCCGCCGCCAGCCAGTCCTTGACGATCTCGATGGTGTCGCGGCGTATGTCCGCGCTCTTGTGAGCGCGCGTGGTGAAGGCGTGCATGTTGGCGAGCAGGAAGTAGCACTCGTGGTCCTGCTGGAGCCGCACGCGGTTTTCGAGCGAGCCGACCCAGTGGCCGAGGTGAAGCCGCCCGGTAGGCGTGTCGCCGGTGAGGATGCGGGGCAGCGTCATGGGGGAAGAGTGTAGTAGAGCCACAAGGCTTGAGGCGCTGGGTCTGAGCGTTGTGAATCGTGGAAGGCACGCCTTAGGAACCCGACTGCGTCCCCGTCGCCCACATGGCCATCGCCACGTTCATGGCGTTGAAGCAGGCGTGCATGGTGATCGGGACCAGCAGACGCTTGGTGCGCTCGTAGGCCAGCCCGCAGGCGAGGCCCAGCACGCCGATCGGGACCGCGGCATACCACGGGACGCGCTGCTCCGCGGGGCCGACGGCGTGAGCCACGGCGAAGACGACCGCGGCCGCGAGGATGCCGACCCACGGCAGGCCCGTTGCGCGCGAGATCGAGGACTGCAGGAACACGCGGTAAATCATCTCCTCGACCAGCGGCGCGCCGACGACGGCCGCGGCGATCAGCGCCCACACCCATGCCGATCCCCCCCCCTGTGCGCCCTGGAGCATCAGGGCGAGGGTCGGGTGCGCCACGCCGTCGGCGGGCAGCGCGCCCCCGATGCTCGCGTGCATCCGAACCGCCAGTTCCCCGCTCAGGAGCACGAGCGGCAGCGCGAGCACGTACAGGCCCATGCCGATCGGCAGGTCGCTCCACAGCGGCCTGAGGCCGGCGTTGGGCGCGGCGTGGGCCATCATGTAGACAAGGCCCAGCGCGACGATCCCCCCGATGAGGTACGTCGCCCCCTGCACGGCGGCGTGGTAGCGCAGCGCGCCGCTCTCAGGCCCGACGAGCCACGGCCACGCCGACGCTGCGCTCGCCGTCAGCGCCAGCGCCGCGAACGTGAGCAGCCCTGGGAAGAGCCAGATCGGCCACGGGAACGGCTTGAGGTCTCGCTCCCCGGACCGCTGCAGCGAGCCGGGCCGGATCGCGTCGCCCGCCCACAGCATCACCAGCACCAGCGCAGACGCCGCGGCCAGCAGGCCCACGCGCCAGTCCGCCATCACGCGAACGAGTTCCGAGACCGTGACCGAGTCCAGCCCCCCGCCGCTCTCGCCCTGCTTTCGTCCACCCGATTGCCCGAATGCTGGCCCGGCGGCGACAGCCAGCCCAAGCCATGCAACAATGACCCCCGTGAACGACCGGGACGAGACCCAACCCGAAGGCTCCGAGGTGCCGCGGCAGGACCTCCCGGGGCAGCCCTCGGGCGTGCTGGGCGAGATCGTCGCGCACAAGCGGGTCGAGGTCGAGCGGGCGATGTCGGCGACCCCGCTGCGCGAACTCGAGGGGATGGTCGCCGCCGCCGACCCCCCCCGCAACTTCTTCGCGGCGGTGACCCGGCCGGGACGGTTCAGCCCGACGGCGGTGATCGCTGAAGTGAAACGGCGCAGCCCGAGCGCGGGGCTGCTGCGCCCCGAGTACGAGGGAGATGGATTCCGCCCTGAGGCCATCGCAGAAGCCTATTTCCTGAACGGCGCATCGGCGATTTCCTGCTTGACCGACGAAAAGTTCTTCGGCGGGCGGATCGACTTCATCCAGCGGATCAAGGACGCCGTACCCCTGCCCGTGCTCCGCAAGGACTTCATCATCGACCCCTGGCAGTTGTGGGAGAGCCGCGCCCACGGCGCGGACGCCGTCCTGCTGATCGCAGAGTGCCTGACCGAGTCGCAGATCGTGGACATGCTGATCCTCGCCCAGCAACTGCAGCTCACGGTCCTCCTGGAAGTTCACTCGATGGAGAACCTGCTGCGGGTCCGCCCGCACGTCGGGTTCCCTCACCGGGCCTACTGCCTGCTGGGCATCAACAACCGCGACCTCGGCACGATGGCGGTGGACCTGAACCACACGCTCCGGCTGGTGGACCTCGTGGATGATCCGAAGGTGCTGGTCAGTGAGTCCGGCATCCGCACGCCCGACGACCTCTCACGCTTGCGGCGGGCCGGGGTGCGGATCGTCCTCGTCGGCGAGCACCTGATGCGGCACGACGACCCAGGCAAGGCCCTCGCCACGCTCCTCGCCCGCGAGTGACCCGCCGCACGAACCCGCCCCTACGATGCCGGTATCCGAGGCCGGGAATCCCAGGGAGGTCGGTCATGCTCCGATTCCGCGTCGCTGTCGTGCTCGTTGCGGCCGTCTGCTTCGCGTGGCCCGCCACGGGACAGGTCGTCGAACCGGAAGCCGCGCCCGCGGCCTCGCGCCCTCCCGAGGTCGTGGGGCTGCTCGAACGGGCGCGGGACGCCGTGCTCGAACACGGCATCTTCGCCGCAAGACTGAAGACCTACGCCACCGGCTCGCCGGGGCTGGCCGACAACTTCGGACGCGCCGAGGGCGAACTCGTCGCGCAGCGCGACGACGACAAGCAGGAGACGTGGCGCACGCGACTCACCGGCGAAGGCTCGCTCACGGCCCAGGCCACACCCGTGCGCTTCGACTCGATCTGGCACGGCACGCGCGTGGCGTGGATCGACCACGAAGCCCGCGTCTACTACGAGCAACCCGTGGCGGCGCGCGGCGTGTCGAGCACGCCGCTGCGCGTCAGCGATTCCCTCCGGCTCGCTGCCGCGCAGGTCGCATCCTCCAGGCCCTTCGCGGACGCACTGGCGGCGACCGACATGGCGTTCGAGAGGCACGAGGTCGCCGACGGCGTCGAGTGCGGCGTCGTCACCTTCACCGACAAGACCGGCCGGCAGCGATGGCACTTCGCCCTCAACGACGGCCTGCCCCGCAGAGCCGAACTGATCGCGGGAGGCGCGGGCATCAGCGTCAGCATCATCACCGAGTTTTCATCGCCGACGACCGATCCCTCCGCCGTCGCCGGCCAGACCTGGACCATCCCGGTCCCCGAGGGCTACGAGCGCAAGATGGCGCCCGCGCCCGACGAGCGCAGACCGCCCGCGGCACGTCCCGCCCCCAGCGCGGCGCCCGCCGCGAGGTACAGCCCGGAGTGGGAGCTGAAGTCGGCGGAAGGCAAGGCGGTGTCGCCGAGCGCGCTGCGGGACAAGGTCACGGTGCTCTACTTCTGGGGAACGTGGTGTATCCCCTGCAAGCGGGCCGCCCCGCTCCTCATCGACCTGCACCGCGACTACAAGGACAAGGGCGTCGAGGTCGTCGGCATGGCGTGCCGCGAGCGCGACGCCGCCGCCGCCGTGCGCCACGCCGCGGAAGCGGGCTACGACTGGCCGCAGATCATCGGCGCTGACGAGGTCGCGAAACTCTACGAGGTGCGCTCCTACCCGGCGTTCATCGTGCTCGGGAGGGCGTCCGAGATCGTGTACGAGTCGGGCCGGCCGCAGAACGGTTCGTTCGACTCGATCTTCGAGGAGATGCGCAAGGCCATCGACGCCGCGCTCGCGGGCGAACGCCCAGGACAGCCGGGCGCATCCCGGCCGGGGCAGACGCCAGGCCCGACCGCTCGGCCCGTCGAGGGAACGCCGCTGCGAATCCGGCCTCGCCCGACCAACGACACCACGCGGCCCGAGCGCGACGACCACGATCCCGAGTGATCGCCCCGGTGCGCCGGTGACGGCTCAGTTCCCGCCGCGGATCGCGGCCTGCGCCGCCGCCAGCCGCGCGATCGGCACGCGGAAGGGCGAGCACGAGACGTAATCCAGCCCGACGCGGTGGAAGAAGTGGACGCTGGCCGGGTCGCCGCCGTGCTCGCCGCACACGCCGACCTTCAGATCGGGGCGCCGCTCGCGTCCCCGCTCGGTGCCCATGCGGACGAGTTCGCCGACGCCCGTCTGGTCGAGGGACTGGAAGGGGTCGTGCGCGAGGATGTCGCGGTGGAGGTAGTCGGGCAGGAACGAGTTGGAGTCGTCGCGGGAGTACCCGAACGTCAGCTGCGTCAGGTCGTTGGTGCCGAAGGAGAAGAAGTCGGCGACCTCCGCGACGTCGCCGGCGACCAGGCACGCCCTCGGGATCTCGATCATCGTGCCGATGCGGATGTCCAGCCGGCCGCTGTAGCCCTCGGCCGCCCGCGTCCGCTCGATCGTCTCCTCGATCTCGCCGCGGAGCAGGTCCAGTTCCCGGCGCGTGCCCACGAGCGGCACCATGATCTCGGGAACCGCCCGCACCTTTTCGCGGGCGCACGCGATGGCCGCTTCGACGATGGCGCGCACCTGCATCCGCAGCACCTCGGGGAACGTGACGGCGAGCCGGCACCCGCGGTGCCCGAGCATCGGGTTCATCTCGTGCAGCTGGCTCACTCGGGCGCGCACCTTCGAGACCGGCACCCGCATCGTCGCCGCCATCTCCTCCTGCGACTTGTCGTCGTTGGGCAGGAACTCGTGGAGCGGGGGGTCCAGCAGGCGGACCGTGACCGGCAGCCCCTTCATCGCACGGAAGATGCCGATGAAGTCGTCGCGCTGGTAGGGGAGCAGTTTCTCCAGCGCGGCCTCGCGCTCCTCCACCGTCTCCGCCAGGATCATCTCGCGCATCGCCGAGATGCGGTGGCCCTCGAAGAACATGTGCTCCGTCCGGCACAGCCCGATCCCCTCCGCGCCGAACGAGCGCGCCCGATCCGCGTCCGCGGGCGTGTCCGCGTTCGCGCGAACGCCCATCGTCCTGTGCTTGTCCGCCCAGCGCATCACCTTGGCGAAGTCGCCCGAGAGCGTCGGCTCGACCGTCGAGACCGCCCCGGCCATCACCTCCCCCGCCGCACCGTCCAGCGAGATCAGGTCCTGCCGGCCGTAGACCTGCCCCCCCACCGTGAACGTGCCCGAGGCGGCGTCGATCTGGATCATCCCAGCGCCGGCGACGCAGCACTTGCCCCAGCCGCGCGCCACCACCGCGGCGTGGCTCGTCATCCCGCCGGTGCTGGTCAGGATGCCCGCCGCCGAGTGCATCCCGTCCACGTCCTCCGGGCTGGTCTCCTTGCGCACCAGGATCACGCTCTCGCCCGCGCGGGCGCGCTGCACCGCCTCATCGGCGGTGAAGGCCGGGCGGCCAACCGCCGCCCCGGGCGACGCCGGCAGCCCGCGCGCGATCACCTTCGCGATCGCCTTGGCCTTCGGGTCGAAACTCGGCAGCAGCAACTGCGTCAGGTCGCCCGCGGGAATCCGCAGCAACGCCTCCTTCTCGGTGATCAGACCCTCCTTCACCATGTCGCACGCAATCTTCACCGCCGCCGCACCGGTGCGCTTTCCGGTGCGCGTCTGCAGCATGTACAGCGTGCCGCGCTCGATCGTGAACTCGATGTCCTGCATCTCGCGGTAGTGCTTCTCAAGCCGGTTCTTGATCTTCAGCAACTGCTCATGGACCTTCCTGTTCCACTTCGCCATCTGCGCCACCGGCTGCGGCGTGCGGATGCCCGCGACCACGTCCTCGCCCTGCGCGTTCACCAGGAACTCGCCGTAGAAGACGTTGCGGCCGGTGCTCGGATCGCGCGTGAAGGCGACGCCCGTGCCCGAGTCGTCGCCCATGTTGCCGAAGACCATCGCCTGCACGTTGACGGCCGTGCCCTTCAGGCCCGTGATGCCCGAGAGCCGACGGTACGAGATCGCGCGGTCCGCGTTCCAGCTGCGGAACACCGCCTCGATCGCCAGTTCCAGTTGCTTGAACGGGTTCTGCGGGAAGTCGTGCCCGGTGTGCTGACGCACGACCTCCTTGTAGAGCACGCACAGCTCGACGATGCCCGCCTCCGGCACCTCCGTGTCCTCTCGCACCTGGTGCCGGCGCTTCACGTCGTCGAACGCACGCTCGAAGTGCTCGTGCCCCACGCCCATCACCACGTCCCCGAACATGTTGATGAGCCGGCGGTAGGCGTCGTAGGCGAACCGCCGGTTCCCCGTCGAGCGAGCCAGCCCCTCGACCGCCTGGTCGTTCAGGCCCAGGTTCAGGATCGTGTCCATCATGCCGGGCATCGACACCGCCGCCCCGGAGCGCACCGAGACCAGCAGCGGGTTCGCGTCGTCGCCGAACTTCTTGCCCGTCTCACGCTCCAGCAGGGCGACGTGCTGGTGGACCTCGTTCATCAGGCCGTGGGGGAGGCGCTTGCCGTGCTCGTAGTACTTCGCGCAGGTCTCGGTGGTGATCGTGAATCCGGGCGGCACCGGCAGCCCGATCGACGTCATGTCCGCGAGGTTCGCCCCCTTGCCACCCAGCAGCGCCTTCATCGAGGCGTTCCCCTCGGTGCGCCGCGAGCCGAAGAAGTAGACCATCTTGCCCGCCTTCACGCCACGCCGCAACGGCTTTCGGGCCGCCGCGCGAGCGGGAGCGCGGCCTCGGTCGGCGACGTGCTTCTTCGCCGCGGGCATCGAACGGGGTGCGGACGCTGACTTCCCGCCCGCGACGACACGGGCGGCTTTCGCCTTCGACTTCTTCTTCGCCATGGTCAGAATCATCCTCAGCGGCGGTTACGCCGCGATGCGGTATCGGCAACCCTCCGGCCCACGGCACAAGCATCCCGCAAGCGCCGTCGTCCGAGTTCACCATCCCTCGCGCCATGCCGGATGGGGCGAACAGTGTAGTTCGCGCCGACCACCGAAGGCCAATGGCCGCAAAACTCCCGTGAACCATCGATGATCCGCGCCTCTCCCTTTCGGGGGCTGAGCCTTGCAGGCCCCGACTTCCACTCCTTCATGCTCTCTCTCCCACGCACAACCCCGTCAAACCCTCTCTATCATCGGCCGTGCCTCTCAGAACCGCACCGACACGGCCGAGGATCGCACCTGACGCTCGCCCGCTCGTGTACGCGTGCAACCTCCCCTGCCGCGGCACGCTGCGCGCCGCCGCCGAATCCACCTTCCGCGTTGCGCTCGACGACTCCGGCCGCCCTCGCTCCCGCTGGCTCGACGCCGCGACTGGAGACGATCGACCCGCGCCCCTCGCCTTCATCCATGATCCTCTCCGCGACCTCGACCGGCTCCTCACGGCGCATGCGAAACCCGAACTCACCGAGCCGTTCGCCTCAGGCTGGATCGGGTGGCTCTCCTACGACCTCGGCAGGCTGATCGAACCCGCCGCGGACGCGGCCCGCTGCCCCACGGTCCCTTCCGACACCCCCCCCTTGATCGAACTCCACCGGTTCACCGGCGAGCCGCGACAGTCATGGAGCGGTCCGCTCACGACCGAAGAGCCGCTCCCTCACGGTGGCGGCCCGTCGGATCATGGCGGTTCTTTCGGCGTGCTCCGATCCGTCGCGGGCCGCGCCGCCTATGTCGCCGCCGCCGACCGTGCCCTCGAGCACATCCGCGCAGGCGACGCCTACCAGATCAACCTCGCGCACGCGCTCCGTGGCCGATTTACAGGCTCGGCACGCGATCTCTACGCCTCCCTCGCCGCGACCGCGCAGCCCGAGCACGGCGTCTACGTCGAGTCCGCGGCTGGCCCGACCCGGTGGGCCGTCCTCTCGCTCAGCCCCGAACTCTTTCTCTCGTTCGACCCCGCGTCGCGGCGTGTCGTCACGCGACCGATGAAGGGCACGCGCCCCGGCCACGCCGACCCCGACGAACTCATGCGCGCCCCGAAGGACCGCGCCGAACTCGCCATGATCGTGGACCTGATGCGCAACGACCTCGGCCGCGTCTGCGAGTTCGGCTCCATCCGCGTCGACGTGCCACGCCGGATCGAACGCCACGCGACCGGCGCGGCCCGGGTCCTGCAGGCCACCGCCACGGTCTCGGGCACGCTCAGGGGGGGGATGACGCTCGGGGGGCTTCTCGCCGCCGCGTTCCCGCCGGGGTCGGTCACCGGCGCGCCGAAGGTGCGTGCCATGCGGATCATCGACTCGCTCGAAGGCTTCCGTCGCGGGCCGTACTGCGGGGCGACCGCCGTCATCGACGACGCCGGCCGCGCCGTGCTCGGCGTCGCCATCCGGACCGCCGTGGTCGCGGGACGCGCCGACGCCCACGGCCGCTTCATCGATGCCGCCGTCGAGTACGCCGTCGGCGCGGGCATCGTCGCCGATTCCGACCCCGAAGCCGAGTGGCGCGAGACGCTCGACAAGGCGGGGCCGCTGCGGGGCGTGTTCAAACTCGAAAACACCGAGGGAAGCCGGGACTAACCCAGCAGGATGACCCGCTGGCGTTCCGGCCCGGGCCGTGCGATACTCCTCGCACCCCCGCGCTCGCGTTGGTCGCGGCCTCGGCGGGCACCTTCTGGAGACACGCATGGCCGTTCGAGTCGTCGGTGGCGCGTTGGTCGGCGCCGTGGTCGCGTTCATGTGGGGGTTCGTCTTCTGGACCGTGCTGCCGTTCTCGGATCAGGCCATCACTCGGGTCGCGGACGAGGGCGCGCTCTCCGAGTCGCTCCGCCAGCACGTCGGCGCGAGCGGCGCATACGCCCTGCCCTACCCAGACCACCACGAGGGCATGACCGCCGAACAGAAAAAGATGGCCGACACCATCTGGAAGGGCAAGCACGAGATGGGCCCAGTCGCCCTCCTCTTCTACAGCCAGGATGGCGTCAGCACCGAAGACCCGCTGACCTTCGCCCGTGGCTTCCTCATCGCCCTGCTCGCGTCGTTCCTGCTCGCGGCCGTCTCCGCCGCGGCCGCCCAACGCGGCGTGCCCTATGGCAGGCGCGTAGCCCTCATCCTCAGCATCGCGCTCTTCGCCGCCCTCACCTCCCACGCCATGCAGTGGAACTGGTTCTATCTCCCGATGCGCTACTCGATCACCATGTTCGCCGAACTCGTCGTCGGCTGGACCCTCGCCGGCCTCGCCATCGCTGCCATCGCCCAACCCGGCAGACCGAAGTCGCCCCCGAAGCCCGTGGGACGACCGAAAGGCGAAGAGTCGGCGTCGTGACGCTGGCCGCTCTCCTCTTCCACACTCGGATGGTGCCCGTACCCCGTTTCCCGCCCGCGGGGCGCACGTTCGTTGCCAAGGGCGCGGCGAGGCTTTGCAAGCAAGCCCCTAGAGGGGGACCGCCCAATCTCGCTTTCTTTGTGCTCCACACAGAATGACCGCTGCAATGGCTCGAGGTACCGGAGATGGGGATGTTGTTCCCATACCATCCTCCGTGCCCGAACCCGCACCCCACACTCCCCCCGCATGGGGATCCGAGACGCGTGACGAGCGTCTCGCGCGGCTGCTCGCCAAGGCCCGCGCTCTGCCCGCCGTGCCGGGGGTGTACCTGATGAAGGACCACCGCGGCGTGGTGCTCTACGTCGGCAAGGCGGCGCGGCTGCCGGCGCGGGTGTCGTCGTACTTCGTTCCATCGGCGGACCTCGGGCCGAAGAAGGAACTGATGCTCGACGCCGTGCACGACTTCGACGTGCTCGAATGCGAGACCGAGTGGGAGGCACTGCTCGCCGAGAACCGGCTCATCAAGGACATCCGACCGCGCTACAACGCGATGCTCACCGACGGCAAGTCCTTCCCCTACCTCGTCGTCACGCAGCGCGAGGACTTCCCGCGCGTGTACATCACACGCAACCCCTCCGGCGTGCGCGACGACGGCACGGAGGACCCGCTGGTGCGCGGGGCGAAAGTCCTCGGCCCGTTCGTCAGCCCCGGCGCGCTGCGCGAGGCCGTGCAGATGCTCCAGCGCATCTTCCGCTTCCGCACCTGCTCGCTGGACATCGTGGACGGCGACCCGCGCAACCGCCACTTCCGCCCTTGCCTGCTCTATGCGATCGGTCAGTGCTCGGGGCCGTGCGCGGACCGCATCCCGCGTGACGCCTACCGCGCCGACGTGGACCGCTTCGTCCGCTTCCTCGAATCGAAGCGCAGCGTGATGCTGCGCGAGTTGGCCGCCGAGATGCAGGCCGCCGCCACAGCCCTCGACTTCGAGAAGGCCGCCGTGCTGCGCGACCAGATCGACGCCCTGCGCAGGCTCGACGAGCGTTCGACGCGCAAGGCCGGCTGGCAGCCCGAGACCGAGATCGGCTATCTCGACCCGCGCAAGGCCACGCGCAGCCTCCAGCGCACGCTCGCCCTCGACCAGCCGGTCCGATGCATCGAGGGCATCGACATCGCCCACCTGCACGGCGGCGAGACCGTGGGCTCCAAGGTCTGCTTCGTGGACGGGCGGCCGTTCCGCAATGAGTACCGCCGCTACCGCATCCGCTCGGTCGAGGGCGGCAACGACGACTACGCCAGCATCCGTGAGGTCGTCAGCCGCCGCTATCGCGAGGCTGGCGAGGGGCACGAGTTGTACCCCGA
The DNA here is from genome assembly GCA_030263455.1 of Synechococcales cyanobacterium CNB. NCBI lineage: Bacteria > Bacillati > Cyanobacteriota > Cyanophyceae > Synechococcales > Synechococcales cyanobacterium CNB. The sequence goes on from SZOZ01000007.1 coordinate 34,407, forward strand.
CGTCATCCTCATCGACGGCGGGCTGGGCCAGTTGCACGCCGCGCTCGAAGCGTTCGAAGGCCTGAACGTGCGTCCGCCCATGGTCGTCAGTCTCGCCAAGAAGGAAGAACTGCTCTACGTGCAGGCACGCGCCGAGCCGATCCGTCTCGGCCGCGACAACCCAGGCCTGCGCCTCTGCCAGGCCGTACGCGACGAGGCCCACCGCTTCGCCCAACTCTACCACCACGCCCTGCGCCGCAAGCGCACGCTCAACGAGGACTGAGCATCTCTGCGAATCCTCCGCGGCCTTCGCGTTCTGTCCTCTCATCCGTTGTCGTACCGCACCCACTCCAGGCACAGCCCCGCGGGCGGCAGTGTCGGGCCGGCGCGGCGGCGGTCGCGCGACGCCAGAATCTCCGGCATCGACGCCACGTCCATCTTCCCCCGCCCCACCTCGTGCAGCGTTCCCGCGATGATCCGCACCATGTTGTAGAGGAAGCCGCTGCCCGACACGTCGATGCGGATCAGCGCGCCGCTGGCCGGGCTTCCTGTGTTGCCGCCCGGCACACCCGCCAACCCATCCACCACGCGCACCCGGCAATCGAAGATCGTCCGCACCGTCGTCTGCCGCCCGTGCCCCGCCGCCGCGAACGCCGCGAAGTCATGCTCGCCCACCAGCAGACGCGCCGCCCGGTCCATCGCCCCCGCGTTCAGGGTGCGCCACGAGTGGAACACCCACCGCCGCTCCCACAACGGCCGGTCCTCCGAGCACAGGATCGTGTACGAGTACGCCTTCGCCCGCGCATCGGCGATCGGGTCGAACGCCTCCGGCACGACCTCGACCCCCGTCACCAGCACGTCCTCGGGGAGCCGCGCGTTCACCGCGAGGCGCAGCCGGTCCAGACCGCGCGCCACGGGCCACCCCGAGCGCCCCCGCGACGCCGCCTCCGTCCCGCCGCCGTCGCCTTCTCCGCCCCCCCCCTCGTCGCCCGAGCACGTGAACGCCGCCACCTGCCCGCGCGCATGCACGCCCGCATCGGTCCGCGACGCCCCGGCTAGCCGCACCGGCTCGCGCACCACCTCCCGCGCCGCCCGCTCGACGATCTCCTGCACCGTCCGCAGCACCGCCCGGCCCTCGCGTGCCTCCGAACCCGCCGGCACGGGCGCGGCCCCCGGGTTCACAGCCGGGTTCGGCGGCTCCTGCTTCTGCCACCCGTGGAACGCCGTCCCCTCGTACGCGATGGTCAACTTGTACCGCGGCACGCCCACAGCCTATCCGCCCCATTTCCCGGGCCAGATACGGCTCGAATGTGAACCCGCGCCCCCGAACCGACCGATCTGCCCCGCGAGACGGCCTCGACGCGGGGAGTGCGCATGAGCGGCATGGTCTTCGGAATCGGCCTCAGCAAGACGGGCACCAACAGCCTCAACGAGGCTCTGTGCACCCTCGGCTACCGCTCTCTGCACTACCCCGATTGCGTGCTCATGCTCGCGGGCCGATACGACGATGCCCTCTGCGGGCACGACGCCGCCACGGACATCTCCGTCGCCGCTTTCTTCCGCGAACTCGACGCGGCCTACCCCGGCTCGAAGTTCATCCTCACCGTGCGCTCCCTCGGCGCGTGGCTGCGTTCCGTGGGCGAGCACATGGCCCGACGCCCGCCCGAGTCCATGCACCCCGGCGAGCCGCGCGGCGAGGTCCGCCTTCGGCTCTACGGCACGCGCGGGTGGGATGCCGACCTCTTTGTCGAGGCCTACCGCCGCCATACCGCCGCCGTGCGCGCCCATTTCGCCGGTCGCCAGGGCGACCTGCTCGTCCTCGACGTCTGCAACGGCGAGGGCTGGGAGAAACTCTGCCCGTTCCTCGGCAGACCGATCCCCGCCGCGGCGTTCCCCGCCCTCAACCGCACCTCGGAGCGGCTCAAGACGGCGTGAGGTCGCACGATCGCGTCATCCGAGCGCGTGCTCGACGTCCGCCAGCAGGTCGTCGCCGTCCTCGATGCCCACGCTGAAGCGCACCAGGCCGTCGGAGATGCCCAGGCGGGCGCGCTGCTCGGGCGGCACGCTCGCGTGCGTCATGATGCCCGGGTGCTCGACGAGCGACTCCACCCCCCCGAGCGACTCGGCGAGGCTGAAGATCGTCAGGCGTTCGAGGAACCGGCGCGCGTCTTCGATCCCGCCCTTGAGTTCCGCGGTGATCATGCCCCCGAAGCCGCGCATCTGCCGCGTCGCCAGGTGGTGCTGCGGGTGCGACGAGAGGCCGGGATAGATCACGCGCTTCACCTTCGGGTGCTGCTCCAGCCACGCCGCCAGCCGGCAGGCGTTCATGCAGTGCCTCTCCATCCGAACGTGCAGCGTCTTCGTCGATCGCAGCAGCAGGAAGCAGTCGAAGGGGGACGGCACCGCCCCGACCGCGTTCTGGACGAACTTCAGCCGCTCGTGCAGGTCCGGGTCGTTCACGACCAGCGCACCACCGACGACGTCCGAGTGCCCGCCGAGGTACTTCGTGGAGGAATGGCACACGATGTCCGCCCCGAGCGCGAGCGGGTTCTGCAGGAACGGCGACGCGAACGTGTTGTCCACCGCCAGCAGCGCGCCCCGCTCGTGCGCGATCGAGGCGGTGCGCCGCAGGTCGATCACCTTCAGCATCGGGTTCGTCGGCGTCTCCAGCCACACCAGCCGCGTGCGCTCGGTCATGGCGTCGCGCGTGGCGGACTCGTCCGTCATGTCCACCAGCGAGACCTTCAGGCCGTGGCGCGTGAAGACGCGGTTGAAGAGCCGGTTCGTCCCCCCGTAGACGTCGTCGCACAGCAGCACGTGATCTCCCGGCTCGAAGAGGTGCAGCACGCACTCCATCGCCGCGCACCCGCTGGCGAAGCACAGCCCGTGCCGACCGCCTTCGAGCGAGGCGAGGTTGGCTTCGAGCGCCTTGCGGGTCGGGTTGCTCGACCGCGAGTAGTCGTAGTCGCTCTTGATGACGCCCGGGCTTTCCTGCACGTAGGTCGCCGTCTGGTAGATCGGCGTCATGATCGCGCCCGTCGTCGGGTCCGGCCGCTGGCCGGCGTGGATGGCGCGCGTCCCGAACCGCTGCTCGCTGCTCATGCTCTGCCCTTAGCCCTGCGCCCTTCGGCTCAGGTAGTCAATCACGTCGATCTGCGACACGATCCCCACGATCCTCCCGTGGTCCACCACCACGGCCACCCGGTCCTTCTCAAAGATCGGGAACAACTCTTCCACCCGCGCCTTGGGATAGACGACCCCGTCCAGCGGGTTCGCCACCTCGCGCACCGGCGAGTCCGGCCCCACCCGACCCGTCTGCAACCCCCGCAGCAGGTCGATCTCGTGCACGATCCCCTTCGGCCTGCCCTGCCCGTTCGTCAGCGGCACCTGCGAGATGCCGCGCGTCCGCATCAACTCCGCCACGCGCGCGACCGTCGCCCCCTCGTCCACCGTCACCACCTCGCCGTGCGGCTGGCGCAGCACGTCTTCGACCACGCCCATCTGCCGCGCAGGCTCCAGGAAACCGTGGTCCTTCATCCACGCGTCCGACAGGAACTTCGTGATGTACCGCGTCCCCGAGTCCGGCAGCACTGTCACGATGCGCTTGCCCGGCCCGAGCTCCTTGGCCAACTCCACCGCCACGTGCACGTTCCCGCCCGACGAGCCGCCGCAGAACAGGCCCTCCTCGCGCACCAGCCGACGCGCCATCACGAAGCACTGCCGATCGTCCACCTGGCGCATCTCGTCGACGGCCTTCATGTCGAAGGCCTCGCACACGATGTCGTCCCCCAGCCCCTCGACCTTGTACACGTGCGCCTCACCCGGAGTCCCCGTGTAGAACAGGCTGTAGTGCACCGACCCGAGCGGGTCGACGCCGACCACGCGCACGCTCCGTCCCGTCTCGCGGTTCTTCTCCTTGATGAACCGGCCGATGCCCGAGATCGTGCCGCCCGTCCCCACGCCCGCCACGAACGCATCGAACTCGCCGCCCGTCTCGTCCCAGATCTCGGGGCCGGTGCGCCGGTAGTGCGCGTCGATGTTCGCCGGCGAGTGGTACTGGTTCACGTAGAACCCGCCCGGCGTCTCGCGGGCCAGCCGCTTCGCCACGTTCACGTAGTGCTCCGGCGAGTCGCCCGGCACGTCGGTCGGCGTGATGACGACCTCCGCGCCGAACGCCTTGAGCATGTTCACCTTCTCCAGGCTCATCTTGTCCGGCATGGTGAAGATGCACTTGTACCCCTTCACCGCTGCCGCCATCGCCAGCCCCAGTCCCGTGTTCCCGCTCGTGTTCTCGACGATGGTGCCCCCCGGGCGCAGCTGCCCGCTCCGCTCCGCTTCCTCGACGATGTGCAGGGCCATGCGGTCCTTGATCGACCCGGCCGGGTTCATGTACTCGCACTTGACCAGCACTTCCGCCGCGCCCGCAGGCACGACCCGCCGCAGCCGCACCAGAGGCGTGTGCCCGACAGCATCCAGAATCGATTCAAAGCACCTCATGGCACACTCCTGGAATCACGGGACGCGTCCGCCCGCAGCCGCCGCACGGGAGGATAGCGGCGACCCGCTCCCCACCCCGGCAGCGCCCGCCCGGCCCCGCTCCGATCGCCGCTCGCCACCCCCACGCGCGCGTGCCGCTCGCCAACCGCCATCCGCTATCCGCCCCTCTTGTTCCTCACCCGCATCACCACCCGCCGAATCCCCCCCCCTGCGCGATCCTGCAGCGCGGCCCGGCCGCCCGAGCGCAGCCAGCGATCCACGCGGAACCGCGTCGCCCCGTCCGTCACCTCGACCGTCACCACGCCCCCCACGAAACGCACGACGCGCGACCGCCCGGCGAGTTCCGGCGGGCAGAGCGCGGCCCACGCCCCCGCCAGCCCTCCCGTCAGCCGACGCTCTCGCTCCAGCCCTTCTGCCACCGCCCGCGCCGCCGCACCGATCGCGACGCCAGGCTCTCGCACGGCGCGAAACTTCTGCAAACGCGCGATCTCGCCGGCCGCATGACCCGCCCGCCTCATCCCGCCATCCTACCACCCAGCCGCCGACCGCAGCCGGTCTCGTTCACTGTCCGCTCGCCCCTGTCCCGTTTTCCCCTTCGGACAGTTGGCTCTTCGGCCATTCGGCTCTGTGCGCTCTGCTACCCTCCCTCCCCATGACCACCGCCATCCGCATCGTCGGCCTGGTCAAGGAGTTCCCGCCCGTCGCCCGCGCGCCGCGCACCCGGGCCGTTGACGGCGTCTCCCTCGACGTTGAGCCGGGCGAGCTCTTCTTCCTGCTCGGCCCCTCAGGCTGCGGCAAGACGACGCTTCTGCGCATGATCGCGGGGTTCATCCAACCCACGGGCGGCACGATCGCCTTCGCCTCCTCTCCTCCCGGCGCCCGATGCCCGGCGCCCGATGCCTCCTTCCGCGACGTCACCCGCATGCCGCCCAACAGGCGGAACACCGGCATGGTCTTCCAGTCCTACGCCCTCTGGCCGCACATGACGGTGGAGCAGAACGTGGCCTTCGGCCTGGGCGTGCGGCGCGTCCCCACCCCTGAGAGGACGGCCCGCGTGCGCGAGGCCCTCGACGCCGTCCGCATGGGCGACTACGCCAGGCGCAAGCCCACCCAGCTCTCCGGTGGTCAGCAGCAGCGCGTCGCGCTCGCCCGCGCCCTCGTCGTTCGCCCCGACGTGCTGCTGCTCGACGAGCCGCTCTCGAACCTCGACGCGAAACTCCGCATCGAACTCCGCGCCGAGATCCGTCGCATCTGCAAGCAGGCCGGTCTCACCACCGTCTACGTCACCCACGACCAGAAGGAGGCCCTGAGCATGGCCGACCGCGTCGCCATCATGGACGCGGGCCGGGTCGTGCAACTCGGAGCGCCGGCGGACCTCTACCGCCGGCCCCGCTCACGCTTTGTCGCCGAGTTCCTCGGCGAGACGAACTTCCTCGACGCCGAAGTCCTCGGCGTTGAGAGCGGCGTCGCCCGCCTGCGCACCCCCGCCGGCGAACTCGCCGCGCTCATCGCGGATGACGGGGCGCGGAGCGAAAGCGTGCGCCACGCTCCCGCATCCCGAGTCACCCTCAGCATCCGTCCCGAGGCCCTCCGCCTCCTCCCCTCTTCGCAGGACTCGGGACTCAGGACTCACCAACCCACCCTCCCTGCACGCCTGCTCGACACCGTCTACCTGGGTGAGATCGCCCAGCACACGCTGGAGCTGCCCGGCGGCGCGCGATTGAAGGCCGCGGAACTCAACCCCCCCCCCACGCCCGCGCGCGCCAGCGACCTCCGCATCGCCGTCGATCCGGCCGACGTGGTCATCATCCCGTGACGGCCTGCCTCGCTGTCCTTGCCCCGGACTCCCGCGACAGCAACTCCCCCACCGTCATCCACGCGAAGTCCGACAGCAGCGAGGCAAAGCGTGCCCCGCAGCGGTCCAGGTTGTTGTAGTGCCGGAAGGCGTGCGAGCGGCGCAGCCCCGACATCCGCGGCTGACCCGGATCGATCTCCCACGGGTGGATGTAGAAGACGTAGGGCGTCCCCGAGCGCAGAATGCGCCGAACGCCGCGCTTGAACACCGGGTACGGGATCAGCCGGAAGTACCCCCCCCCTGCCCACGGCAGGCCCCGCCTGCCCAGCTGCAGCGTGGAGACGCACACCTCGTGGAAGCCCGGCCTGATCTCGGCGATCGGCTCGCCCGCGTCCATGCCCGCCAGCCTCCCGTAGCGATCGTGCGCCACCGTCGGGAACGCCGACGAGTCATACGCGAACCCTTCCTCTCGCAGAACGTCGATCGCCCAGTCGGTGATGGAGAACGACGGCGCGCGATAGCCGCGCACCACCGCCCCGGTCAGGTCTTCCGTGAGCCGCTTCGCCCGGCGCACGTCCTCGCGGAACTGCTCGTGCGTGAGCGTGTAGATGAGGTCATGCCCGTACCCGTGGCTGGCGATCTCGTGCCCGGCGGCCGCGATGCGCTTGATGAGCGATGGGCACCTGTCGGCCACCCAGCCGAGAATGAAACAGGTGCAGCGCACCCCGCGCTCCGCCATCAGTTCAAGCATCCGGTCGGTGTTCCGCTCGACGCGCAACTCGCGCTCGTCCCACGTGTCGCGCGCAACGACAGCCCGCAGGTTCTCGACCTGGAACCAGTCCTCCACGTCGATCGACATGGCCGCCGGGGCATCAGGCATCTGGCAGCGGGCAGCAGGTCCGTCCTTCCCTGGTGCCCGGTGCCTGGCGCCTCATCCCTTCTCCAGCATCCTATGGCCCCGTCTCCTGAACGCCTTCACGTCGCCCGGCTTCGGGAACGAGAAGTACTTCTTCCCCGACATGTCGAGCGGTGTTGCTTCGACAGGCCCGGCCCGGAACCGCTCGAGCACGCGGATCATCAATCTTGCGCCCTCGCGCTTCGTCCCCGTGATGACCCGGTCCAGCGAGTCGCGCTCGCGCAGTGGGAACTCGAGCGTGTCGATCACGCCGCCCGCGTCCAGTTGTTCCGCCATCTCGTGCACCGTCACCACCGCCGCCCGCTCCCCGTGGAGCAACTGCCAGAAGTTCGGCATCATCCCGCGGTAGACCGGCAGCCGGCCAGAGTGGATGTTGATGCACGCCACCCGGGCCGCGGCCAGGATGTCGCGCCGGAAAATCTCCGGCGCGGCGACGGAAACGATCACGTCCGGCCTCAACTCGTCGCGCACCCGCGCGACGTACTCGGAGTCGTTCACCGAGCGCGCCGGCACAATCGGCACGCCCGCCTCGCTCGCCAGCGCCGCGATGGTCCGCCGCCTCGCCTTCGCCAGCGCGAAACGCCAGCACAGCCGCACGAAGTCCACCGGCCCGTAGAACCGCCACATCCGCAGCGCGGTCTTGTGCATCGGCTCGTGGAACGCCTCGCTCACGGTAATGCCGACCAGGTCGATGCGGTCGCGCGGGCACTCGGCAAAGAAGACCTCGAAGAACCGCACGACGTACAGCGGATCGTCCTCGGTGACGATCAGCACGCGGAGCGGAGGGCGCGTCTCGGGCGGATTCATGGCGGGCGTCCGTGCTTGTCAGGCCGCGGTCTCGGCCGCCGCCTGCGACGGCACGGGCCGCTTCTTCATGTCCAGACCCCACAGGTCGGAGAAGGCCTCGATCGCCTGCGCCTGGGTGTACTTCTCCTTGTACGCCTTGAAGGCCTTGCGCCCCATCTCCGCCGTGCGCTCGCGGTCGGCGGCCATCTCGCGGATCGCCCGCACAAGGCCCTCGGTGTCGCCCGGCGCCACCGTGACCCCGCAATCGCACTCGGCGAGCGTGTAGGCCGTCTCGGATTCCAGCGGCGTCTGCGCCAGCACCGCCCGGCCGCTCATCAGGATGCCGTACAACTTGCTCGGCACCGCGATCCCCTCGAACCCCGCTCGCAGCGAGATCAACGCGACGTGGCAGCTCGAAAGACTCTCACGCACCTGCTCGAGGGGAACGAAGTCGTGCCAGGTGATGTTCGTGCAGCCGAGGTCCTCCGCCAGCCGCACCGCCGCGGTCCGGCGCGCCCCCTCGCCGATGAACAGGAAGTGGATCGAGGGGTCGTCCTCGACCATTTTGGCGGCGCGCACGAACGAGTCCATGTCGTGCCACATCCCCATGTTGCCGGAGTACTGCACGATGAACTTGCCCCGCAGCCCCAGCCGGTCGATCATCGCACTCTTCTCGATCGGCAGCGGGTCGGGCGCCTCGACCGCGCTCCAGTGTGGGATGTAGACGATCGACTTCTTCTCGTCGATCCCGTAGCGGTTCACCAGCAGCGTCGTCATGTCCCGCCCGAGCACGATCATCTTCTCCGCGCGCCGGTACGCGATCTTGTTCAGCCACGTCCACGCCCGCGCGACGAACGAACGCTCGCTCATCCCCAACGCGATCAGCGACTCGGGGTACGCGTCCAGCACCATGTACTGGTACTTCAGCCCCCGGAGCAGCGAGACCAGGTACAGCCCCTGCGCCAGGAACGGCGGGTTCGTCACCCCGAACACGATCGTGGTCTTGGGCACGAACAACAGCCGCAGCAACGCGGGGATCATGAACCCCAGGTACGACATCGCCCGCGAGTAGTGCGACTTCTTGTGGTCGATCCGGAACCCCAGCCGGCGGATCTTGATCCCCTTGTACACCTCGTACCGGGGGAGTTTCCGCCCGCGGCCCTCCTTCCCGCTCGGGAACGCGCACAACGCCGTGATGTCGTGCCCCTCCTTCACCATCTCCGCGAACATGCTGGTGAACAGCTGGCTCGTCGACGTCGTGTCCGGGTAGAACACCTGGCAGACGAACAGTATCTTGCGCGGCGTGCTCATGCCTCGGTCTCTCCGTCGCGGGAAGGGGGCGAGTATAGTGGCCCGCCCCGCGACCCTCACCAGTCCAGCCCGGCCTCGTACCCGAACTCCACGAGAAACTCCCCGATCGTGCTCTTGTACGTCCGCCGCAGGGCGTCGTCGAAGTGGTTCCGCCAGTCCCCCGCCACGCCCTTGCGCACGAACGCCTTCGCGTCGTCCTGCCCGCGCTCACGGCCCCCGCTCATCCGTTCGAACGAGTGCGCCTCCACGATCCCGCCGATCGTCTCCGGCGAATCGTCCAGCCCGAAGAGCGCCGCGATCCGCGTCAGCGACCCCCGCGCATCCGCCAGCATGTCCTCGTAGCGCAGCATCAGGCTCGCCTCGGGGTCGCGGTTGTCGCGCCACGAACGCACCCACGCCGCGTACGCAGGAAGGGTCCGCTCCGAAAACACGCGCAGCCCCTCCTGCAGCGGCAGCGGCGCATACAGCGGGTATTCCGGGTGCCAGGGCGTGTTCCGAACGTAGAAGTAGTTGCTCACCGCCACGTCACGCAGGTCGCGGTACAGCACGACGTACGGCACGCCCGCACGCTTCAGCACGCCCGCGTTGTGCACCGAGCCGTGCGCGTGCATCTTCGTCAGCACCAGCATCCCGCGGAACCGCTCGAACATGTCGTCGGGAAGTTCGAAGTCGTGGCTCCCGCCCGTGCGCAGCTCGTGCGACGCCACCTCGGGGATCAGCAGTTCGTGGAAGCCGGGGAACGACGAGATCATCTTCTCCAGCCACGTCGTGCCGCTCTTGGGCAGCCCCGCCACGAACAGCACCGGGTGCGGGTACCGCGACCCGTACTCTCGAAACCCGCGCCGGCACGCGGCACGCTGGGCCCAGTACCGCGGCCAGACGGCCACTCGCTTGGCCTCACGAGCCGCCGACGGAGGAAGGAACCTCCTCGCGAGGTTTTCAAGGGTTTTCGTCGGGTCCATGCCGATCCCACCCATCTCCTGTCGGCCCGCCGCGACGGGTGGCACGATAGGCCGAACGCTCCCGGTCTCACCATCGGCACACCCCTGCCGATACTGTTGTGGCTTGCACCCGATCGGTTCGCGCTCGACCGGCGTAGTGCGGCTGGTGCCCCGCGCACGCCGGCAGTCCCTTCGGAGACCCGATGACCCCCAACGCGACCCAAGACCCGCCCGCAGCCGGCACCCGCTCCGCGCAGGCCGTGCCGCCTCCACCGCGCCGGTCGATCTGGACCCCGAAACAAAAACTTGTTCGGGCTGTGTGGGGGACGGCAGGCCGCCTCTTCTGGGAACTTCTCCCCCCTGCAAGGTCCGCTCTCCTCCGCCTCTTCGGAGGTCGCGTCGGCCGCGGGTGCTCCTTCGGCTCGGGCATCGACATCGCCATTCCCTGGAACATCCGCTGCGGCGACCGCGTGCAGGTCGCGGACCGCGTCATCCTCTACGGCCTCGGACCGATCACCATCGGCGACGGCACCGTCATCGACTACCGCGCCCACATCTGCGCCGGCACCCACGACATGACCGACTCACGCTTCCCACTCCTCAAACCCCCCATCACCATCGGACGCGGGTGCTTCATCGGCCTGGACGCCTACCTCGGCCCCGGGATCGAACTCGGCGACCGCTGCCGCGTCCTGCCGCGCGCCAGCGTCTACAAGTCCGCGCCGCCCGACACTTGGCTCCGCGGCAATCCTGCTCGCCCCTTCGACCCCGCAGCCGAAGGAGACGCGCCGTGAGGGTGTTCCTATGGCGCACGCTCGGGCGATGGGCATTCCGGCTCTCGCCGCACGTCGCCAACCGCTGGCGACGCGCCGTGCTCCGCGCCTTCGGCGCACGCCTCGCCCCGAACATGAAGGTCCGGCGCAGCGTCGCCATCGATTGCCCGTGGCTCCTCTCCGTCGGCTCGCTCACTGTCATCGGCGACCGGGCCGCCCTCCGAGGGGCGGGGCGGATCACCATCGGCGACCGCTGCGTCGTCAGCCAACTCGCCATCGTCACGACCGAGGCCCGCGACCCCGCCGCGCCGGGCCATCCCGTCCGCCGCCGCGACGTCGTGCTCGAGGACGACTGTTGGCTCGCCGCCGACGCCCTCGCCCTGCCCGGTACACGGCTGCGCGCGGGCACCGTCGTCGGCGCACGCTCCCTCGTGCAGGGCGACACCCTGCCCGGCTGGACCGTCGCGGCGGGACAGCCCGCGCGGCCGATGAAGAAACGCGAGTTCGTCAACGTGGCTTCGGCCTGAAGAAACGCGCCAAGGCACGCGACATCAAGGCACACGGTGGCATGAACACCGGAATCGACATCTCGAACAAGCCCAGCCCGCACAGCCTCGGCAACCGCCTCCGCCGCGTCGCCTGGGGACTCGTGCAGGCAACGGTCTTCCGCTGGATCCCCCGCCCCATGCACGCCCTGCGCGCCCGCATCCTGCGCCTCTTCGGCGCGCGCGTCTCGCTCAAGGCCCGCGTCTGCCCGCGCGCCCGCATCTGGGGGCCGTGGAACCTCGTCATGGGCGACTACGCCACGCTCGCCGACGACGTGGATTGCTACTGCGTCGATACCATCGAGATCGGCGCGCACGCCACTGTCAGCCAATACTCGTACCTCTGCGGTGCGACTCACGACCACGAGGACCGACGCTTCACGCTCCGACCCATGCCGATCCGCATCGGCGCATCGTGCTGGATCGCCGCCGACGTCTTCGTCGGCCCGGGCGTCACGATCGGCGAGGGCACCGTCGTCGGAGCGAGATCCAGCGTCTTCCACGACCTGCCGCCGTGGAAGGTCTGCGTCGGCACGCCCGCCAAGCCCGTCAAGGACCGCGTGATCCGCGAGCGCGACCGCGAAGCGCCATGATCCGTCGCCCCTGCCCAATCCGCAAGGTCTCCCCCGACGATGGCTGGCACTACTGGTTCGGCTACTACGACAAGCACCCGTGGTCTGCCGACGGCACGAAACTCCTCGCCCACCGCGCCCGGTTCTGCGACCGCTTCCCCGCCCCCGACGAGCCGGCCGAGATCGGGTGGATCGACGCCGAGCGAGGCTCGTTCGAGGCGATCGGGATCACACTCGCCTGGAACTGGCAGCAGGGAGCACAACTCCAATGGATCGATGACGGCGGGCGCGAGCGCATCCTCTACAACGACACCGCCGACAATCGGCCCATCGCTCGCATCGTCGAGCCTTCCGGCGCGGAAGTCCGCGCCCTCCCCTGGCCGGTCCACGCCGTCTCGCCCGACGGCAGAACCGCCGCCACGCTCGACTTCGGCAGGCTCACACGCCTGCGGCGCGAGTACGGCCTTCCCGCCGCGCACGACGCCCATCCAGACGACCCCGCGCCGGACACCGACGGCGTCTGGCGCCTGGACCTCAGCACGGGCGAGCGCACCCTGATCGCCTCCATCGCCGCCGCGCGCGACCACCACCCGAACCCGATGGGCGACGCGGCACACCACTACGTCAACCATCTCATGTTCAACCGCTCCGGCTCGCGGCTCTGCTTCCTGCACCGCTTCGACCGCCCCGACGGCATCCTGCACTCGCGCCTCTTCACCATCGGCACGGACGGCGCGGGCCTGCGCCTGCTCATGGAGGGCATGGTCAGCCACTACGACTGGCGAGACGACTCCACGCTCCTGGCGTGGGCGGGACGGCGCGTCCTGCTAGGGGGGGGGACGGCCGGCCCCCTCGGTGCGGCCATGACCGCCGCACGACGCGCACTCAAGCCCATCTACTACGCACTCGGCAAGCCGCGCTTCCTCATGAGCCGCGTCGTCCGCGACTCCTACCTGCTCATCCCCGACGAAGAGAACGCGGCCACGCGGCCCTTCGCCCGGGGCGAACTCACCTGCGACGGTCACTGCACCTTCAACCGCGGCGGCCCGGAGCCGGGCCGCTGGGTCGTCACCGACGGTTACCCCGACCTCCGCTCGCGCCAGCCCCTCTTCCTCTGGGACTGCCGCCGGAACACCGGCTACGAGATCGGCCGCTACCCCACGCCCCGCGAACTCGACGGCGAAGTCCGCGTGGACCTCCACCCCCGCTTCAACCCCGACGCGAGCGTCGTCTGCATCGACTCCGCCACGGACGGCCGAAGGGCCATGTATGTTGTGGACACCTCGGAACTGACCGGACGCTGAACGATGCCTGTGTCGATCTTCATCCAGACCCTGAACGAGGAGGCGAACCTGCCCGGGTTGCTGGACAGCGTCTCATGGGCGGACGACGTCGTCGTGCTGGATTCGCTCTCAACGGACCGCACAAAGGACGTCGCGCTTGCCCGCGGCTGCCGGTGGTTCGAGCGCGCCTACGACGGACGCGGCCCGCACCAGAACTGGGCCATGGAGAACATCCCCTTCAAGCACCGCTGGGTCTTCTACCTCGACGCCGACGAACGCATGACACCCGAACTCCGCGCCGAGATCGAGCGCATCGCCGATGGGTGGGAGCGCGGCGAACGATCCCGCGAGCGCGGCGACCCCGTCGCCTATTACTGCGGCCGGCGGAACTACTTCATGGGCAGGTGGATCCGCCGCGCCATGCCGCCCGGCAGCATCATGCGTTTCTTCCAGCCCCCCCACATCCGATTCGAGCGACTGGCCAACCCCGCGCCCATCGTGGACGGCGGCGTCGGCTACCTCCACGAGCGGTTCATCCATTACAACTTCAGCAAGGGCATCGGCGAGTGGCTCGAACGCCACAACCGATACTCGACCTACGAGGCCATCGAGACCATGAAGGCCCTGCGCGAGCGGCCTGTCCGGCTCGCGAACCTCCTGAGCCGCGACCGCAACACGCGCCGGCTGGAACTCAAGAACCTCTCCTTCCGGCTGCCAGGCCGCCCCTGGCTCAAGTTCGCGTACATGTACCTCGCGCAGGGAGGGTTCCTCGACGGCGGCCCGGGCCTCACCTACTGCGTGCTGCAGGCGATCTACGAGTACCAGATCGTGCTCAAGGTCCGCGAGATGAAGCGGGCCGAGCGGGGCCTGCCGCCCTGAGCGCGCGCCCGCCCGCGCCGTGCCGGGCTTGTGCCGCCGCTACGATTGGCCGATAGAGGGGCGGGGCGCGTTCGCGCTCCGCGGAAGGAGACCGTGTGCCATGGGGCAGAGCGACGCCGGGCTGAGACCGCCCATCATTCTCTTCGGCAATGCGCGCTCGGGCACCACCATGATGCGCGAACTCTTCGACCTCCATCCCGATGTCTCCTCCTGGTATGAGGAACGGACCATCTGGAACTACGCCGACCCGGCACGCAAGCACGACCGCTTCACCGAGGAGGACGCGACGCCCAAGGTCCGCGCCTACATCCGCAAGCGCTTCCTGCAGCGCCAGCGCGAGATGGCCGGCCGCCGCGTGATGGAAAAGACGCCCGCCTGTGTCGTCCGCATCCCCTACGTCCGCGCCATCTTCCCCGAGGCGAGTTTCGTCTACATCGTTCGCGAGCCGCTCGCCAATCTCTCCAGCGCGGAACTCCGCTGGCATAACGCCATCCACTTCCGGCACATCCGCCGGCGCATCCGCGACACCCCGAAGTCGCAACTGCACTACTACCTCGGCAAACTCATCGTCGATCACTTCCGCAAGAAGGTGCTCCGCCAGAAGCACGTCTCCGTCTGGGGCGTCAGGTACCCCGGCATCCTCGAAGACCGCAAGCGGCTCTCGACCGAGGAGATCATCGCTCGCCAGTGGTCCTATTGCTCGAAGACCGCCGCCGAGGACCTCGCCGGGATCGAACCCGGCAAGGTCCACACCGTCCGCTACGAGGACTTCGTCACCGACCCGGGAACCCACTTCGCCCGCATCCTCACCCACTGCGGCCTCGACATGACGCCCGAGATCAACAAGGCTCTCACCGAGTGGGTCGATCCCGGCAGGCAGCAGAAGTGGAAGCGACTCGACCCCGATGTCCTTCGGAAGTGCCTCCCCGTCGTGATGGATGAGATGCGCCGACACGGCTACCAGGTGCCCGACGAAGTGCTCGCGCTGCTCGACGGCACGCCACCGCCCGCCGCCGTAGGCGCCTGATCGCCGGAGGCGCGCGTGCTCGACTCCTTCAAACCCCTGCTCCGATCCGCCAAGCTGCGGGTCATCCGCGCCCGTGCCGAGCGCCTCGCACGCAGACCAGCCCCCAAAGGGGGGGGGGCGCTCACCCCGCCCGCCTTCATCGTCGGCTGCGGCCGATCCGGCACCTCGATCCTCGGCGTCGCCCTCCGCGAGCACCCCGCCGTCTGGTATCTCCGCGAGCCGTACCACCTCTGGGCGAACGTTGACCGTAGGCTCGACGTAACCAACCTCCACTACCGCGGTAAGGCACGCCTGTTCATGGACGCCGCCGACGCCACGCCCGAGTCGCAGGAACGATTCAACCGTCTGATCCTCGGCGCTCGCCTCCGCGCAGGCCGCCCCGCCCTCATCGAGAAGACCCCGCACAATGTCTACCGCATAGGCCTCATCGAAGCGTTCACCGGGGGGGCGGCACGATGGGTTCACATCGTCCGCGACGGCGTGGACGTCGCTCGTTCGATCCACCGGCTCGCCACCACGCAGCCCTACCGCATGGCCGGACACGCCGACTACAACCAGTGGTGGGGTCGCGACCACCTGAAGTGGAGACGCCTCGCCGAGGAAGGGCCGCCGCGCGGCTACTTCCCCGACGAGGTTGCGCGCCTCGCCACCGATGCGCAGAAGGGCGCCTACGAGTGGCTCACCAGCCTCGGCGAGGCCGACCGCTGGCGCGCCGTGCTCGCCGACCGTCTGCTCGAGATCACCTATCCGCAACTCACAGCCGACCCCGAGGGCACGCTGCGCCTCATCGCCGTGCACGTCGGCACGGAAGCACCCGCGCCGTGGCTCGACGCCGCCTCGACCATGATCTCAGCCGAGCGCCGCAACGAAGGCACGCCCCTCCTGCTCCCTCCCGCCATGGCATCGCGCTTCAACGAACTCCAGGCCCGCTACGGATTCCCCGGTCGCGCACGGACGGAGGAGCGCGCGTGAAGGTCGTCCATGTCGAACTCACGATGCGCCTCGCGGACGGCGGCGTCGTCGTCGCCGTCATGGACCTCTGCCGCGAGTTTGCGGCCCGCGGGCACTCGGTCACCCTCCTCGCCTGCGACGACACCGACGTGCCCGACGCCTGGCGCGCCGGCGCACCCGGCTCGCCTCGACTCCTCAGGCTCGAACCGCCCTCGCTGCCGATCGGACTCTTCTCCCCGGGCCAACTCCGCGCCGCCCGCGACGCCATCGCCGGCGCGGACGTGCTCCACCTCCACGGCGCGTGGACCCCCTCGAACGTCCAGTTCGCCGCCATCGCCCGACGCGCCGGCGTGCCCTACGTCGTCAGCATCCACGGCATGCTCGACGACTGGTGCATGGCGCAGAAGCGGCTCAAGAAGTCCCTCCACCTCGCGCTCGCCGGGCGGCGCACGCTCGAACGCGCCGGCGCGGTTCACTGCACCGCCGCTGCCGAACTCGAACAGTCCCGCAAGCGATTCCCCCGCGCCCGCGCCGCTGTCATCCCGCTCTTCCTCGACCTCGAACCCTTCCGCGATCCCCCCGGTCCCGAGGAAGCACGCGCGGCGTTCGACTCGCTCGCAAACGAAGGGCCGCACGTCCTGTTCCTCAGCCGCCTTCACCCGAAGAAGGGCCTCGAACTCCTGATCGACGCCGCGAACCTCCTCCGCACGCGCGGCCGCGCCTGCACGCTCACCGTCGCCGGCTCCGGCGATCCCGCCTACGAGCGATCTCTCCGCGAGCGTGTCCGCTCGCTCGACCTCGACGACCGGGTCCGCTTCGTAGGCTTCGTCGGCGGCCGCCTCAAGATCAGCCTCCTCCGCGCCTGCGACCTCTTCGTCCTCCCATCCAGCCAGGAGAACTTCGGCTACGTCCTCTTCGAGGCGATGGCCGCGGGCACGCCGGTCGTCGCGTCGCGCCTCATCGATACCTGGCCGGAACTCGTCGAGAGCGGCGGCGCGGCGGTCGTCGATCGTGACCCCGGCGCAATCGCCGACGCCATCACGACGCTGCTCGACGATCCGGGCCGACGTGCCGCGATGGGAAGCGCGGGCCGAGCGTGGGTCACGCGGAACCTCAACCCCGACGCTGTCATCGCCCGATTCGAAAGCCTGTACGCCGAACTCGCCTCAAAGACGCGACGCACGGAGCCTCGATGAACGTCACGCACTACTTCCACCGGCTGCGGCTGGAAGGCGGCGGGCCGGTACGCGGCGTGCTCGACCTGTCCGCCGCCCTCCACGCACGCGGACACCGCGTCACCATCCTCACCTGCGACGCCTCCGACGCTCCCGACGACTGGAAACACGAGAACGCCTCCTCGCCGCGCGTGCTCACGCTCCCGCCCGCCGGCCTGCCGGGCGGGCTGTTCACGCCCTCGCAGGCGAGGCGCCTCGACGACGCGCTCCAGGGAAGCGACGTGGTCCACCTCCACGGCGTCTGGACACCATCGAACGTGCAGGTCGCCTCCGCCTGCCGGCGCGCAGGCATCCCCTACGTCTGGAGCATCCGCGGAACACTCGACGACTGGTGCATGGGAGAACGCGCCGTCAAGAAGCGGCTCTTTCTCGCCGCCGGTGCCGGCCGCTCGCTCGCCCGCGCCGCCGCCATTCACCTCACCGCCGAGGACGAACTCCGGCAGGCGAGCCGATGGTTCCCACGTGAACTCGGCGTCGTCATCCCCAACCTCCTCGACCTCGAACCCTTCCGCTCTCTCCCCGGCCCCGGCCTCGCGCGCGAGCGCTTCGCCCAGATCGACCCCGCGCGCCCGACCGTGCTCTTCCTCAGCCGGGTCCACTACAAGAAGGGCGTTCCGCTGCTGATCGACGCCGCCGCGGACCTCATCGCGTCCGGCACGGACCTCACCGTGCTGATCGCCGGCAACGGCGAGAACGCATACCTCGACCGTCTCCGTGCGCACGCCGCTCGGCGCGGCGTCGAATCACGCGTGCATCTCGTCGGGTTCGTCTCCGGTGCGCTCAAGCTCTCGCTCTACCAGGCCGCGGACATCTTCGTCCTTCCCACCAGCCAGGAGAACTTCGGCTTCGTGCTCTTCGAGTCGCTCGCGTGCGGCACCCCCCTCGTCACCACGCGCGGCGTGGACACCTGGCCCGAACTCGTCGAGTCCGGCGGGGGCGTCATCGCCGATGCGTCGCCGCCGGCGATCGCCGACGCGATGCGCGACCTGCTCGCCGACCGGGACCGCCTCCGATCGATGGGCGCGTCAGGCCGCCGATGGGTCTTCGAGCGGCTCGAACCCGTCGCGATCCTCGCTCGCTTCGAGGCCATGTACGCCCGTGCCGTCGGCCGCTAGCGCGCCACGCCACGCCTGCGCTCGATGTCCAGGATGATCGGCGCGAGCGTCGTGCGCACGTACGCCTGCAACTCGCGGAAACGCTCCTCGCCGTCGAGGTGGTGCCAGATCAGCACGCCGTTCGCCCCCGCCTCGGCCGGCACCTCCAGCTGCTGGCGCATGTTGACGTCGTTCACGAACGTCCGGTTGAGTTCCGGCCCGGCGGCCTGGTCGTAGCACGCCCAGATGTGGACGTACACGGGCTTACCGCGCGCTACGCGCAACGCCTCCGCCACGTTCGTCCGGATGAACTCGCGGTTCTCCTCGGGCGTGTTTTCCGGCGCGCCCTCGCGCGGTCGCCGGTCCGCCACCGTGTACCGCGGCTGGTACACGTTCGGCGTCACCGCGTCCATCGCTTCCCACAGCCACCCCAGCGTGTCGTTCACCCTCGATGCCTCGTGCGTCAGGTCGCCGTATCCGAACACGCCCGCGGGCGTCTCGCGCCGATCGTACATGCGGCTCGGGTACCCGTAGAACGACCACTTGGCACGCGGCCGAAGCCGCTTGCACTCGTTGATCGTTGCCAGGAAAAACGTCCGCGCCGCCTCTTCCCACGTCCGCTTGAAGTATTCCCGCTGCTCGGGCCGTGACAGCCGCTGCATCAGGTCC
Organism: Synechococcales cyanobacterium CNB; assembly: GCA_030263455.1. Lineage (NCBI taxonomy): Bacteria > Bacillati > Cyanobacteriota > Cyanophyceae > Synechococcales > Synechococcales cyanobacterium CNB. Next base: position 53,660 of record SZOZ01000007.1, read on the forward strand.
GGCTCGCGCGACAGGAGGTAGTCGCGCCAGTCGTCGCGGTAGTCCTCGTCGCGGTCGTCCGGCCCGAGGTCGCTCGGCACGTTCGCCGTTCGCTCCCAGATCAGGTCCCACCGCTCGTAGTCGATGATCGCCAGTCCGTCGTAGTTCGGGTCCGGGATCATCCACGCCAGGTCGGACTCGATCTTCGCCACGTGCGCCTCGAGCGCGCCGGGCCTGCCGAAGACCTGGTGCAGCCCCGCGACGGGGAAGTTGCCGAGGTGCCTCGCGTACAGGATGACCGCCCGGTCGCGCACGATCGGAGCGCCGTGGAAGTCGATCCGAGCGGACCAGTCCCGTCCCTGCCGGACCTCGCTCGGCTGTGTCGTCACCAGCCACAGGTACTCGAACCCGCCGCGAGCGCCGCCCTCCGCTGAAGGGGGGGGTGGCGCGGGCCGCGACGGCTCCGGCGTCGTCACGCACGCGCACAGCACGCTCGCAAACGCCAACGCAATCAGGCCCGCTCCGGCTCGCGGCGTGCGCATGAGAACTCCCCGGGGCCTCGTGATCGTGCCCCGGGGAGTGATAGGCCTCGCAAACGGGCCGCACCGCCTACGGCCGCTCGTTCCGCCCGCCGGGGTTCCGGTTGTCCCTCGGCTTCTGGACCGCCCCACGACCCTCGTTCCCGCCGCCACGGGAGTTGTTCAGCCTGTCGGCGGGTGGCGGCGGGGGCGCATCGGCGTCGTCGCCCACGGAGCCGTCGCCCTCGCCCTGGTCGCCCTGGTCGCTCCCGTCACCCTTTCCATCGCCGGAGCCGCCGTCGCCCCCGGCCTTGCCGTCGCCCCCCTCGTACAGCCCGTACGTCAGCATGATGTCCGCGAGCGTCGGGATGAACATGCGGTCGAAGTACGCCTGCTCGCTCAGGTAGTCCGCCTCGTTGAGCAGGTTGCCCCACAGCACCACGCCGTCCGCACCCGCGAGGTACGGCACCTCGAACTGGTTGCGCAAGTTGATCTCGTTCAGGAACTCGTAGAATCGGCATCCCTTGTTCGGCGTGTGGTACCGAAGCCACGACACCGCATAGACGGGCTTGCCCTTGCCCAGCCGCCGCGCTTCCGCGACGTTCGAACGCAGGAACTCGCGGTCCTCCTCCCTCGACGCCTCCTGGTTCGGGCAATGGCTCGGCTCGCCCGCGAGCAGTGTGTAACGCGGCGCGTAGTACGACGGGAAGAGCGCATCGACCGCTTCCCACATCCACCGAAGCCTGTCGTTGATCTGCGAGGCCCGGTGCGTGTGATCGCCGTAGCCGATCACGTTCTTCGGCGTGTCGGTCTGGTGCTTGAATATCTTGCTCGGGTACCCGTAGAACCCCCACTTCGCCTTCGGCCGCATCTCCTGGCAGAGCCGGAGCGTCGCCAGGTAGAAGTCCGCGCACGCCTGCTCGTAGGTGTCTCGCAGGAAGTCCTCCTGCTCCGAGGGGCTCATCGACTTGAAGTGCGGGTACGTCATGAGGACGTGATCGCGCCAGTCGTCCTTGAAGTCGCGGTCCTCCGCGTCCGGCCCGAGCGGGCTGGGCACGTTCGGTGTGCGGTCCCACTCGCAACGCCAGATCTCGTAGTCGATGATCGCAACGCCGCTGAAGTCCGGGTTCGGCACGAACTTGTCCACCGCCCACGCCACGCGCGCGAGGTGGTCCTGCATGTAGGTCGGGGTCGAGTAGACCATGTGCACACCGGCCCGCGGGAAGTTGCCGAGGTGGTGCTGGTACAGGATGACCGCCTCACGGTCCATCAACCAGTCGTCGAACTGGAGCTGCGAACCCCAGTCGTTCCCCTGCTGCCGGTCGTCCCCGCCCGTCGTGTAGCAGAGGTAGTACCTGAACGCGTCGCTCTGCGCGAGCGCTTGCACGCTCGTCGCAAGCCCGACCGTCAGAGCCGCAGCGACCAGTCTCCATGTACGATTCATCGTGTGCCTCCTCCGTCGTTCCAGCCGGCAGTGTGGAGCCGTGTGTCGCTTCTATCCTCCGTATCGACCCACGCCCCGGCGAGCATCGGAACGCGAAAGATGGAAAGCCGGTTCGGACGATGTGGGATGGGCAAGGCCTGACGATCATGACGGATGCACCGACCGCGACGCCACGCCCGTTCTCGTCTCAGCGGCGCCGGCGGGTCGCACGCACGCTGCTCGCCTCGGGCATCCTCTGCGCCGGCGCGGCCTCGATGTTCCCGGGCCTCGGCTGGCTGCCAGGCATGATCGCCGAGATCGCGGCCCAGGCCCTCCTCGTCTCGCTGCCTTTCGCCGTGGTCTGGGCCGTCCGTCGCCGCTGGGCGTGCGCCGCAGCCTCCTCCGTCGCGTGTGTGCTGCTCGCGTCCGCGCTGCTCCAGCCGCGCGCCCCGTTCACACCCGGCAGCGGAGAGAAGACCATACGCGTTCTTGCGCTCAACGGCGGTCCCGAGAACGAGCACCCCGACGAACTCCTCAAACTCCTCACCTTCGTCAAGGCCGAGGTCGTTGCACTGGTCGAGCCGAATCCGGGCCTCGTCCGCGGCATCCGACGCCACGGCGCGCTCGACGCCTCGTTCCCGCACGGTGCGGCCCGCGGGCCGGTCTCGCACCTCACCTCCTGGAGGCTCGTCCTCAGCGAGTTTCCAGTCCTCGACACCGACGAGAACAGGACCGTCAAAGACCTCCTTTCCGTCGTCGTGCGCCACCCCTCGGGCGAGTTCGGCATGGTCGTCGTCCACCCTTCATCGCCGCGATCGCCCTCGCGGTGGCGCGAGGGGAACGAACTCATCGACCGCGCTCTCTCCGAAGCGAGGCGTCTCGAATCGCAGGGCTACCCGACCCTCATCATCGGCGACCTCAACAGCACACCCACGGGCCACCGCTCCCGGCTGCTGGCCCGCGGCGGCTACCTCCGCTGCAAGCCGCTCCGTGCGCCGATCGGAACCTTCCCCGCCTGGTCCGTCTGGCCCGCGATGGCCGCCATCGACGACGCCTGCGCGTCGCCCGGATGGCGGGTGCGCTCGTGGCGCACCATCCGCGGCGGCGGCTCGGACCACCGCGGCGTGCTCATCGAACTTGTCATTCCCCCTCGGCCGGCTCCTCGCTGATCGACGCCGGATCTTCCACGCGCCGGTCGGACCGGTGTCCCCTCCCCTTGCCCGCGCGCCGGCGCACCAACTGGACCACCCGCGCCCGCTCGTCCCGGGCCAGCACGATCCACCACGAGAGGAGCGCGTACACCGCCCCGTACGCACCCATCACGCCGAACAGGTGCGCGAGCGTCCACCGGCCGATGAAACCCAACGCGAGCAGGTACACCGGCGACGCCAGGGCCGTCGCCAGCGCGGGCCTCAGCAGCGGGCGGAGCATGTTCACCCACCGCGTCTTCAGGCACCGCGCCGCGATGATCGGCAGCGCGCCCATGTACGCCACCGAGATCACGATCGCGTACGAGAGCGCGGGCGAATCGAAGTCCGACACGAACCACCCGGCGTCGCGCGGCGGGAGCAGGTACACCAGCGCGATCACCACCAGCGGGTTCAGCAGCCCCGCTCCCAGCAGCAGCGGCGCGTAACGCCGCACGTGCCCGGCCCCGTAGAGAATGCGCATCCACCCGTCCGCGATGGCCCGCGCGGTGATGCCGATCGCCAGGATCCGCACGAGGTTCACCGCGAGCGGAATGTCCGCAGCCGGGTCCGGGAGACGCTTGCCGACCCAGAGCCGGATGATCGGATCCGCCAGCAGCACCACCAGCAGCCCCGCCGGCAGGCCCACGAAGGCGTGCAGACGCGTCGAGTGCCGGTTGAGCGCGTTGACACCCCCCCCTTCTTCTCGCGTCGAAATGCGCGTCGACACCGCGTCCAGCCCGTCCGTCATCCCGCCCGTCAGCATCCGAACGTAGGAGGTCAGCCGGATCGCAACCGTGAAGATGCCGTTCGCGAACGATCCGAAGAACAGGTTCATCAGCAACTGATCGATCCGGATGTGCAGGTTCGTCGCCACCACGACCACCGCGTTCCACCCCGCCGTGGAGAGGATCGATCGCGCTCCCTCACGCGATGCCTGCCCGGGCCTGGGCACGATCCTCGGCTCGAACCCCGCCATGATGACGATCGCCACGACGTGCAGCACGATCGCCATCCCCGCCGAGACCGTCGCGAACAGCGTCAGCCCCAGGCCGGGGTCGCGCACCGCGAAGGGATAGAAGATCACGAGGGCGGCCGCGAGGTGCGTCGCCCGATCCGCCGCCTGCCACGCATTCGCCCACACCATTCGCTCGGTGACCACGAACATGTTGAACTGCGGCGCGGTGAGCACGCACATGATCGAGTACGCGCCCTGCGACACCACGACCCACCTCGCCGCCGTCGAGAGGTGCGCCGGGATGTTGAGATACGGCAGCAGGAACCACACGCCCGTGAAGACGCACGCCGCCAGCAGCGCGAGCAGGATGCTCAGCGCGACCGCCGAGTTGTAGATCACAGGGAATCGGGCCGGGTCCGGGTCGTGGTACGCTGTGCCCAGTTCCCGGATCATGCTCGAACGGACGGTCTCTCGAAACAGGTCCGCCAGCCCGATCGTCGCCCCGATCAGCCCCCACAGGCCGAAGGCGTCCACGCCGAGGAACCGGATGAGGATCGGGACGAGGATGATCCCGAGCACGAACGTCGAGAGCAAGCGGGCGTAGTTGGCGACGATCCGCACCGCCCCGCGTCTGACCTCGCCCTTCATACGCCCTCGGCTCCCGCGTCCTGCCCGCCCGTGCTCACGCACCTGCCGCCGGCTCGAACTCGCCGTGCGACTCGGCCTCCGCCTCCGCCACCTGCCGTTGGTACGCCTCCCACGCCGCCAGGTCGTTGCGGTACAACTCCGGGATGCGGTCTAGCAGCGACAGCCCGATGCCGAGGACGACCGCGCCCAGGTTCGCCCCTGTGAACGAGCCGGACTCGAACAGCCCGTGCGCGAACACCGCGGCGATGATCGCCAGCGACAGGTGGGCCATCGGGATCTCGTAGCGCGACGACAGCGCGAAACGCCACAGCCGCAGGCACCTGAACCCGATGAACGTCAGCGTCAGGAGCAGCGCGAGGATGCCCGCGATCCCGGTCTCGGCCGCCGTCTGGAAGTAGATCGAGTGCATGTTCGCGGTCGAGCCTTCCAGCGAGGCCTCGTACTGGAAGATCCACCCCTTCCCCACCAGCGGCGACTCGATGAAGTGGTTCCAGGCCTTGTTCCAGACCTCCTCGCGCGTCTCCAGCGTCACCGTGCCGAGACGCTCGGTCGTGCCGATGTCGAAGATCTGGAACATCGCGTAGCCCGCGACCGCAGCCCCGATCGCCAGCGTCACCAGCAGTCCGGGTCGCTTCACCACCGGCATCCCCAGGATCGTGCACCCGACCACAGCGTACCCCGCCGCGCCGCGGCTGCCGCAGTACAGGATGAGCACGGCCAGGAAGAAGAGCGTGCCCGCCGCCAGGAGCTTCCACAAACGCGACCTGTCGTAGAGCAGGATGTACGTCGTGAAGATCGACATGGGCGCGACCGTCTGCCCCAGCCGGTTCGGGTTCAAATCCCAGGGCATGAAGCGGCCGATCCGGTTCAGCGCGCCGGGGTCCGTCACCAGCCGCAGGATCATGAACGCGGTGAACGCCGCCGTCGCCAGCATCACCACCCGCAGGCACCGGGTGATGAACGTTCGGGAATCCGTCACGCTGTAGCCGGTCATCAGCCCCGCGAGGACCGTCACCACCCAAAGACCCTTGTACTTCAGGGCCGCCATCGGCAACTCGCTGTACAGCCCGGCGCAGGCGTACATCGTCGCGAACGTCAGGAAGACCGCCCCGGCCGGACGCAGCATGTAGATGCGGGCCACGAAGAAGCCGAGCACGATTGTCAGCAGCGTCAGGTAGACCCGGACGTACTTCAGCCCGCCGACGAGCGGCAACTTCGGCGCGGCCGAGAGCGGCGCGACCACGAAGTACGCCGCCGAGAGCAGGAACAGCAGGTTCACCCGGCGCGCGATGATGAACAACGCCACGTGCGCGATGATCCCGACAATCACCAGCCCCGCGAGAAGACCGAAGTCCATGGTGGCGAACATGCGATCCTCTCGCGTCTGGTCGTGGCGTGTTCGGTGCCCCGAGGGGCGTGCCCGCGATGCTATCGGCCGACCACGCGGGCGGACTTCGGACGAACGCCCTACGAGGCCACACCTTCCCCGGTTCGCCCCGAGTACCGTGCCCGGATCGCCCCTTCATCCCACAACGGAACGGCGGCCTCGACCCCTTCCTGCTCCGCCACCAGCCTCGCCATCTGGGCCATGTCCGCGCGCAGGTGGTCCAGAAGGAACGCCACCGTCTCCGGCGTCGGCGGGGCTGGCTTCGGCGGCGGACGCCGGTTCAGCAGCCGCCTCACCCGATCCCGCATCTCCTGCGACAACACCGGTCTCACCACCGCCCGATACACCCACAGCCGCGGCACCCACGAGAACGGCCCACCATGCCCCGGCTTCGAATCCGCCGCGTTGAACACCCGATCCGTCTCCACCAGGTCCGGCCTCGGGTCCAGCCCGAGGAATCGCTCGATGTCCGCCACCGTCCCCTTGCGGTCCTTGATGTACCGCTCGAACACCACGATCCGAACGTTCGCCCTCCCGAACGCGGCGATCCACGGCTCCACCTGCATCGCGTACCGGCTGTACGCGATGTACCGCGGGAATCGCCGCACGGCCGCGTTCACGTCGTCCTCGACCTCCAGGTCCCTGATGATCACCTCGTGGTAGTGCTGGCTCACGATCCGCGAGACCGGCTCGCGCACCAGGTAAATCACCTTCAATCCAGGCGCCAGCATCGCGCGCGCCCGCTCCGCCGCACCCGTGTACACCGGGATCTTCGTGTACGCCGTCGATGCCTCGCCACACACCTGGTCCGCGCGAGCCCGCCGGAAGTGCGCCGCGTATTCCGCCCGCCCTTCCGGCGTGAGCACGCGATCGTCGCACAGATTCCCAGGCTCCTTGTCGAGCGGGAAGTAAACTCGCGGGTGCGTCATCAGGTCGCGGAAGAGGCTCGTCGTCCCCGCCTTCATCGCTCCGATGATCAGGAAGTCGGGCAGGCGTTCCCCCCCCCCACCGCCGGGATTCCGCTTCCTCCCGCTCATCGTCCCGCACCCGCTCCGCCCGCTCGCGCCACCCAGGACCGATCCGGCTCGTACCCGCATTCAACGAGGGTCTCCCCGAACGCTCGGTCGAAGACCTCCGCCGCCTCGCGGGTGAAGTGGTTCGCCCAGTCTCCCGACGCCCCCTTGCGCAGGAAGTTCTCGCCCTCGCGCCCCGCCCGTCGCCGCGCCTGTCGCGCGAACGAGAACCGTTCCGCCGACGATCGCGCCTGCTCCTCGTCCGCCGGCTCGCCCGTCAGGCGCGGCATGGCGGCGATGAGCGCGCCCGCCGCGTCCGCAAGCAGCTCCTCATACCGCAGCATCACCACGCCCGGCCGCTCCCGTCTCGCCAGCCACGACCGCACGTGCTCCGCCCAGTTCACCGGCGATGAATGGTGCAGCCTCGCCTGCGCCTCGATGAACCGCGGCAGGTTCCCGCGCACGTCCGCCTTGTTCCTCAGCCCGGGAAAGTGCGACCGCAACGACCGCGGCACTGCCGGCCGATCCCCCTCCGGAATCCGCCGCGCCAGAAAGAAATAGTGCGAGCACATCACGTCTCGCCCGTCGCGCAGCGTGTAGACGCAGCGCCGGTAGTCGTCGCGCACGACCTGGTGCCCGTGCACCACCGCCTCGAACCCCACGGGCAGCAGGCTGAACCGCGGGTAAGGCACCTGCAGATAGTCCGCGACCAGCTGCGATGCCCACACCGTCCCGCTCTTGGGGTACCCCACCACGAACGTGAGCGGGATCGCGTCCGGGAACCGCGTGCCGAGAAACCACGTCACCCGGTGCGACGCGGCCCGCATCCTGACCTGAAGCGACGTTTCCTGTCGTCCCATGCGCTCACGTCCCGCCGGCCATCCCGCCGGGGCCGCATCGTAGTCGGCGACCGTCCCTCGCGGAACACGTCTCCCGCTATCCTGCCGACCCACAGCCCGCGAACCGGGCACGCCCGGCATCCGTTGTAGCATCGGCCATCGCCGGAACGGAGACGAACGGATGTGCGGCATCGCGGCCATCGTGACTCGGGACGCCAACGAGGCCCGAGAACGCCTGCACGCCATGGTCTGCGCCCAGGTCCACCGCGGACCCGACGACCAAGGCTCCGAACTCTTCCGGTGCGCGGACAAAGCCGTCGGACTCGGCCAGCGACGCCTCGCCATCATCGACCTCTCACCCGCCGGCCACCAGCCGATGATCCATCCACGCACCGGCGACGCCCTCACCTACAACGGCGAACTCTACAACTACCTCGAACTCCGCGAGCAACTCGCCCGCGAGCGCGACATCACCTATCGCGGACACTCCGACACCGAGTTCATCCTCCACGCCCTCGTCGAGTGGGGACCGGCAGCCATCGAACGCTTCGAAGGCATGTTCGCCCTCGCCTTCCTCCGACGCGCCGACTCCACGCTCCTCCTCGCCCGCGACCCCATGGGCATCAAGCCCCTCTACTACGCGGCCTCACCCGGCCGCCTCGCGCTCGCCAGCGAACTGCGGGCGCTCGTCGCGGGGGGCGCGGTTTCAACCGAGGTCGATCGGCGCGCCGTCGCAGGCATGCTCGCCTACGGCGCGGTGCCCGAACCCCTCACCATCTTCAGCGGGGCGCGCGCCTTTCCGCCAGGCTGCCTCGCCGAGGTTCCGCTCGACTTCTCCGACGGAGAAACACCGTCGGTCCGTCCACGCCCTCACTGGCGGTTCCCCCGCGTCGGCGAGGGACTCCCCGACCGTGTCACGGAAGCCGACGCGACCGAGCGCATCGCCGCCACACTCGACCGCGCCGTCAAGAATCACCTGATCAGCGACGTCCCCGTCGGCATCTTTCTCTCCTCGGGACTCGACTCGACCATCATGGCCGGGCTGGCCGCGCGACACGCACCCGACGTGCGCACGTTCACCGTCGGCTTCGCCGATCAGCCCGACATGAGCGAGTCCGCCCTCGCCGCGGGAACGGCCCGAGCCTTCCGCCTCCCGCACGCCGACGTCCAGATCACCGGGCGCGACGCCGAGGCCGCCGCGGTCGCCTGGATGTCCAGCATCGATCAGCCCTCGCTCGACGGCCTCAACTCCTACGTCATCTCCAAGGCCGTCCGCGCCGAGGGCATCATCGTCGCCCTCTCCGGCCTGGGCGGCGACGAACTGCTCGGCGGCTACCCCTCGTTCCGCGACGTCCCGCGTTTGCGCCGACTTCTCCAACGGCTCGCCTGGATGCCCCCGCACGCTCGCTCCGCGCTCCTGCGCGCCGTCGCCATGCGCCAACCCCGCTCCGCCCGCGACAAGGCCGCCGACCTCGCCGCCACCGACGGTTCCGTCATGCAACTTGCCCTCGGCCGACGGCGCGTCACGCCGAACGCACGCATGCGCGCCCTCGGCCTCGACCCCGGCGCCCTCCACCTCCATCCAACCTTCCAGCCCCACGAGGCGCTCGAAGGCATCGACCACGCCGCGGATGCACGCGACCCCATCGCCGCCGTCTCCCGCTACGAGGCACGCTTCTACATGGGCAACATGCTCCTGCGTGATGGTGACATGACCGGCATGGCCCACAGCCTCGAAATCCGCGTGCCGCTCATTGACCGAACCATGCTCGACCTCTGCTTCGCCCTCCCCGGCGCGGTGCGGCTCCCACCGGGCGCGCCGGGCAAGCACCTCCTGCGTGTTGCCTTCCGCGACATGCTCCGCGACGAACTCCTCGCTCAGCGCAAGCGCGGCTTCCAACTGCCGATCCGCCGCTGGATGCTCGGCCCGCTCCGCGCCGTCTGCGAGTCCGGCCTCGAACGCGTCAAGCGCACCGCCCTGCTCCGGCCCGAAGGCGTCGATGGCCTGTGGGCCGACTTCCTCCGCGAGCCGGAAAGCCCCGTCTGGTCCAGCGCGTTCAGCGTCTGCGTCCTCGGCGCGTACCTCGAGCGCATGAACGCGGGCTGACGCGATCGCCTTCAGCACCCCACTGCGTATGCGTTCAGGAAGGCCAGCACGTCCAGCGTGTTCACTGTGCCGTCGCCGTTGAAGTCCGCGCTCGCGTCGCCGGCGGTGAAGACGTTGAGAAAGGCGAGCAGGTCGAGCGTATTGACGACGCCGTCGCCGTTGAAGTCGGCTGGGCAGGGGTTCATGGGCGTGAGCAGCACGGCGCAGATGGGGCCGGTGGCGCCGTCCCTGGCCGCGGCGACGATCTGGCGCGAGCCGTTGATGCCGTTCCCCCCCCCGTACTGCACGTACCACTCGCCCTGCGAGGGGTCGATCAGGCTCCCGAGCGGGAAGTAGCCCTCTGGGTTGAAGTGAACGCCGGAGGTGGTCATGTAGTAGTAGAGCAGCGCGTCGCCCCGGTCGTTGATGGCCGTGGCGCTGGTGGTGGTGGCGCACCCGCCGAGGAACTCCCAGCCAACACCCTGCCGATACCGCATCGGGAAGGTGCTGCATCCCGAGTACCCGAGGATGTAGCCGCAGAAATCTCCGAGGTTGTTGAGAGCAGCACCGACGAAGCCCTGCCAGTTGCCCGGCGGCAGCGGCGTCTCCACGATCTGGCCGGTGTCGAGATGCAGCAGGCGATTGCCAGTCAGCACGACCCGCCCATCGTTCACGTCCACGCCGATCATCCCGTCCGGAAGGGCCTCGGGTCCGTCTTCCCCGAAGAGCGTCCCCGTGGTCAGGCTCCAACCGAAGTACCCCGATCCGCCCACGATGTCGCCCAGGTTGTTGATCGCGTAGGCCGCGCTGTAGGGCAGACCCGGAAGCGTGCCCAGCACCTCCACCGTGTACCCGCCCGCGCCGGGCCTCCACACGGCCGCGATCGGCTGCGAGATGACGTACTGGTTCGGGCAGACCGCCCCGACGATCACGCCCGCGTCGTTGATGTCGTGCGCGCGCGACGTCTGCATCCCCTCCGGCAGGGGAAGGAGCTCGAAGGGCAGCCCGCCGCGCGACACCCCCGCCAGCACCGACGTGCCGTCCGGCGAGACGTTCCCGCAGACCTCGCCGGACTCGTTGATCCCGGTGCCCGTCCACCCCGCGCCCAGGCAGTCCACCCGGTACGTGCCGACATCGCCGCCGAACGCCACGGCGCTCACCGACGCCACCATCGCCATCGTCAGACGAGCAAGCATGGTCTGGTCCTTTCTCTGAGCCTTCTGCTCAAAACGCCTCAATCCCGGTCGGCCCCGTGCGACGGGCATCCTCAGCATCCGGCCGTGTACTCGTTCAGGAACGCCAGCACGTCCAGCGTGTTCACCGTGCCGTCGCCGTTGAAGTCCGCGCTCGGATCGCCGGACGCGAACGCGTTCAGGAACGCCAGCACGTCCAGTGTGTTCACCGTGCCGTCGCCGTTGAAGTCCGCGGGGCATGAGGCCGCGCCCACGCGGATCACTGCCGCCGCTTCCGACACGCAACTCACCCACAGGTCGCCCCGCCCGTCGAAGGCGCACCCGTTGATCTGCGGGTGCGGGATCGGCGAGTCTCCGTGCAGGAACAGCCGCCACAACGCCGGGTCGGTGATCGGGCCGACGACGACCGCCGCTCCGCTGTTCGGCCGGTCGCCGAGGTCGGACATGGCAATCCCCATCGCGCCGTCGGCGCGGAAGTCGATCCCGGTGATGGCGTCGACCCGCATCGGCGTGTTCGTCCGGTCGTGCACGGTCCACGACGAGCCGTCGTAGTGCACCAGCCCCTGGTTGCACCCGATCCAGAGCGTGTCGTCCGGCCCGACCGCCAGGCAGTTCGCGCCGCCGAGGTCGTAGAGGAAGTCCCGGTACGGCAGCACGAGGTCCGTCCACGACGAGCCGTCCCACCGCGCGACGTCGAACCACCCGCCCCAGTACACGTTGCCCTGGCTGTCCGTCGCCGCGCCGGGGATGCCGAGCGCGGCGTACATGAACTTCGGATCCTTGACCCACTTCTGCGTCTGCGTGTTGAACCACCACGCCGTGCCGTACTTCTCGAACGCCCACAGCCGACCGTGCTTGTCCTCCGCGAACGCGCGGAAGTTGGCGACGCCCATGCCGGGGTTGTTGCGCCAGTCCCAGAGCGTCATGGCGCCGGTCTCGCGGTCCCAGCGCAGGATGCCATTCGACCCCACCCACACCGCGCCGTCGGACGCCTCGTAGACCGAGTCCGCGCCGTCGGCGAGCACGGGCCAGTCGATGTTGTGGTTGTGGCTCCCCACGTTCTCCCACCTCGTGCCGTCGAACGCGGAGGCCCCGGTTTCGAGCGACGCGATGTAGAAGTCGCCGCTCGCTCTCCCCAGGTGCAGTTGGTCGCAGAAGTAGTCGGGCATCCCGGTCGTGATGGAGTTGTAATCCCGGAGCAGATGCCCCGAGTTGTCGAACCGACCGACCGCGCCGATCGTGCCGATCCAGACCCCGTCGCCCACCGGATGGGGCGCGACGTTGAAGACGTAGTTCAGCCCGCTCACAAAGACTTGCCAGGTCTGGCCCTGATCGAAGGAGCGCCGGACATTGCCGGCCCAGTCCCCGAAGTAGACCGCACCGTCCGGGCCTGTTGCGACCGTCATGATGTCCAGTTGCGAATAGACGACGGACATCGTCGTCCCGTTCCACTTCGCCAGATTGACCTGTCCGAGGCCGGGCGCGAAGTAGACGTTGCCCGCGCCGTCCTCGGCCATCTCGTCGAACGAGCCGAGGCCCGTGCCGTGCAGTGTCCAGACGCCGTCGCGGAGCCGCGCCGCCCCGCCGAGCACCGCGTTCGTCACCCACACGTCGCCGTTCGCCGCCGCATGCACGCCGTCGAGGTCCGACCAGACCGCGTCCCAGGGCAACTCCACGCCCGTGCGGTACTTCGTCCACGCGGTCCCGTCGAACTCGAGGATCGCGTCGCCCGCGCGGTTGAAGTCGGAGTTGTTCACCCACACATGGCCGTTCGGCGCGACGGAGACGTCCGCGCAGGTGTCGAAGGCCATCGGCGTGTTCGCGCTGTTGAAGACCGTCCATGCCGTGCCGTCGTACCGCACCAAGCCCCCGCCCGTGGCGATCCACGCCGTCCCGTCGGGCGCGAACGCCAGCCCGTTGACGAACGCGCTCGGGATCGGCCCCGGCCCCGCGCCGGACTCGGCATTCGAGTGCGTCTCCCACAGGTCCGCGTCGATGTCGTAGATCCCGACCCCCCCCTCCTTCCAGAACGGCCAGCGTGCGCCCACCCACAGCCGACCATCCGGCCCGAACCGCACCACGCGGACCTCCTCGCCGGGGATGCCCGTGTTCGAGGGACGGATCAGGGCGATGTCCTGCCCCTCCACGCCCGCGCACAACCACGCCGCCAACGCCGCCGACAGAACCCGCCCGATCATCTCCCGTCTCCTTCTCCCCCGGCCCGTCAGCACCCCACTGCGTATGCGTTCAGGAAGGCCAGCACGTCCAGCGTGTTCACCGTGCCGTCGCCGTTGAAGTCCGCGCTCGGATCGCCGGACGCGAACGCGTTCAGGAACGCCAGCACGTCCAGCGTGTTCACCGTGCCGTCGCTGTTGAAGTCCGCCGCGCATCCCTCGCTCGGGAGAACCGCGAAGGCCGCCTCGTCCGCCGAGTTCTGGAACCGCAGGTCGTGGGCGACAACGCGCACGCGCACGTCGGCGATCCCCGCGCTCTGCGGCAGCCGCCAGTCAAAGGCTCGCGCCGCGCCGGGCAGGTCATACGCCACCGCGTGGAACGTCCGCCCGCCGTCGTACGACGCCCACACGTCGAACCCGACCAGCGCCTCGTCGTCCGAGGCGATCCACCGCACGGGCACTGCCGTTCCGCCCGCGAAGGCCGACCCGTCCGGGGGCGATTGCACCTCGACCGTCGGCGGTTCCAGCCCGAGCCTCGGGTCGTGCCGGATCGAGAAGTACCCCTCCGCGAAGAACCAGACCACGTCGTTCGAGTTGTTTTTCGCCCGGATCGCCAGCCGGGCGCGGTCGGTCGAAAGGTGCGGGAAACCGCCGAAGAACATCCCCACGCCGCCGACATTCAATCCCTGGATCACCGACCCGTCCGATTCGAGCACGATGAACGGCAGGATCGAGGGGAAGTCGTTGACCGAACCCGTCCAGTGCACGTCGGGGATCGCCTCGCCCGCGTGGAACGTCATGCCGCTCAGGTTCGTCACGATCTCCACGTCGCCCGACAGCCGGTTCGAGGGCACGACCACCGGCATCTGGTCCCAGGCCTCCTGCCCGGAGTCGTCCACCGCGACCACCCGCAGGAACTGCGGCTGGTTCGTGACGGCGAAGCCGGGGTCCGGCACCGTCACCTCCCAGGAGCGCGCATCTGCGGGGATGCCGTCCGCGAGCACGAAGAACCGCGACTGGTAGTGCCCGTCGGGCGAGAACTCGATCCGCTGCGACACGATCGCTCCGTCGTCGCTCGCCTCCCAGCACACGATGAACGTCGAACCGGTCTCGAGCAGGTGGTCCGTCGATGGCTCCGTCGTGCGCCACGACGGCCCCGGATCCACGAGCCGAACGACCGGCGGCGTGTCGCCGAAGTCCGGCTCGGCCGAGAGGAACGGGATGACCATGACGCCGCTCGCGCCCGGGCCGACCACTGCGTCGCCCTGCCCGCCCGGGTTCGCCGGGTGCTGCGGCCCGCTGGGATGTCCCCACCAAGCGTGCCGCGCGTCGGCCTGCACGCCGAACTCAAAGGCGTTGACCGCCGCCCCGTTGCCCGAGAACGAGTTGGGCGCGGTCGGGCTGGCGAGGATGGGCGAGCCGAGGTCCGTCGTGCTGACGCCGACCGCGTTCGACAGGAACCGCGTCTTGCGGAAGGCGATCGAGCCGAATGTGTTCGTGTTCGCGCCGACCTGGTTGTTGCGGAAGATCGTGCTGTCAACGTAGAGGTGGTTGTCCGTGCTGATGACGCCGAGCGAGGCGTTCTCGACGATGCAGTGCTCGAGCCGCGGCCCCTCGGTGCTGTTCACGTGGAACGTGATGCCCTGCCACGGCTGCTGGGGCACGACGGCACGGAACGTGATCGGCGCGTCGGGAAGCCCCTCCGCCGTCAGACGCCGGGTGGACTGGAACACAAGCCCGCCCCCCCCCACGCTCTCAACGACGACGCCCGGGTCGATCGTGAGGTCGCCGCCAACCGACGCCGTCGGGTCCGTGATCCGGTAGGGGATGCCGAAGTCGGGCCACCTACCCGGCCCGCGGAACGACCCCCGGCCCACGTCGATGACGTTGATCG
Organism: Synechococcales cyanobacterium CNB; assembly: GCA_030263455.1. Lineage (NCBI taxonomy): Bacteria > Bacillati > Cyanobacteriota > Cyanophyceae > Synechococcales > Synechococcales cyanobacterium CNB. The sequence continues at coordinate 68,959 of SZOZ01000007.1, forward strand.
CATTGCCCGCCGTCGGTACCGCGCTGCCGGGAAGCAGCCCGCCCGAGAGCGTGAGCGGGTACAGGTTCCCACTCAGCGACACGCCCTGCCCGAGCAGGAAGTTTCCGCCGTCGAGCAGCAGCCCGCCCGCCGAGTTCACCCCGCTCGCCGCCACGCCGTCCACGTAGAACGGCTGCGTCGTCTCCTCGCGGATGATGGCGAGCGGACCGCCGACGAAGATGTTGCCCGCACCCAGCACCGCGTAGCCGCGCAGCACCTGGCAGAACGAGTCCGTGAAGGCGTTACCGCGGAGCTCGACCAGCGCGTCGCTCAGCACCGCCGATGCGCCCTCGAAGACACACGAGTCCAGCACGACGTGGGGCGCGACCGCCTGCAGCTCCTGCGCCCAAAGCACCGCGCCGGCAGGGAACACGCACGATTCCAGCGAAACGGACGCGCCGGACTCCACGCGGAACTGGCCGCGAAACTCCCCGTGCGCCGCGTCCACCACGCCCTGCCGCGCGACGATCATCGGCGGGAACGTACCCGACTGGGTGAAGACCGCCCGGCTCTGCGCCGACGACTGCACCAGCAGCGTCCCGTTCACGACGAGCTGCGTCCCCTCGTCGAACGCAACCTCCACGCCCGACTCGACCACCACGGTCGATCCCGGAGGGATGCCGATGTTCTCGCAGACCTCGTACGGCCCGCCCGCCACGGTCCACGTCACGGTCTCGCCCACGGCAGGGACCGGCGGCATGTTGCAGGGCGGCGGCGGCTCCGGACCGACACTCAGCGAGTCGATGCCGGTGTATGACGCGAAACAGGCGAAGTTGCACGCGTCGGCGATGAAATACCGCAACGCGATCCGCCCACTGCCGGGGAGCGTCGCCGTGTACTTGTTCCACCCGCCGACCGGGATCGGGTTCACGTCGAGCAGCAGCGTCGTGAAGTCGCCAACCCCGTTCACGCCCGATCCCGTGCCCGTCCCTCCCGACGGCGAGTACCGCACCTGGAGCGTGTTCACGTTGCTGCCGCCCATGTCGATCGCGTAGAAGGTCAGGACGTCGCCGGCGGCCTGGCCGGGCACTGCGGGCAGGATCGCCCACGTGCTCACGTCGCCACCAAAGTAGTCCGTGCTCAGGCTATCCACGGCGAGATAGCCAGAACCCGCCTGCGGCGAAGGCCAGCCGAAACCGATGTACCCGTCGAACCACCCCTGCGAGCCTTCCGGCTGGCTCTGGTTGCGGAATATCCACCCCTTGGCGATGAGGTTCGCCGGGCCGTCCTGCCCGTTGTTCGGGCCGTTGTTGTCGAATGCCTCGTGGAAGTTCGCCTGCCCGCGCGCCGCCGCGCCGAACACCAGCAGAACCGCGAACACTGCCGCGACCGATGTCGCTTGACGATTCATCGAGGTCCTCTCCTTCCGCTCGTTCAGCAACCCGCCGTGAATGCGTTGAGGAACGCCAGCACGTCCAGCGTGTTCACCGTGCCGTCGCCGTTGAAGTCCGCGCTCGCGTCGCCGGCGGTGAAGGCGTTGAGAAAGGCGAGCAGGTCGAGCGTATTGACGACGCCGTCGCCGTTGAAGTCGGCGGGGCAGGGAGCGGCGATGGGGACGAGGGCGAAGGCGACGCCCGGCCCCCAGCCGGGGCCCCAGTGCCCGTCGCCCACGATCATGCCGTGCTCGTTGATGGCGATCGCGCGGTCGAGGATGAACCCGGCGGGGAGTTCGACGAGGTCGTTGAGGTCGCGCATGCCATTCGCGGCGTCCCAGATGAACGCGTGCCGGTTCGTCCAGCCGTCGATGGCGGCCGAGCCAACGACGGTTTCCGCGCTGTTCAGGTCATAGGGCGTCACTCGGTCGCGGTCGCCGTTCTTGAGGGCGGGGAGGAAGGTGAAGCCCTCGAACTCGTCCCAGAGCCAGGCGGAGCCGAAGGAGCCGTTCCACCCTTCGCCGACGACTTGACCCTCTCCGTTGACGGCGTAGGCCTCGGTGATGCCGGGGCCGCCGCCGGTGAGCATGGCGTGGAGGTCGATCCACTGGTTCTGGTCGGCGCGGTAGAGGAAGGCTTCGAAGTCGCCGCAGGAGCCGGAGTAGGTGGCGGCGCCGACGACGTGGTTGGCGTCGTTGATGTCGCGTCCGACTTCGGCGGCAGGGACGAAGGATTCGAGGTTGACGGTGCCGCCGGAGAGGGTCCACATGACGGCACGGCGTGCGTATCGGCAGCCGCCGTAGTAGCGGAAAGTGGAGGTACCCGCGACGGCGCCGGTGTTGTTGATGGCCGAGCCGTAGACGGAGAGGTCGCCCGGGACGGGTTCCATGGAACCGACGCCGCCGTCGGAAAAGTAGATCGTGCCTCCGGCGACGATGTCGCCACGGTCGTTGATGGCCGAGTAGCTGGAGGGGGTCGGGTGAACGACCGGTCCGGTGTCGGGTGTCCAGGCAAAGCCGTGGTAGGTGGTGTGGTAGTTGCCGTTGGCGTCCTGGGTGGTGTAGGTCATGAAGCCAACAGCAACGCCGTGGACGTTGACGCCGCTCAGGTACGACTCGGGGATGCCGTACTGCGAGAGCGCGGGGATGATGTGGGCCTGGTACTGCTGCGCGAGGGCGGCGGAGCAGGCGGCCATGGCGAGCGCGGCGGCGAGACGGTGCATCGGGGTCTCCTCACAGTGCGGGCGCTGACGCCCCGGAGACCCGCTCAATGCAATGACCGTACCAGCCGCCAAGGGGCAAGTGAAGCGTTCAGGGGGTGCCCAGCACGAATTCTGGCTAAGTTTGTCGCCAATCAGTGGCCAGCCGCGGCCGACCCCGGCCTCCGGGTGCTGGAGTCGTACACGGCGGCGGTGATGATCAGGCGTCCCTGCCGATGCCCAAGGCTTCGATCGCGCCAAGGATGAGGCCGTGGACTCGGGGGGGGGCGCAGATGACGCCCTTGTTTTTTTCGAGGCCGCGGCCTTGGGAGAAGTCGAGGGCGCGGCCGCGGATGTCGGTGACGAAGCAGCCCGCCTCGGTGGCGACGAGCGCGCCGGCGGCGTGGTCCCAGATGCGCTCCACGTAGTCCTTCTTCGTGGGGAGGCGCAGATACGCGTCCGCCTGGCCGCGGGCGGTGACGGCGTACTTCGCCTGTGAGTCGAGGCGTGCCGGCTCGCGCGACGGCTGGCCGCCCTCGGCGAGACGGGCGAGGATGCGGGCGGTGTCGTCCTGCTTCGAGTGCGCGGACTCGACGGACTCGCAGATCGAGAGCGGCTCGCCCGCCTCGCGGTCGAGGCGCCGGATGGTGACGGGAGCCGCGGCCGGATCGTCCGCCGGTGTTTCGCTCACGCCCGCGCCCTTGATCGCGGTGTAGATGCAGCCGTGGGCGTCGGGTTCGTCGAGCGGCCTGCGGAAGTCGCGCGGGAGGTTCGGGCAGCCGAGCACGCCGACGACGGGCGTGCCACGCTCGACGAACGCGAGCGCGATGGCGTACTGCTGGTTGCGCAGGAAGCCCTTGGTGCCGTCGATGGGGTCGAGGGTCCAGAACGAGCCGTGGAGCGTGTCGCCCGCGCCGACGTCGATGGCGTCGAGCATGGATTTCTCGTCGGCATCGGGCCAGACGGCTCGCACGGCGGCGAGCGTGGCGGCACGGTGCGGCGCGTGGTCTTCCTCGCGGAGCCACTTGCTGTCCTCCTCGCCGACGAGGACCACGCCCCGGCCGAGCCGCTCGGTGAGGACGCGCCCGACGATCGCCTGGCTCGCGAAGTCCGCGACGGTGACGGGGGACTTGTCGTCCTTCGTGATCGCCTTCACGCGCTCGAGCGAGGCCTGCACCTCGCGGCAGGCCCGCGCGGCGAGCGCGACGGCGTCGCGGGCGGCGGAGGCGAGCGTGGGGTAGTCGTGCATGGGAGGCTCCGGGGCCAAATTGCCAAAGGGCCAAACTTCCAAAGGGCCAAATTCGGAGGAGGGACGACCGGGGATGCGGCAGCGGGCAAGCGTAGACGAGCGGGCGGGCGTCAGCGGTCGTTTGCGCGGGTGCGGGAGAGGACGGCTCCGAAGACGAGTTTGAGTTCGCGGGCTTCGTGCTCGAGCGATTCGAGGCGCGATGGCGGCACCCAGCCGCGGCGCGAGATCAGGCGGAGCCAGAATCGCGTTTCGTTCAGTTCCTTGAGGATGATCGCGAGGATTCGACAGAAGTCGGGGCGGCTCATGGCCTCGTCGGCTTCGAAGGTGTTCGCGCCGACCGAGGTGCCCGAACCGATCAACTGATCGACGATGCGGCGCGGCGCACCGGCCTGCTCGACGGCGCGAGCCACATCGAGGACGCGGTCCGCGAATCGCTCGACCCGCTCGAGGAGTTCCTCCTGAAACCGTCCCATCACACCCCCCCCTCGTCCCTTTGGCCATTTGGCTATTTGGCCCTTTGGCTATTTGCCCAGCACCCCCCTCGCCACGAGCAGGTCGATCACCTTGGCCACGCTCTGCTCGACGGTGAGCTTCGTCGTGTCGAGCACCAGTTCGGGGCTGGCCGGGGCCTCGTAGGGGTCGTCGATGCCCGTGAAGCCCTTGATCTCGCCGGCGCGGGCCTTCTTGTAGAGGCCCTTGGGATCACGGCGTTCGCACTCCTCGATCGGCGTGTCCACGAAGATTTCGACGAAGTCCAGCGGGCCGGGCTTCGCCTCCGCGTGGATCTTGCGGCACAGGTCGCGGTCGTTGCGGTACGGGCTGATGAAGCTGGTCAGCGCGACGACGCCCGCGTCGGCGAAGAGCTTGGCGACCTCGCCGATGCGGCGGATGTTCTCCGCCCGGTCCTCCGCCGAGAAGCCGAGGTTCTTGTTCAGGCCGAAGCGGACGTTGTCGCCGTCGAGCCGGTAGCAGAACACGCCCTGGTTCACGAGCGCCTGCTCGAGCGCGGACGCGATCGTGGACTTGCCCGAGCCGGAGAGGCCCGTGAACCAGACCGTCGCGCCCTTGGCGCGCAGGGCCTTCCAGCGTTCGTCGCGGGAGATGTCGCCCTCGTGCCAGTGGATGTTCGTGGACTTCACCTGCGTCATCGGGCCTGCCTCCGGAGGGGTGCGTGGGGGCGCATGGGTTGTGCGCAAGGCCCCGCGGGTGCGGGGGATGCGATCGTAGGCAGGAGGCAGCAGGCATTCGGCGCCAGGCGCCAGCGAAGTGGGAACGGCCAGAGCAGGAAAAAAGAGGGGCGGGGGAGGTCCGATAGAGTGACGCCATGGCGCAGGAGGCGGACAGGCTGCGGGAGTTCCTGGCGGAGCGCGACGAGCCGTGCCCGTCGTGCGGGTACAACCTGCGGGGACTGGCCGGTCGGGCGTGTCCGGAGTGCGGGTTGGGGCTGACGCTGCGCGTGGGGTTGGCGGAGCCGGCAACCGGAACGCTCATCGCGACGATCGTCGGGCTGGCGCTCGGGGTCGGGTGGTCCTTCTCGTTCCTCGCGCTCATGGTCGGGATTTCTCTCTGGGAGGGCAGTTGGCCGCCGGGGATCGCGTTCGTGGTCCCGATCGCCACGCTCATTGTCCTCGGTGCGCAGCTGCTCTTTCTTGCCCGAGCGAAGGGCAGGGCCGTGTTTCGCCGTCGCACGCCGGCCGAACGCCTCTGGGCTTGCTTCTTCGCCTGGACGATCTTCCTGGGCAGCCTGCTGCTGTTTGCGATCTCCCTGATGCATTGGTAAGCCCGTCCATCCCAGCCCGAACTCCGTCGATCCTCGAACAGGTTCCGACCGTATAGCCGTGTGGAGGCCCACGGAATCGGGGCGTGTTCGGCCCGGCGCGGGCCGATAGAGGTGCAGGATGCCACCGCGGACGCACACGACCGACCTGTCGCCCGAGTTGCGCGACCACATGGCCGCGATCAAGGCCAAGGCGCGCGAGTACGGGCTGGACTTCTTCGAGGTCGTCTTCGAGGTGCTCGACTTCGAGACCATGAACCAGATCGCCGCCTACGGCGGGTTCCCGGTGCGCTACCCGCACTGGCGGTGGGGGATGGAATACGAGCGGCTGAGCAAGCGCGACGCCTACGGCCTGGGCCGCATCTACGAGATGGTGATCAACAACGACCCGTGCTACGCCTACCTCCAGGAGAGCAACAGCGTCACCGACCAGAAACTCGTGATGGCCCACGTCTACGGGCACGCGGACTTCTTCAAGAACAACCTCTGGTTCGGGCGCACCAACCGCAAGATGATGGACGAGATGGCGAACCACGCCACGCGCGTGCGCCGCCACGCGGAGCGGCACGGGCAGGCCACGGTCGAGCGCTTCATCGACGCTTGCCTCTCCATCGAGCACCTCATCGACCCGCACTCGGCCTTCGTGCGGCGCGAAGAGCCTGCCCGCCGCGGAACGGACGACGAAGCCGCCGCCTTCCGACCCGACCGACTGCCCGCGAAGGACTACATGGACCCCTTCATCAACCCCGCGGGCGAGATCGCGCGCCAGCGGGCGGAGCACGAGCGCCGGCAGGCCGAGGAAAAGCGGCGCTTCCCCGCCGAGCCGACCCGGGACGTCCTGCTCTTCCTGCTGCGGCACGCCCCGCTCGAGGACTGGCAGGCGGACATCCTCGGGATCGTGCGTGACGAGGCCTACTACTACGCGCCGCAAGCCATGACCAAGGTGATGAACGAGGGCTGGGCCACGTACTGGCACTCGAAACTGATGACCCGGCACTTCCTCGAAGCGTCCGAGATCGTGGACTACGCCGAGCAGCACTCCGGCGTCGTCCACATGCCGCCCGGCGGGTTCAATCCGTACAAGATCGGCGTGGAACTCTTCAAGGAAATCGAACGGCGATGGGACCGCGGCCAGCACGGGCCGGCGTGGGAGCGGCTCGAAACGATCGGGGCGCGGGAACGCTTCGACGACCGCTCCATGAAGGGCCGCGACAAGATCTTCGAGGTCCGAAGGGTCTACAACGACGTCTCCTTCATCGACGAGTTCCTCACGCCCGAGTTCGTCGAGCGGCACAAGATGTACCAGTACCGGCGCGATCCGCAGACAGGCGAACTGCGGGTCGTGAGCCGGGACTTCGAGCGCGTGAAGCAGGCGATGCTGCACCACCTGACCAACGCGGGCCAGCCCTTCATCTACGTGGTGGACGGGAACTACCTGAACCGCGGCGAGTTGTACCTGGCCCACAAGTTCACGGGGCTCGAACTGGACGCGGGCAAGGCCGCGGACGCGCTGCGGTCGCTGCGCCTGCTCTGGGGCCGGCCTGTGCACCTGCAGGCGCGGATCAACGAGGAGATGTTCGTGACGTCGCTGCACGAGGTGGAGGGGGAGGCGAAGCGGGAGAAGGTCACGGACGAGACGCCGGCGCCGGGGCACGCGGTGGAGTGAGGACGGAGCGCGTGTGTATGCACGGGACCCGTGCGAAGCAGATGCGCACTACCGGTCTCGGCCGAGCGTGCCTCGGTGTGTGTTGTCGATCGGCACGCCCTTGGACCAGACAGGCTTGGGTCCGATCAGCCCATGGTGCCAAAAGTTCGGCACGCCGGGCGTCAGCGACGCCTGAACTAGTTGCTCTCCGCTCAGATCGGACCACAGAACCGAACTCACGATCCCATCAACACAGCATGCGCCGAAGCCATCGGGACGATCAGGGAAGTCGTAGGCCGTGACCTGTCGCATGAATCCCTTGCTAGACGGAAAGATGACCGCTCCCAGTCGCTGCGCGCGCCACTGAGCAGGCCCCTGTTGGGTGTTGATGTCCCAGTATGCGAAGTCAGTATAGTGGGTGTCGGCAAACTTGTAGTCGGAAAGGTACCGCTGCGGAGTTCTGGCGAGCGCCTGCCGAAGGCGCGGGGCGGCCGGGTGGGTCAGGACACGCGGGTCCGGGACGGGATCGAATGCGAGATGGGCGTAGGTACTGTTGTTGAACCACCCCCCGGGAATGCGGATTCCATCTTCGAGCGTGATCGTCTGGAGATTGCCCATCTCGATCGTTCCGTACTGCGGCTCGAAAATGACGGGCAGGCGATCGTCGTTCGAAGCGGCATACACAGAGCCGAGAGAGCCCAGGACACAGATGTTTGAGAGTGAGACGACCGCGCCACCTCGGCGATCGGCACCCCCTTCGCCAACGCCTCGTCGGCCTGCCTGAGCTTGGCCACCACCTCCTCGGGACGGTGCCGCTTGCGGTTCGAACCCTTCATCGGAGACTCCTCTCGGCCCTTCGGGCCGCGAAAGTCTCTCATAAAGCGTGGACCTGTTCAGCGCACCCCGGTCAAGGATGGCAGGCTCGTTCCCGCCGCGACGGGGCGGAGCGTGGCTTCGAAGGGTCTGATTGCCGCCGGACTGACGTGCCTGGTCGCGGCGCTGGTTGTGCTGGGTCGCCGAGCACAAGGCTCGTGAGCGATTGTCTCTCACGAGTACCCGACGACTTGGTCGTGCGAACTTGCACGCCATCGTGACTCGAGGACCGCCGCTCAAGGGTAATGCGTGAGGCATCTGAGATGACCCGTTCGGCCGCACGTGTGCGACCCTGGCTCGCAGGCAGACGCGGACTATCCCGCTTGTCGCAGCGACGGCCCTGTTCGTGGTCTGGACGTTCAGCGGCCTTTGGAAGATCGTGGATCCTGGCGCGTTCATGCGTACTGTTCGTGAGCACGGTGTCCTCCCTTCGTGGTTCGTCCCCGTTGCCTGGACGGTGGGCATTGCCGAGGTCCTGCTCGGAGCACTCATCGGCCTGGCGTATCGATCGCTTCACCGCGCGCTGAGACTCGTCAGCGTGCTGTCATTGTGCTTCCTCTCGATGTTTGTGTTCTATTCTCTGCATGCACCACAAGCGGCGTTGGATCGAGTCGGTTGTGGGTGCGGACCTACGCTACCGGGGAAGCGTCCGGGACATGACGCGTCGTTCAGCCGTGAACTTCACTTGTTCGCTATTTTCGGCATGGCTCTGATCCATGTGCCGTTGATCGTTCGTCGTGTGAAGCGGTGGAGCGCGGATCGGCAACACTCGGCGTCGATCGGCGCGCATGCCGCCACTGGTACGCTCAGCGACCGTCATGCATCGTGAGGACCACCTCGATGCCTTCGACGACGGCGGCGCTGGCGGCCTCGGGGTCGTGGCGGCGGGCGAACTCGACCGTGAGGATCGGCACGCCGAGGTCCATGCCGATGTACGAGCCCATCGAGCCGGGCGTGGGGTAGCCGATGTTGGGGACGACGCGCCAACGCGGGTCGGCTTGTGCGGCGGCGGCGGCGAAGGCCTCGGCCTCGCGCTCCGCCGGGCCGTCGTAGTTCACGAACGGGCCGCCGGGCGTCGAGTGGAAGACGACGACCAGGTCCGGCGCGAACGAGGCGATCAGCGTGTGCAGGGCGGCGGTCTCCGGCTCGGAGAGCGGTTGCGAGCCGCGCGTGCGGGCGGGGGCGAAGTTGCTCGCGGGCCAGTTCCGGTTGAGGTCGATGCGGCGAGCGTTGCCGCGCGAGCCGACCGCCGTCCCGTCGGGGTTCGCGTCGCGCACGATGCGGACGGTGGCGGCGCGACACAGGCTCGGCGAAGCGAGGAGGTGGTCGATGAGCGGGTCGATCGCGGGCAGGCCCTCCGGCTCGTCGCCGTGGATCGCGCCGATGATGAGAACGCGCCGCCGACCCGCCCCGATCGTGACGGCTTCGATCGGCCGACCCTCGACGGACGCTCCGACCACCGACCACGACGCGGCGGCCGCGGGAACGGCGTGCGGTGCGGTGCCGACGGACGGCGCGGCGCACCCCGCGCCAAGCAGGACGAAAGCAGCGAGGAAGCAGGTCGAAACGGCGCGACGCATGCGCGTGGTATATCCGCTCCGCGCGGCGTCCGCGCGCGAAGCGAGTAGACTCGGGGCAATGTCCTACGACCCGCAGCCCGATCTCGACGAGGGGCTTGACCCCGAAGGACCGTCGGCGGCCGACCTCGACCGCTTCGGCAGCGAGTTCGTCGTGTGCCCGGAGTGCGGGTTCGACGTCTACGACCAGGCCGAGGTGTGCCCGCGGTGCGGGCGCGCACTCACGACGCTGGGCGGGAAGGGCACACCGGCGTGGGTGATCGTGGTCGTGGCGCTCGTCCTCACAGGGCTGGCGGCGGTGTTCGTGCTCTGAAGATGCGAGGGAGATTCGGCACGGTCGGGGCGCCTCCGCTCTCCCTCATTCGAGGACGAAGCGGAGGTCGTTCCACAGTTTGTCGAGGCGCTGGCGGAAGGACGCGGAGCCGAGGGTCGCGCCTTCAGGCCCGGCGAGGCGCCGACCGCAGGCAACGAGAAGATCGACCAGACCCTCGTAGTCCGCCAGCGCGATGTACTCTCGGGCGACGCGGGGGGGGGCGGCGTTCGTACCCGCCTGCACCGCGGCAAGATCGGCCATGTTGTGGTAGTTGCCCAGCGGCAGGCAGACGCAGGTCGAGGCAAGACCGCTCGCGCAGAAGACGCTGGCCTCGCACGCCCCCCCCGCCATGAGCTTGCGCTGCCAGCGCCACGCGGGAAGGTCCGCCTGCTTCTGCGTGGCGAGCGGCTGAGCCGGGCCGCCGGCGAGTTCCTCGGCGACCTTCGCGACGGCGGCGGTGAGTTCGGGCGTGAAGACGCTCACACGGTCGCCGACGCGGACGATCGGGCCTCCGCCGATCGGAGAGTCGGGGAACGAGCGGCTGTTCTCGAGAGCGATGAGGCGAGCGCCCGCCCCGATCGTGCCGTGCCGGCACGCGGCGATCGCGCCGACAAAGCCGATCTCCTCCGCTCGCGTGAGCAGCAGGCGCACGTCGCCGACGGGTTCGCCGGCGGCACGCGCCGAGCGAAGCACGTCCAGGGCGGCAAGGGCGGCCCCGAGCGCGGCCAAGTCGTCGCAGGCATGAGTGAGGACGCAACGGACGCCGTCGCGTTCGGCGACCTCCGCGGGCGGGAGCGACCAGACCGCCACGTCGCCGGGTCGGAGGGCGAGGGTGGCGGCGTCGCCGTCGTCGAACTCGGCGAGATAGGTCTTGAAGAAGGGCGATGCGCCGTCAACGCGCTCGGCAAGGCACGCCCCGAACGAACGGTCGTCCGCCGCGTGCGCATTGACGCGCGCGGAGTCGAAGTAATCGTCCATCACGCCGCCGCGGAAGGCGAGTTCGGCAACCCCCGGCGCGACGATGCGCTCGACGACAAACGCGGGATGGTCGAGGTGCGCCGTGAGGTAGAGTGGCGCATCGGTGCGCGGCGCGTCTCGGAGGGTAATGGTGATGTTGCCGGATGGGTCGAAGCTGCACGCGAGATCGGGACGCTCGGCCAGCCAGCGATCCACCCACGCGACGACACGCTGCTCTCGCCCCGCGGCGGTCGGAACCTGCGTGAGTTCGAGCAGCCAGCGGAGGTGCGCGGCGCGATCGGATTCGGCGAGCGGGTGCATCCGGGATGGTAGTAGCGCGATCCTTCGCTCGACCGGGTCGCGTGCACGCGACTCTTCCCGGCGCCGCGTCACCGCATCGCTCATCACCGCCCTGCCGCGCCAAGCAGCCGCCAGAGCAGGGCGTTCTGCGTCCACATGCGGTTCTCGGCCTGGTCATAGACGATCGAGGCGGGCGAGTCGATGACCTCGTCGGTGACCTCCTCGCCGCGGTGGGCGGGGAGGCAGTGCATGAAGAGCGCGCCGCCGGGGATGCCGCGCGAGGCAAGGGCCATCATGTCGTCGTCGGCGCGGTAGGGCGTGAACGCGCCGTCGCGCAGGGCCGCCTGATGGTCTTGGCCCATGCTGACCCAGCAGTCGGTGTAGACGGCGTGATGGCCGGCGGCCGCCTCGGGGGTGTGGCTCAGCGTGATCGTCGCCCCGGTGCGCTTCGCGTCGGCGAGGGCGTCTCGCACCACGCCGAACTGCGGCTCGAACCCCCGGGGCGTGACGGCCGTGAAGCTCACGCCCAGCTTGGCGCACAGCAGCATGAGCGAGTGGCAGACGTTGTTGCCGTCGCCCAGGAAGACGACCCGCGCCCCGGCGAGCGTGCCGAGACGCTCGCGCAGCGTGAAGAGGTCCGCCAGCGCCTGGCACGGGTGCTCGCGGTCGCTCAGGGCGTTCACGACCGGAACCGAGGCGTGCTCGGCCATCTCGGTCAGCACGGCGTGATCGAACACGCGGGCAACGATGCAGTCCACCCAGCGGTCGAGGTTCTTCGCGTAGTCCTTCACGCTCTCACGCTCGCCGATGCGTTGCTTCGAGTGGTCGAAGTACATGACGTGCGCGCCGAGTTTCGTCGGGCCGACCTCGAAGGTGACGCGCGTGCGGAGCGAGGGCTTCTCGAAGAGCGTAATCACGCTCCGCCCCGCGAGCGAGCCGGCGAAGGGGGCCAGGTCCGCCTTCATCGCCGCCGCCGTCTCAAACAGATCGAGCACGTCATCCGCGGAAAAATCGGCGATCGACAGGAAGTCTCGCCCGGCGAGCGAGGCGGCAGGCTTCGAGGGCTTGACCTCGACAGGAACGACGGCGGAGGTGGTCTGCGGCATGGTGGTTCCTTCGGCGACAAAGCAGCAAGGCAACAGGGCAGCAAAGCGGCACAGTCGTGAGGGCGGAAACCGTTGATTCCTCTTCGAGTTCTTCGTTTCGGCGCGTTCAGCACATGTTGATCGCGGCTATCCGTGCCCATCCGAAGCGAGCGAGACCCTCGGCGCGCTGCGCGCCCCCGCGGTGAATCGCGTGCCGACGGGCGCGTCGTGGGCGAGATTGCGCAGGTGTTCTGGGGCGTCCCACGAAGCGATGACGGTCGGCACGCCGGTGGCCTCGGCGGTGGCGACGGCGGCCCGCGCCTTCGGGATCATCCCGCCGGTGATCACCCCCGCGTCAATGAGCGATTCGGCACGCGCGGCGTCCAGCTCCACGATCGTGCCGCCGTCCTGCCCACGAACGCCGGGGACGTCCGTGAGCAGCACGAGGGCGTGGGCGCGCAGGATGCGTGCGACGGCGGCGGCCGCGTCGTCGGCGTTCACGTTCAGCGCACTGCCCCGCTCGTCGAAGCCGATCGAACTGAGAACGGGCGTGCACCCGGCTCGCAGCAGCGCACGCCATGCGCCCCCCTCGCCGCCGATGACTTCCCCGACGCGGCCGAGGTCCGTGCCGGCACGCCGGTGGAGGTCGCAGCGCGCCGCACCCGCGTCGCCCAGCCGAAGGCCCACAGCGTTCACGCCCGCCGCCAGCAACAGCCCGACGAGAAGCGTGTTCACACGCCCCGCGAGAACGGCGGCGACCTCGTCCATCTGCTCGGGCGGCGTGATGCGAAGACCCTCGGCGCGGGCGGTGAACATGCCGAGTCGCACAAGGTGGGCGTCAACGGCCGCGCCGCCCCCGTGCACGATCACGACGCCGCCGGCGTGCTCGCGCGCGAGCGAGGCGAGTGCGTTCCAGAGCGGACCGCGCGAAGCGGCCTCGTCGAGGGCGCGGCCGCCGATCTTGACGACGATGGGCGCGGTCACAACGCTACCCCCGCGCCCAGACGCTCCGGCAGCAGGCCCGCCGTCTCCGGAAGGCCCAGGCGCACGTTCATGCACTGCACCGCCTGGCCCGACGCACCCTTCACGAGGTTGTCAATCGCGGAAACGAGGATGAGGTGCGCGCCCGCACCGTGCGAGGTGTCCACCGCGAAGGCAAGGTCGAGGTAGTTCGTGCCCCGCACCGCGTCCACGCTCGGCCACTGGCCCGGCGGCAGGAGGCGAACGAACGGCTCGTCGGCGTACGCGGCGTCGAGCGCAGCACCGACTCGGGCGCGGTCCCACTCCTCGGCGAGTTCGACGTGGATCGTGCTCAGGATGCCGCGGTCGTACGGGCCGAGGTGCGGCGTGAAGACGACGGGCACGCCCGCGTGCGCGACGATCTCGGGCTGATGGCGGTGGCTGAGCACGCCGTAAGGCTGCTGCGAGACCTCGCACAGGTGCGTGCGCTCGGTGGGCGCGCGGCCCGCGCCGCTGACGCCGCTCGTCGAGTCGATGATCGGCCGCGTGCCGTGGCGGATCGCGCGGGCTTCAACCAGCGGGGCCAGCGGAAGGATCACGCTGGTGGGATAGCACCCCGGCACGGCGATCAGTCGCGCGCCGGCGATCCCGGCGCGGTTCCGCTCGGGCAGGCCGTAGACGGCGTCGCGCAGGAGGTCGGGGCGCTCGTGCTCGAAGGCGTAGTGCTTCGGGTACAGCGCGGCGTCGGGAAGGCGGAACGCGGCCGAGAGGTCGAGCGTGAGCAGGGCGCGTTCGAGCAGCGCGGGGGCGAGCGACGCGCTCGCCTCGTGCGGCGTACACAGGAACACCGCGTCCGGCGCGAGCGCGGCGACAGCCTCAAGGTCCAACGGCAGAACGGGCAGGTCGATCTCGCCCCGGAAGCGCGGAAAGAGTTCGTCGAAGCCGCGCACCGCGCCGCCGGCGCGCCCGGAGTTGAAGAGGCCGACAAGTTCGGCGCGGGGATGGCGCAGGAGGATGGCGGCGAGTTCCGCGCCGGTGTACCCGCTCGCGCCGATGATTACCGCCCGCTTCACCGCGAACCTCCGCCGCCCGCGAGATTGGCGGTGCGCTTGAGCTGCATCGCGAGCCGCGCGGCCTGCTGGATGGTGCGCGCCGCGACAAAGATCGTGTCGTCGCCCGCGATCGTCCCCACCACGCCGGGAGGGGGCGAACGGTCCAGTTCGAGCGCGACGAGCGCGGCGTGCCCCGGGCCGGTGCGCAGTACGACGAGGTTCCCCGCCTGCTCCGCCGAGGTGACGAAGGCCCGCAGCGCGCCCTCCAGGGCACGCCCCGCCGCGGTGGGCGGCGGGGCGACCGCAACGCCCGCCGGCACGTAGCCACGCGGCGACTTGGCGACGCCCATCTCGCGCAGGTCGCGCGAAAGCGTCGCCTGCGTGACCTCGATGCCACGCTGGGCCAGCAGGTCGCGCAGTTCCGACTGGCTGCGCACGGGCCGGCGGACGATGAGGTCGGCGATCACCTGCTGTCGACGGACTCGTCCGGTCATGCACGATTATACATTGTATGCATAAACAGTCAAGCCGGCCGCCCCCGCCCGGCGGGCACGCACGCGAAATCGGCGGCCCGGGGTTCCCAGCACCCCGGTATCCTCGACGCGACCGGAGGCACCGCACCATGACCGAGCCGGAAGGAGACCATCTGTCGATGCCCCCTGGCGCGCCTCCGACATCACCCGGGGCGTTGGTGGCCCGCCCCGTGCCTGGCCCTCCGGCCTGGGTGGCGGTGCTGGGCATCCTGTCGATCGTCTTCGGCGTGCTGGGTGCGCTGGGCAAGTGCTGGGGCATCGCCACCCCGCTCTTCTTCATGATGATGGACCGCTTCTTCGCCTCGATGCCCCAGGAGGAGATGCCCGAGGCGGTCGGCCGGTCGTTCTCCATGATGGGGGTGTACGCTTGGCCGATCGCGGGGATCTCGCTGCTCAAGACCATCGTGGCCGGCCTGCTTGTCGCGGTCGGCATCGGACTCCTGAAGCGCCGCGCGTGGGCCTCGGCGTGGGCGATCCGATACGCCGTGCTGGACATCGTGCTCTCGCTCGGCGAGGGCGTGCTCGGCGCGCTGGCGCAGGTGGCGCAGATGGAAGCCATGCAGGCCGCCGACCCGCCCGCCTTCGCCCCGATCGGAGGGTGGACGACGCTCATCGCCTACGGCAGCGTCGGCCTCGGCGTCCTCCTCAGCATGGTCTGGCCCGTCTTCCTCGTCGTGTGGTTCACTCGGCGGCGCGTCCGAGAGCACGTCTCGACCTGGAACTGACCGCCCCGGAGCCGACTCGCGATGCGCTGCAAGACCTGCGACTACTCGCTCTGGAACCTCCGCTCACGCCAGTGCCCCGAGTGCGGCTCGCCCTTCAAGCCCTCCGACTTCGCCTTCGTCGCGAACAGCGTGCGGTTCTGCTGCCCCCACTGCGGGCAGGACTACTACGGCACCGGGCCGAACGGACACCTCGAACCGCGGACGTTCGACTGCGTGCGCTGCGGCACGCGCATCGACATGGACGAGATGGTGCTCCTGCCGACCGAGGGCGTGGAGGAGGATCGCACCATCCCGGACGAGATGCCGTGGCTCTCGAAGCGCTCGGGCTTCCTCTCGCGATGGTGGAGGACCGCGCTGCGCGGCGCGGCCCAGCCCGCGCGGATCATCGCCCTGACACCCCCCGAGAGTTCGACCGCGACCGCGACGTGGTTCCTCGTCGTCACGCACGCGGTCATTGGCGCGCTGACCGTGCTCACGATTGTCGCGCTCTTCGTCGTGATAGGCTTGTTCGCGGGGATGGGCGGCGGAGGTCCGGGCGTTGGGCCGGCGCTCGCCGGTGGGCTGTTCGGCGTCGCCATCGGCACCATCGCCTCGGTGATCGGCGCGATCGTCGTAGCGTGGCTCTGGATCGCAGCCTCGCACGGGCTGCTCCTGGTCACGGGCGGCACGGCGCACGGCATCGGGCGGACCGCGCACGCCATCCTCTACACCTGCGGGCCGATGCTGATCTCCGCTGTCCCGTGCGTCGGGTGGTACTTCGGCTGGATGATCGGCGGGGTGTGGTGGTTCGTGGCGGCGACTATCATGGTGATTCGCGGCCAGTCCGTCCGGCCGGTCCGGGCAGCTATCTGCGTGATCGGACCGCCCGCCGCGGTGACCGTGCTCGGCGTCGCCGCGTACGTCGCGCTCATCTTCAGCGCCGTCAGCTCGGCTCAGACCGCCGTCACGACGGCGCGCGGCATGAGCGCGGTCGCCGAGACGCAGAACGTCGCCGCCGCGATACAAGCCTTCAGCACTGCGCAGAACAGGCCGCCCACCCACGCGCTCGAACTCGTGACCGACGGCACGCTCTCGGCCGCGATGTTCTCCTCGGCAACAACCGCCACCACCACGACAGCCCCCGCCTTCGAGAACACCGACCTGCAGACCTTCTCGATCATGCCCGAGGCACAAGCGAAGGCCTTCGCGGCGAGGGCCGCCGCGTCGCTGCCGCAGGGTGTGGTCGCACACCGCGTCGGCGACTTCGTGTTCACCTATCACGGGTTCGACCCCACCGACCCCACCTGCTCCTCGCTCTGGGTCGTGATCCACTCGCCCGACCCGGCGTCGAACCCGGTCTCGACACCCGGAGCGGCGGCCTTGGCCAACGGCGCGGCGATCGCGATTCCGCCCCGCCAGTTCCAGACCTTCCTCCAGCAACAGAACGACCTGCGCGCGTCGTTCGGCCTGCCCCCGCTGCCGGACCCGAGGACGGTATCGCCGGACGCACCCGCGGTCCGTCTTCCGCAGGACGATCGCTAAACAGTGATCCCGAGCGTCCGTCCGGTCGTACAACCGATAGGGAAGGTCGGGGTCGCACCGCGGGGTGCTCTCTATGATTCGGCACCGGAGGAACCCATGAACCGCAGATTCCCCCAGCGATTCCCTCTCCCGGTCTGCCTCATCGCCGCTGCGGCAGGGATGACGGCTACCGCGGACGCTTCCGCCCAGAACGCCCTGGGCGATGGCCGCGGCTTGCAGCAGCAATCCCCGGGACTCGGCACGAGGCTCGGCAACGTGCCGCTGCCAATGGACACTCGCTCGCGCGCCTTCGAGCGCGAACTCGCCTTCCGCGAGGCGATCGTGACCGGCTCCGCGCCCGCCGGGTTCTCCTTCCGAGGCGACGTAACGCCTTCCCGATTCGAGTTCCGCGGCGAACTCGGCTCGGACGACCTCTTCGCCTTCCGGCGCGACTCGCTGTATTCGGGACTCGCCGGGCAGGGCATCCGCGGCACGGACGCGCTGCAGTACCAGTTCTCGCTGACCACCGGGCAGCGCCCGCCCTCGAACCTCGCAGGACCGCTCGCGGTCCAGCGCGGCGGCGGTCGGAGCGACTGGGATCGGCTCGCCGTCGATTCGTTCCGCGACCCGGGCCGAGGCGAGCCTGGACTGACGCGCGCGCCCGCCGAGCCGACGCTCGAAGGCACCCCGCGCCCCACGACCGACCTGCGCCTGCCGCCCGCGTGGGAGTCGAGCCTGTCGCAGTCGGTGCGTTCGACGGCGGACTTCGCCGCCAATCGCGGCCTGCAGCCGACCATGCTCTCCGTGGTGACGGACAACTTCACGCGCGAGTCCATCGGCCTGTCCGCCTCACCGCTGACCGGCGTGGTGCCGCATCGCCTCGGGCCGGCGCCCCACACCGTGCCGGGCGTGCCACCCGAGGTGTTCATGCCACCGCCGGAGGTCACCGAGCCTGGCCTGCTCGACATCGCCGCCCCGACGGGTGCGATCGAGCCTGGTCGTCCTGAATCCACGTTCGCGCGAACGGCCTATGAGCGTGCGATCGAACGCATGGCCCGGCGCGCCGCCGCGGACGGGCGTGCAACCGCGACCACGCCCGAGGGGACGCCCGCCCCACCGCCGTGGATCCTCGACCTTCAGCAACTTCGTCTCGAGCTGCACTTCCCCGAAGCGCTGAGGAATCCCGTGCTGCCCGAAGCGCCGGCCCTGCCCGCCCCGCTCCCGGGCACGGAGACCGCGCCCGCCGTCCCGGACCCGCTCGCTTCGATCCCCGGGCTTCCCGCCCCGAACGCGCCGGCCGTTCAACTCAGGTTCGATCCCGCAACGATGCGGATGATCCGCGAATCCGCCGGCGTGTCCGAGACCTTCATCCTCGCCGGCGTCGACGATCGCAACCTCTTCTTCGAGCACATGCGCCGCGGCGAGGAGCTGCTGGCGCAGGGCCGCTACTTCGACGCCGAGGAGAGGTTCATCAGCGCGCTCGCCGCGAGGCCAGGCGACGTCACCGCGCTCTACGGGCGCGTGCACGCGGAGATCGGCGGCGGGATGTTTCTCTCCGCCGCAACCAACCTCCGCAAACTCCTCTTCGACTCTCCCGAGGCGTCGGCGATGCGCTGGGGTGCACGACTGCTCCCCACGGACGAGCGGATCGAATCCCTGCGCGCCGACCTGCGAGCGCAGGCGGACCGCGAGGGTCAGCCCGCCGCCGACGCCGCCCTCCTGCTCGCCTACATCGGCTACCAGACCGGCGATACCGCGCTCGCGCGCGAAGCGGTCGAACGCCTCGAGCGCAGCCGCGACTTCGCCGACCAGCGCCTGGCCGCGTTCCTGCGCGGCATCTGGCTCGGCGAGATCCCCGCGTCCGCGCAGCCCGCCGATGCGCCGCCGAACGACGACGACCCGCAGGAGGACGACGCCGGCTGAGCGCGGCGATCCCCGCATGACCGAGCCAACGCACACCGCCGGCGATCGTGCCGCCGCCGATCGCGGTGCGGCCTCCCTGCGCGACTTCCTCACCGACGGCTCCCTCGCAGGCATGTGCGCCGAACTCTCGACCCTTACCGGCATCCGCGTCGAAGTCCGCGACGAAGGTGATCGCGTTATCGTCGCCGACGGCGGGGGCTGGCGCGCCCTCCCGCCCGGCTCTGGCCTCGCCGACGCAGCGATCGGCGCATCCTTCCCCCTTACGGTCGGAGAGCAGACCATCGGGCGCATCGTCGTCGGGCGCGAGGGTCCGCCCGACGGCGGCCGCGAACGACTCGAACGAGCATTGTCTCTCATCGCACGCACCTCGAGTGAGCTGTGCGAGAACGCCGCCGAACTCCGCCACGCGCTCGACGAACTCGGCGTCCTCTTCGAACTCGCCGCGCTCCTCGTGGATTCCGCCGACGTGCGCTCCATGGTGGACACCGCGCTCGCCTCCGCCCTCCGAGTGCTGCGGCTCGACGCCGGATCGGTCGTGCTCCTCAAGGAGGACGCCGACGGCATCGTCTCCGAGGACGAACGCGACCTCGTGCTCACCGCCTCGCGCGAACTCAGCCGATGGTGGCTCGACAGCCCGGAGACGCTCAGTGAGGGGCGCGTCTTCGACCGGCTCGCCCTCGCGGGAGAGGTAGTCGCGGTCGAAGACCTGCTCCTCGACCCGCGCGTCCGCATCCTCGACCGCGTGCGCACCGAGGGGTTGCGCGCGTTCATCTGTGCGGGCCTGGTCTTCCGCGGCAGGCCGATCGGCGTGATGCGCCTCTACGCACGCACGCCGCGGTCCTTCGACGAACTCGACAAGAGGCTGCTGCGCTCGATCGCCCAGCAGGCCGCCGCCGCCGTGCAGCAGTCGAGGCTCATCCGCCAGCGACAACGCCAACGCCAACTGGACCGACAACTCGCCCTCGCCGCGGACGTCCAGCGCAGGCTCCTCCCACGCCGCCTCCCGCGACCGACAGGCCTCGACCTCGCTGCCGGGTATCAGCCGACCTTTGAGGTCGCAGGCGACTTCTACGACGCGTTCGAGTCGCACGGCGGCCTCGGGCTGCTCATCGGGGACGTGGTCGGCAAGGGCATTCCCGCCGCGCTGCTCATGGCGTCCGTCCGCGCCTCTCTTCGGGCGCATTCGGAACGAACACACGACGTGCATCGCGTGCTCGACGCCGTGAATCGAGACCTCTGCCGCGACACGCTCCCGAGCGAGTTCACCACGCTCTGGCTCGGACGGCTGGACCCGGCGACGCTGCGACTCACCTACGCCAGCGCGGGGCACGAGCCTCCATTCATCGTGCGCGCGGGCCGCGGCGCCACGACGCAGGAACTCGACATCGGCGGCATCGTCGCGGGCGTGGACCCGGCGCACGAGTACCGAGCGGCCGAAGTAACGCTCAGGCCCGGCGACGCGCTCGTCGCATACACCGACGGCGCGTGCGACGTGATGGACTTCGAGAACCGCAAGTTCGGCAAGCGCCGGCTCCAGCAGGCCGTCCGCGCCGCCATCAGCGAAGACCCATCCGCCAAGGCGGGCACGATCCTCGAACGGGTGTTCTGGGAGTTGCGGCAGTTCGCCGGCCTCGCGGCACGCCCCGACGACGTCACCCTGCTCGTTGTTCGCGTCGAAGGCTGAGACGATTCACGCCGCCGTCGGTCGGTCGTCATCGCACCGCCCGAGCAGTTCGGCCATCGCGTCCATGCTCCGCTGAACCCGCCCGAAGGCATCCTCGACCGCCTCGATGGACCGCTCGCCGTCCGTCAATCGCAGCCGCACCGGCCCGCTCGCCCTGGGGAACGGGATCGGCTCGTCGTCGCGGCCGCGGGCGTCGATCGCGTGGTGGAGGATGAGTCTCGGCATCAGGGGCGGCTCCTTCCCCCCGAACATCGGTTCCATCCGCCCGTCGCGCTGAGACTCGGGGGGGGTGGTTGCAGGATCGCCCCCGAACAACCGCGCAACCTTCGCCCGCTTTCCGGCTTTTCCGTCCGATCAGCGCGTGCCGCCGAGGGTCCGCCGATAACGCCCCCCTCAATCCCGGGGAGCCTCCGGGGTGGGCCGGTCGGCTTCATCGCCTTCCGCCCGCGCATCCACACGCCTGCCCCGGCCTCCCCCGACGCGGTTCTCCGTGCCCGCAAAGGTCCGGGCGATGTTCGATCGGTGCCGCCACACGACCAGGACAACGAGGCACGCCATTGCTGCGTAGAAGGGCGTCGCCCCCGCGTGCGTCGCGTCGCTCAACACCACCAGCACGGCGACGCCGATCGGCAGCGTCAACGCGGCGATGCACGACGAAATCCCAACATATTTCGTCGCCGCCACCAGCACGAGCCACACCAACAGCGCGGCGAGCGCCGGGATCGTGAGCATCGGGAAGACGCCCAGCGCAGCCCCGAATCCGGTGGCCACGCCCTTCCCACCCCTGAAGCGCAGCCAGACCGGGAAGACGTGCCCGAGCACCGCCGCCACCGCGACCGCGAGCCACACCCACGCCTCGGGCGCGGGCACGTCCGTCCGCCCGAGCACACCGATCCATGCGCCCGCGGCGAGTGTCGGCACGAAGCCCTTGAACACGTCGAGCGCAAAGCAGAGCATCCCCCACCGCCGCCCGAGGACGCGCCCGACATTGGTCGCGCCGACGTTCCCCGAGCCGTGAGCGCGGAGGTCCACGCCCCGCGAGCGCGCGATGAGCACGCCGAACGGGACCGACCCCGAGAGGTAGGCCGCGCCGATCAGGATGAACGCGTCGGGTGTCATCGTGATCCCCGCTCCGAGCCTGTCACGCGCCGGGAGCGAGCCGAGAGCGAACGGTCGCCAGCACCTGCGCCCACACCTCGTCCGGCGGCTTCGTGCCGTCCACGACGGCGTAGCGGTCGGACTGGGCGGACGCCTGGTCGAGGTAGCCCCGGCGCACCTTCGCCCTGAACTCCGCGTCCGCGGACTTGTCCTCCATGCGATCGGAGAACAGGTCCTTCATCCCCGCGACGGCGCGGCCGCCTCGAACGACCTTGCTGTCCACGCCGCGGGTGCGCTCGATGACGGTCTGCGGGTCCACGTCGAAGACGACGGTGAGGTCCGGCATCGTACCTCCGGTGGCGATCCGGGCGACGGCGTGGATGTCCTCCAGCGGCAGCCCGCCCGCCGTCCCCTGGTAGGCGAGCGTGCTGGAAACAAAGCGGTCGGCCAAGACCAGCCTGCCCGCGGAGAGCGCGGGGCGGATGCGCTCCTCGACGAGCTGCGCCCGGCTCGCCATGTAGAGCAGCATCTCGCACCGAAGGCTCATGCCCTCGTGACGGCGGTCGAGAAGGATCGCGCGGACACGCTCGCCGATCGCTGTGCCGCCCGGTTCCCTCACCTCGCAGACCTCGACGCCGGCGGCGGCGCAGGCCGCGACGAAGCGGGCGAGTTGGGTGCTCTTCCCCGAGCCGTCCGGGCCGTCGAAGACGATGAACCGCCCCGCGAGCGAGCGGAGCCATTCGAGCGGCGCGTCCTGCGTTCGGTCGTCCCGGGGCACGCGGCGAGTCTACCCGCGCGCCCGCCGGGCATCACAACGGCGCGGCGGGTCAGTCCTCGTCGCCGTCCTCGTCGCGCGGCTTGCTCTTCTTCTTCTTGGGCGGCTCGCCCGGGCCGGAGGCGAAGAAGCGGTCGCAGGCGAGCGTGCCAGAGCCGGTGCAGAAGAGCGACATCGCTCCGGCGAAGAGGGTGAACTGGAAGAGCAGGTGCTGCCACGACTCGCCGTCGTGCCAGGCGTGGTCGGGGAGGAAGCCGAGGAAGGTGTCGCCGGACTGGATGGCGGGTCCGAACTGCGTGAGCCACATCGCGCCGAGCATGACGCCAGCGATGCTCAGCGCGCCGAGGCGCGTGAGCAGACCGAGGAGCACGAGCACGCCGCCGATGAGTTCGGTGAAGGCGACCGCGCGGGCCGCATAGACCGGCCACGGATCGAAGTCGCGCGAGCGGTCGAAGTCGGGCCAGAGCGGGCGGAGCGGCGCGCTCGTCTCCGGGTGCAGCGGCGGGTGGACGGCCGAGTGCAGGAAGAGGACAAGGCCGTTCATGCTGCGGACCCGCACCGGGTCTGGAAAGTCCGCGGCCGTGTACCGCGGCGGCTGCCACGCGGAGGCGAGTGCGTAGTTTGGCTGGGAGGCGAGCGTCGCGCCCGCGCCGGGGGCGCGCACCGTGCCGTCCCCGTCCGGCGGAGGGAGTTCGGGGACCGTCGGCGGAGCGGGCTGCGGGGCCGCGCCGGCGGGCTTGATGATGCCGTAGTTCGCCAGCAGCGCGGCCGACTCGCCCGAGACCTCCATGTCGTGGAAGACCTTCACCGCGCCGGCCATCAGAAAGACGATGCCCAGCGCGGCACGGAGGAAGAGGGGCGCGAAGTTCAGGGCGACGGAGTCTCGGAATCGCATGGGCGCACCTCGCGCGTCGTTCGGGGCAGGTCCGGGCGGGACGGGCGCAGGATCGGCCCGTGTCTCTGTCGGGATCGGCCGATCGGGGTTTCGGGCATGATTGGAGGGGGTGGGGATGAGAGAGGAGAGGGGTGGGAAGAGAGAGGAGAGCCGGAAAGGGAGACGGGGCCTGCAAGACCCCGCCCCGGGATCGGGCAGACCTCCGCCCCACAATCAAGCAGGTGCCGCGCTGGGGGGCCGGCGGGTGTCGGGTCGTAGGATTCGTAGAGACGCGGGCGTGGCGGAACTGGCAGACGCGCGGGGTTTAGGTCCCCGTGGCCGCAAGGCCGTGCAGGTTCGACCCCTGTCGCCCGCAGTGCGACGCTGCTCCGCCTGTGAGGCGTGACGGCACGGGCTTGGTGCCCCTCATCGCCGATCCCGGCCGTCCCAGCCGCGGATGGTGTGCATGCCGTAGATGCCGATGGGGAGCCATGTGCCATCCCACGAGCCTTCCCCGTTTGGGTACGGCTCGATGAGGTCGGCTTTGGCGAAACGCCCCGCGCTCCCGTCCACGAACGCGAGGCCGATCCCATCCTCGACGCCGGGGTGCGGGAACCAACGCACCGGATGGATCTCGGTGATCAGCGCCTTCTGCGCAGGGAACGACGCGCTGCTGAGCCGGCTGTGACACCACTGGCTCGGCCCCGTGCGGGTCTCCGGCTCCCAGTAGGCGGGGGCCGCGAGGAACGCGCTCGATAGCAGGTAGTTGATGCCGATGTTCTTCGGATCATCGGGCGAAGGGTCGGGATCGGCGGCCGGGTGGAGGAAAGAGCGGTGCTTCAGGACGCCGCTGTAGTAGTCCTCACACAGCGCATATTGCCAAAGGTACACGGTGTGGAAGTAGGGGAAGACGATAACTTTGTTGCAACCGCGAATGACAGACCGTTTCGCCTTTGGATCGGCGAAAGCGGGGAAGTAGTCGTCCCAGTCCGCGGCGTATGCCGCGAGCACCTGCGCGTGCGATCGTGTGTTCGCGACGGACACCGTGTCGCGCGCCGAGGCTCGAACATGGCCGAGCGTCGGGAGCAGAAGACCCGTGACAAGGGCTGTCAGAAGAACGACGAGGATCATCTCGAGCAGGGTGAACGCGCGACGTGGCATCACGCACCTCCCTCCTCGTCCGGCCCGCGTGTCGTGCCGCCTCGCCACCGGAAGGCGAGCATGACGCAGAGCACGCCGTTGCGAATCAGCGTGTCCCGGAGCGCATCCTGCCGGGCCTGATGGCGCAGAAGACGGCCGAAGCAGTGACAGTCCGGCGCCTCCGCAACCGCATACTCGACAAGCATGGCCGCCGAGAACACGACGATCAACGCCAACGCGCCCCGTGCGACGATGCGCCTTCGAATCCCGAGCAGCCACGCCCCGGCGAGCGCCACCTCGGCCGCGATCACGCCGAGCGAGATAGGCGTGGCTAAGGCGCTTGGCACGACCGTCCACCGTGCGAGGGCCTGCGCGAACTCCCCCGCATCCATCGCCTTGGCCAGGCCGGCAAGCAGGACGACGATCATCGCCAGCGTCGGCAGGACGGTCATGGCCATCCTGCGGACGCGCAGGCGTGGTCGATCCGCGCTGTCGCCCAGAGCGGTCATCGTGCACATCGCTCCCATTTCTCAGTGACGGTTGCTCCGGCGGCAGTCGCTCACTGCCCGCCCCCACCCCCGCCGACACAGAGATCGCCGTTGGCGACAGTCCCCTGGATGGAGAAGGAGCAGGAGCGAAAAACCACGCACGCCCCGGTATCATTCGGTTCCCACCATGTCATGTGGCAGAGGAAGCCGTACGGCGAGGAGAGTTTCCTGTTCCCGACGTTGACCGTGTTCGTCACCGTTTCATCCTCAACACGGAGGGGAGTCTTGCACGCGAGGCTCGTGGAGCAGACGCCGCCCCCAAGATCACACGCCTGACCAACCGTGACATTCGAGTAGCATTCGGGCGACGCCAGCACCGCGACTGCAACTCCCCCGGCGGCGACCGCCAAGCAGAGTGCGAGAGCGTTCTTACGGAGTTCTCGAGTGTTCATGGTCCCTTCCTTGTTCTCACTGGCCTCGCTTCAGCCTGAGCCACACCAGCGCGCCGACGATGACCGCAACGAGCGTCCATCCGGTGGGCTTGAGCCATGAGGGAGGGGGTTGCCGCGAAGCGTCCGGGGGGAGAGAGACCGTCACCCGCTCACCGTCCTGCCATGTCTCCGCGGTCCCGGAGCCGTAATCCACGATGGACGTGAAGGTCACGGGGCCGCGGACGGGATCCGTGCTGTCGGCTGCCGGCCGCGTCATCAACGGGTCGAGTTCGCCGGGTTTCAGAGGTCGAATCTCGTGCAAAGCCGTCGTCATGTACGCGAGACCATCGGCATCGATCGAATCCACACGGGTAGCCGCCCATCGACCGATGGCGTCCACGAAGAGCCATTCAGACCACACCTTGCGATGGCCCAGCCACTTCGGGTCGTCGTTGGACGCAATCAGTGTCATACTGTCGATGACAACTCGGCTCGCGTCAACGTGCCCGCTGTATTGCCAGACACGCTGCCCCGATGCGGACGCGGTCGTCGCCTCCCACACACCATCGCGCACGACGGAACTTACCGGCGTGACCCCGAGCGGGCCGGACGAGAACCCCATCGCAAGCCAGTCGTTGATGTAATGCGGCAGGGCGGAAATCAACCCGGCCGGGTCGTGGCCCTCGGGCGGCCGGCGCGCGTCGAGCAGCCGCAGTTCCTTCGGCGTCATCCACCACGTGCGGGGGCCGTCGTACGCGATCTCGGCGTACTCGTACCCGGCGGGAAGGTGCAACGGGTGCGTCATGCTCAGTCGCCAGCGGTTCGGCCCGCCGTACCACAGGCGGTAGCGCGTCGTCTTCGGCCCGATCTCGATCTGCGACTTCAGTTCATCGTGCGTCCGGCGCAGCGGGTGGTCCGGCTTGCCCTCGATGATCTCCGCCAATCGCGCCAGTTCCGCCTCGTCGCCGGGAATCCTCGTCAGGATCGAGTAGTCGATGTAATGCCCCTCGGGAAGCCCCACCTTCTCCGCAGCCTTCCACTCCGCGCGGAACCACTCCAGCGAACCCAACTCCTGCCCGTGCGCCGCGGCCGCAACGAACACCGAAAGCAACACACATGCGAACGCGCATATGCGATTCGCTCCGAGCGACGGCCGGAAAGCCGTCATGCCGCTCCGCCGCCCGCATCCTCTCATGCCCCGGCTCCCGCAGAAGTCTCCCGCCAGAATGCAGATGCACGCAAGGCCCGCTCGTGTGACATGGATTCCCGAGTTTTTTCCGTTGCTCCGCCCCAACGGGCGGGGGCAGGACTTGACACGCCCCGCCGGAGTCGTTCTACTCATCCCCGTGGGCCGCGGTTGCGTTCCGGCACGGCCGGAGGGAGTCGCCGTGCCTCATCGCGTGCCACCGAAGGACTCGGAGGCACGCGAAGCCGTGCCTCACCCTCAACGCTTCGAGGTCCAGCGCTCGAGGTAGAGCAGCAGGTCAGCGGAATCGGTTACCCCGTCGTTGTTGTAATCTCCCTCGCCCGCGACCCACGCGTTCAGAAACCGAACGAGGTTCGTGGTAGGATCAGCCCCTACGGCCCCGAGCTTTTCGATCAAACGATCTTCGAGGCGCTCTCGCTGCTTTCGTATGTTCTCGCGTTCTCTCTCGTCGGGCAACAGCTCGCTGAGCCTTTCGAGCGAGTACAAGGCGAGGTCAGAACGACCGAACTGCGCAGCCCCTTTCAGTACGGAGAGCAGGGTTACCTCTGATGATCGCATCCGCCGGTCAAAGGACCCACTCTCGCGCTCGACCGCCGGAGCCGGGTGCTTCCGGATCGTGTCAAGCCGATCGAGCGCCTCACCGGTCACTCCGAGCCACTCATCGACTCTGCCCCGTGCCTTGAGCGCCTGACCGAGCCTCTGCGCTACGACCTCGACTGTCCACGGGTCACTGACCAGGTCGGGATCATCCCACAGGCGCCTGAGCTCGGCGATGTAGGCGTCCGTAGATCTCGTTGCATCGATGAGTTCGGCGCGCACGAGGCGCAGCCGAGCGACCGCCGCATTTCCGCCGACCACATCCTGAGCGTATTCGCTGAGGAGTTCATCGACGAACTCGATCTGGGAAGTCTTGTCTCCCAGTCGGCCATGCATGTCCGCAGCTGCTCTGAGCGCTGATGCCACCGTCGCACGGTCAAAGAGGCCCCGATCCCTGACGATCCTGGCATTGACGCTCAGCGCACCATGCACGTCGCCGCGAGCCAAGAGCAACATCCGTAGTTGGGAAATGCCGCTGAGGTAGCTGCTTGTGAACCGGCGTTGCATGGACGGATCCGCATCGTAGAGCGCCAACTGCTCCTCGAACGCCCGTTCCGCCTGACGCGACTGCCCGAGCACAAGCCAGTACTGACCCTGCATCCTGTGTGCCGCCGCGAGATCAAAGCCGCTCTCCGGATCCTCCACCACCAGATTCAATACGCGGATCGCCTCCGCGTGTGCCTCGACTCTCGCAAGCGCAGCAGCGGCGCGTCGGAACAGATTACAGTGACCCGGCAGACCCAGCTCTCGCAATCGCAGCGCGTCGTTCAGGTCTTCCGCGATCAGAGCGAGGTACGCTTCCGGGCCGACAACTGCCACCCATGCGCCTTTCCCGACAGGAAGAGCGGCTTCCTGAAACTTCTCTGCGGCGGGTCGCGGGGCGGGGTCGCCTTGCGCATAGGCGCTGAACGCGATCGTCATCGCAAGAATCAGCTTCGTCATGACCATCTTCTCCAGCACGCGAGGGGCTTCTTCCTGCTGATGCGGAATCAGGGGTCGGTATAGCACCCGCAACACGGGGGATCGGGCAGCGGATCACCGCAGAGCGGTTGACAGCACGCCTCTCTACCAAACTGATACTCCGGACTCGGCCTCTCGTGACGCCATCTTTTCGGTTTTGTTGACCTCAATGCTCGTGAATAGACTTGACAGATACCGTCCCCGTCGTTCTACTGGGGGCGTGGGCTGTGGGTGCGTCCCGGCACGATCGGAGGGATTCGCCGTGGTTCATCGTGCGCCCCCGAAGGACAACCCCGACCTGCTCGCCAAGGCCCTGGGCGGTGACCGCGACGCTGTCGCTTCCTTCCTCTGCCGCAACGCCGCTCGAATCAAGCGGCGGTATTGCGCCAGGCTCCGCGGTCCTGTCCGCCGCTTGATCGACGCCGACGACATCTTTTCGGCCATCGCTCAGCGGCTGGATGCATACGTTCTCTCGGGGCGGTTCGCCGTCGAGAGCGAGGCCCAACTCTGGGCTTTGATCTTCCGGATCGGCGACCGGGCCGTTTCGCGGCACGCCAAGCAGAGCGGCCACGGCCGCGGCCCCGGAAGCCTCAACGGCGCCCGCCTCGGGCGCCACAGTCCCTCCTCGGAGCGGCCTGACCTCACCCCCGTCGGGATGCTGCGCGAGGTCCACCGCGCCGAGGACCGCGAACTCCTGAGGCTGAGGCTCGCGGGCGCGCCCTACGCCGTCATCGCTCCGAGGCTCGGGGTCTCTCCCGCAGCGGCCCGCAAACGCTGGCAACGCCTGATCGCGGACCTTCAAAGACGCACGAACAGGGGGAGAGCATGACCCGAGAGCCTTGCGTTGCATCCGCGACCCGGCTCACCCCGGCTCGCGCTCGCGGTGGATGGTGGCCCCGAGCGAAGTGAGGCGGTCTTCAAGGCGTTCGTAGCCGCGGTCGAGGTGGTAGACGCGGCTGATGGTGGTCGTGCCCTCGGCGGCCAGGGCGGCGACGACGAGCGAGGCCGAGGCGCGCAGGTCGCTCGCCATCACCGGCGCGCCGCGCAGCCGGCGCACGCCCGAGACCACGACCGTCGCGCCCGAGCGGAAGAGGCTCGCCCCCATCCGCCCCAGTTCGGCGACGTGCAGGAACCGCTCCGGGAAGATGCGCTCGGTGATCACCGAGTTGCCCTCCGCGATGCTGAGCAGCGCCATGAGTTGGGCCTGAAGGTCCGTCGGGAAGCCGGGGTGCGGCTGCGTCGTGACCTCGACCGGGCGCGGGGCGCGGTCGCACGAGACGCGGCACACGCATCGCAACGGGTCGTCGCCGCCCACCGGCTCGACCCGCACGCCCGCGGCCTCAAGGCGATCGACCACAGCCAGCATGGCGTCGAGGGGGCAGTTGTCGAGGACGACGGAGCCGCGCGTGATGGCGGCGGCGCACATCAGCGTGCCGGCCTCGATGCGGTCTGGGATGACGGCGTGGTCCGCGCCGCCGAGCGAGGGGACGCCGTCGATCGTGATTCGGGGTGAGCCGGCGCCGGTGATCCGCGCCCCCATCGCGTTGAGCAGTCGTGCGAGGTCCACGACTTCCGGCTCGCAGGCGGCGGACTCGATGACGGTGCGCCCCTTCGCGAGAGCCGCGGCGGACATGACGTTCGCGGTGCCGAGGACGGTCGATCCGAACGGGCCGCCGAGGAAGACGGTCTCACCGCGCAGGCCCTCGGCCGGAGCCGAGGCGACGATGTCGCCCTGTTCGAGCGTGATGCGGGCGCCGAGGGCGCGCAGGCCGCGCAGGTGCAGGTCCACCGGGCGATCGCCGATGGCGCACCCGCCGGGCATGGAGACGCGGGCGCGTCCGCGCCTGGCGAGAAGCGGGCCGAGCACGCAGATGCTCGCTCGCATGGTCTTGACGACGTCGTAGCGCGCATGCGAAGGGAACTCGTCCACGGACTGAAGCGTGACGGTGCCGGAGTCGGCGGCTGGCCCGCGCTCGTCGGTGCGGCAGCAGCCGAGTTCCGCGAGCAGACCCAGCATGTTCCGGATGTCGGCGAGGTCCGGCACGTCGCGGAACCGGACAGGGCGATCGGTCAGCAGCGCGGCCGCCAGCAGCGGGAGCGCCGCGTTCTTGGACCCGTTGACACGGACCCGCCCCTCGAGCCTCCGACCGCCCTCGACAACGAATCGGTCCATCCCGGCCTCCGTGCGTCTGCATCCCCGACGAACGGCATGGTACATCGGCCGCGCGGCGTCCCGAGCGGGAGACACCGATTCCGCGCCGCCTGAGCGCGGTTTCGGCCCGGCGTGCTCCCGGGGCACGCCGCACAACCCGCACGACCACGCCAATCGAACCCGACTCGCCGGATTACCACCTCCCCGCGCTGGCCGTCACGCCCGGGAGTTTGGAGAGTGAAGGGTGAGGCAAACGGAACCGACACGGAGGTGCTTCATGCGGTACGGGAGAGGTCAACGGAGCGGCACGGCGTTGCTCGCCCTGGCGGGCGCGATCACGCTCGGTCAGGCGGCCGCGGCACAGCAGCAAGGCCCCGATTCGCTGGTGCTGACGGGCATCGTGCGCGATTTCAAAGCCCGCGAGCTGCCCGGGGGTCACACCGACTTCCAGTGGCAGCCGCGGAACAAGGACAACAAGGGCTCCTTCGGCCACTACATGAAGATCGTCGAGGACCGCCTCGACCCCGACGGCAAACCCGTCTTTCGCTCGCGCGGGCACCGCGTCACGAGCCAGTGGAGGGACGGATCGGGCCGCAACATCATGTCCCCTCGCGATCACATCGACTCGCGGCCGGGAGACGTCGCCGGCACGATGGAATCCGAAGGCAACGCCGTCAACTCCGCCCAGTCCTTCTCGCAGTGGTTCCGCGACCAGCCGGGCGTGAACATCTCCAAGACCATGCAAATCACCCTGCGGCGCGACCCCGACTCGGGCCACTACGTCTTCGACGACCGCACCGACCCGCAGTTCTCCAGCCTCGGCGGGTTCTTCCCGATCAACGGCGACCTCTACGGCAACTACGGCAGCACCGGCAAGAACTACCACTTCACCTTCGAACTCGGAACCCAGTTCGTCTACCGCCGCAACACGGGACAGGTCTTCACCTTCCGCGGCGACGACGACGTCTGGGTCTTCGTCGACGGCTGGCTCGTCATCGACCTCGGCGGCGTCCACGGCGCGATCGAGCAGACCATCGATCTCGACCGCCTCGGCTGGCTCGTGGACGGGAACACCTACCAGCTGCGATTCTTCTTCGCCGAACGGCACACCACCGAGGCGAACTTCCGCATCACCACCTCGCTCGAACTGCGCGACATCGCCATCCCCGTCTCCGCCGCTCTCTACGACTGATCGCGGCCCGATACCGCCCCCACCCCCGCACGCCCGGCGCTCCCATGAAGCCGGGCGTGTCTTTGTGCGCCGCGGAAATCAGCCCTGCACGTCG
Organism: Synechococcales cyanobacterium CNB; assembly: GCA_030263455.1. Taxonomy (NCBI): domain Bacteria; kingdom Bacillati; phylum Cyanobacteriota; class Cyanophyceae; order Synechococcales; species Synechococcales cyanobacterium CNB. Next base: position 100,730 of record SZOZ01000007.1, read on the forward strand.
ATGCTCGGACGCCGCGCGCCCTCGCCCGGCCGCAGAGAACCGTCCGGGGCGTAGGCGGGACGCTCCTGCCGGTCCTCGCGCGCCTCCTCCTGGGCGTTGTCCTTCAGGTTCCGGACCGCCTCCGCGATCTCGACGCGATCCAGCTCCTCCTGCTCGCGCGTCGAAGCGGGATCGCGCGGGCGGCGGGCCTCCTTGCGGGCCACGTCGCGCGCCGCAACCTGCTCGGCCTGGTGCAGGCCGGCGACCGACTGGGCCGCGGATGTGCCGAATGCGCTCACGAACGGAATATCGACGAGAGGACCGTCCGCGCTTCACCCACCACGGGCGATGGGGTTATCGGCTGGAACCTCACCACTACATATAGATGGATGTAGGATGGTGCGCACGAACTGCGCCGGTCAGATGCCGAGCGTGTTCACCCCGCAGTCCACGTAGATGTTCTCGCCCGTGACGCCCGACGAGAGATCGCCGGCCAGGTAGACGGCGGTACGGCCCACGTCGGCCCCTTCCACGTTGCGCCGAAGCGGAGCACGCTCCAGGTTCATCCGCTCGATATCGTCCACGCCCCCCACCGCCGATGAGGCGAGCGTCCGAAGGTAGCCCCCCGAAATGGTGTTCACGCGAATGCCCTTCTCGCCAAGTTCCGCGGCGAGGTATCGGGCCGTGCACTCCAGGGCGGCCTTTGCCACGCCCATCACGTTGTACCCGGGCACGACCTTCTCAGCCCCGTAATACGACATCGCCATCACCGAGCCGCCGCCCGATCGCTCCATGAGCGGCGCGGCCGCGCGGGACATGGCGAGCAGCGTGTAGGCCGAGACGTCGATGGCGCTGAGGTACGCCGCGCGCGGGGTCTGCACGAACTTGCCGCGCGCGAGCCACTCGCGGTCCGCGAAGGCGATCGAGTGCACCAGCACATGCAGGCGGTCGAACGACTCGGCGTAGCGGGCGAAGGCGGCGTCGATCTGCTCGTCGCTCGACGCGTCCATCGGCGCAAGCCACGGATCGGCAACGCCGAGCGCCTCGACGGCGCGACGGGTACGGCGCTCGTTCTTCTCGCCGGGCAGGTGCGTGAACGCGCACCGGCAGCCGTGCTCGAGGAGGGCGGCAGCGATGTGCCAGGCGTAGGAGCGCTCGTTGGCGATGCCGACGATGAGAGCGTGACGACCTTCCAGCAGTTTCATGCGAGGCTCCGGTGTGGAGGGTGATGAGCGGAAGAATAGGAGACAGGGCTTCGAAAGGCCCCGCCGCAAGTCCGCTGCACGATGGTTGAAGGTCAATGCGGGTCGATCGAGCGAAGAAGCGGGCCGGGCAGGAGCAGGCTCAGCACACCCGCGACCGCGAGGGCCCCCGCCGTGACGAAGAACGCAGCCCCCAGCCCGAGGGCGTGGTGCAGCCGTTCGGCGGCCAGAGAGCCGACCCCAGCGAACGCCCATGCGCCGCCCATCATCAGGCTCGAGGCGAGGCTCGTGCGGTGCGGGAGAAGACGCTGCGCGAGCGCGATCGTGACGGGAACGAGACCGCCGAAGCCCGCACCAGCGACCACAGTGAGCGCGAAACCCGCCGGGATGGACGAGTTCGGGATGAGAGCGGCCGCGGCGGCCCCGAGCATCGGCACGGCGACCAGCGCAGCTTTCTCGTGGTGGGCGCGGAGAAACCAGCCCGCCGCCAGTCCCGCGCAGCCCATCCCCACCTGCATCGCCGCCTGCATCGCGCCGTTGATCGCGCTGGCGCGCTGGGCAAGGTCGAGCGCGAGCGGGTCGGCGGAGGCGTGCGAGCGCACACGCTCCTCGACCCACGCCAGCAGCAGGTACACCAGCGCCATGTTCACGCTGAAACGCACGAAGTTGCCCGCGTAGAGAAGCCAGACCGCCGCCCAGCGCCGGCGGCGGTCCACCCGGCTGAGGCCGCGGTGCTTCTCGTGCGCATCGTGGCGACGGTGCGCAACGGCGTGGATCGCCCACGCGAGCGCAGCAGCGACCGCGACGCCAGGGATCGCAAGCCACGCCAGCGACTCAACCCCGAACCTCGCCGCCTGCTGCGGCGGGAGCACGTTCCCGAGGATGCCCCCCCCCATGCCCGCAAGGAAAAAAACCGAAACTGCGAGCGAGCGGCGCCGGCCCGCGAGTTGGCCGACGGCGGCAACCGCGGGCGGGTGGAACGCGCCGACTCCCGCAGCGCCCGCGCTGTAGAGCGCGAGCAAGACGGCGAACGACGGTGCGAACGGCATGACGCAGATGGCGACCGCGGCGACGAGCAGGCCGAGCGTGCCGATCGATCGCGTGTTCAGACGATCGCTCACGAACGCCGCCGCCGGTTGAACAAGCCCGCTGGTGACCGAACCGACCGCCAGCAGCAGCGCGACCTGCGCGGGCGTGGCGTCGAGGCGCGCGCGGAAGAGCGGGAGCAGGCCGATGGGGAGAAACGAGTAGAAGTCCACGGCGGTGTGCGCGCCGATGGCGACGCCCGCGCGGAGGCGCGCCGCACTCATGACGCCGATCGAAACGCTTCCAGGCAGCGCAGTTTCGCGGAAGGGTCGGCCCACGAAGGGGAGTTGTAGGAGCGGCGAAACCGCCAAGAAGCCGCACTGTTCGGGTAACCCGAACCGCAGCGGCGCGTGCGAGTGGCAAAAGTTCTGGCCAGCCGCATTTTTCATGACCCGGCAAGACGCGATTCGTCGCACTGGGAACGGGTGAGGCGGCCCGGACGCTCCCGCAAGGCCCGTCGCGCAGAGATTGCACGCCCCAGGCCGGCTCCGGCTCTTTCATCCCTGAAACCCTCATCCTGCGAAACGCGAACCTTGATCTGGAGAGTCTGGAAAATTCGGGGGGATCGCACTTCGCGTGATGACGGGTTTGAGATATCATGGGACAACCACGGGGGCGCCAGAAGGACGGGGCCTCCGCACCCGGTTCGTGCATCTCACAGGCAAGAGGGAGACTCAACAATGAAGACGATTCGGATCGCGATGCTTGCTGCGCTCGCAGGCGGTGTGACGGGCGCGGCGTCGGGACAGAACATCCTGATCACCGAGCACAACACCCAGACCGTATACAAGATGAACGTCTACACCAACGTGATCACCCCCCTGATCACCTACGGTGACCCGAACATCCGGCTCGCCGGCATCGAGCGCGGACCCGGCGGCGCGTTCTACGTCGCCAACGGCCCCCTGCCCGTGCAGGACCCGAGCACCGCCACGATCTTCAAGATCAAGGGCCTCCTCGGCGGCGCGCCCGTCAGCAGCGTCTTCGCCCAGAACGACCCGCTCCAGAACCCCATCGGACTCCGCTACCACGCCCCCACCAACAACCTGCTCGTCGTCAACAACCCGCCCGAGAACTCCATGCAGCAGCCCGCGTTCGACGGCATCCTCGGGTACGACCTGAGCAACGGCAACATGACCCAGGTCTTCCAGCAGGCGCCCTCCGGCGACCCGCCCCCCGTCTACCGCCAGGGCGCACGCATGATCGTCGATCCCTCCGGCGCGGGAGACTACATCGCCACCTCCCTCAACGGCGGCGTCTACGACGGCGGCTCCGGAGACCTCAACAAGGGCAGCACCCTCTGGCGAGTGAACGTCGACGGCAGCCTGAACGGCACCATGTCGCTGCTCGTGGACCTCAGCAACACCTCCATCGGCACCCCGCTCACCTTCGTCCGCGGCGTCGCCGCGGGCCCCGCCGGCGAACTCTACATCACCGACCTCAGCACAGACACCCTCTACCGCATCGACCTCGACGGCGGCGGCAACTTCTCCAGCATCGCCTCCGTCGTCAGCATCACCCAGGGCAGCGGCATGCTCGACGTCGTCTACCACCCCATCACCAACAAGCTCTACTTCTCCACCTCCAACAGCGACGAACTCTACAGCGTCAACCTCGACGGCTCGGGCCTCTCCCTCATCGCCTCGAACTTCGAGGCACGCAACTTCTACCTCGTCCCGGCCCCCGGCTCACTCGCCCTCCTCGGGATCGGCTCGCTCGTCGCCATGCGACGCCGCCGCTGAGCGATTCACCCGACGTCCGACGTCCTCTGACGCCCGGCGGCAACCCCGCCGGGCGTTTTTCATCGACTTCCGCGGGCGGGAAAGCCCCCGGTTCGTCGGACCTTGCGACGCGAATGGAACCCGCGAAACACTTTGTCGAAGCGGTCAAAGGCGATATCTTGATGCCGGGGGATGATTCGCCGCCGGGTTGCCGCTATCGGCCGAGCGCTCGCACGCCGGCCGCGAGGAGACGCGCCATGTTGCTCCGTTCGCTGATCGTCTCGCTTCTGGTCGCATGCCTCGCGCCGTGCGCGGCGTGGGCGCAAGGTGAGGGCATGCCCGGAGAGCCGGTGCGCTACGACGGCCAGAAGGTCGTGCGGGTCGAACCACGCACCGCTCGCCAACTGACCGCGACGGTCAACCTGGCGACGTCGACTTGGTCCGAGCGGGTGGGACTCGGCCCGATCGAGGTGATGGTGACGCCGGACGCGATCGAAGCCCTGCGCGGGCTCGGCCTCGATCCGGTCGTGCTGGTCGAGGACGTGCAGGCGCTCATCGACGCGGAGCGCGCCGAGATCGAGCGACGACGCACACTGCGCGACCTCACGTGGTTCGAGAACTATCGGACCAACGCCGAGTTCCTCGCCTACTGCAACGGGCTGGTGGCGGAGTTCCCCGCGATGGCCTCGGTGAGCACGATCGGCCAGTCGCTCCAGAACCGCCCCATCGTCGCGCTGCGCGTCACCGGCACCGGCGGGCAATCGCCCAAGCCGCAACTCATCTTCAACGGCTGCCAGCACGCACGCGAATGGGTCAGCCCGATGACCGTGACGTTCATCGCGGACCAGCTGCTGCGGCAGTACGGCGTGGACCCGCGCGTGACCGACCTGATGGACCGCTTCGAGTTCCTGATCGTGCCGATCGTGAACCCGGACGGGTACGAGTACTCCTGGAACACGGACCGCATGTGGCGGAAGAACCGCCGCCAGAACAGCGGCGGCACCTGGGGCGTCGACCTGAACCGCAACTGGGACATCAACTGGGGCGGCGAAGGATCGAGCGGCAGCGGGTCGAGCGAGACCTACCGCGGCACCGCCCCGTTCTCCGAGCCGGAGACGCAGGTCGTACGTGACTACATCCTCGCCCAGCCGCACGGACGCGCCCACATCGACTTCCACAGCTACTCGCAGCTCATCCTCTACCCGTGGGGCTTCACGAACGCGACCCCCCCCGAGCCGGACAACTCGAACTTCGTCCAGATGGGCGCACAGATGGCCGCCGCGATCAAGGCCGTCCACAACCAGACCTACGTCCCACAGCACGCCATCGAGCTCTACGCCGCCTCCGGCATCATGTCCGACTGGACCTACACCGCAGGCCTGTACGGGTTCACGATCGAACTCCGCCCCACCTCCGGTTTCCCCGGCTTCCTGTTGCCCCCGGAAGAGATCATCCCAACCGGCGAGGAAAACTTCGCGGCCATTCTCACGCTCGCCGAGGCGATCAGCGATCTGCCCGCCACGATCTCGCTCCCCAACGGCGCACCTTCCTACGTCGAGGCGGACGCGCCGACGACCCTGTCCGTGCGCGTCGATCCGGGCGGGGGCGTGGTGATCGCCGGCTCGGAATCGGTGTGGACACGCACCACCACGGGCGGATTCACGCAGGCCGCGCTGACGCCCACGGGCGGCAAGGCCTACGACGCCATGCTCCCCGCCGTCGCCTGCGGACGCAGCGTCGAGTTCTACTTCACCGCGGAACTGGCCGACGGCTCGACGCTGACCTACCCGTCCGGCGGCGCGAACGACCCGTTCTCGGTCGAGGCGCGGAAGGTCATCTTCGCCGACGACTTCGACGCCGACCGCGGCTGGACCGTCGGCGCGCCGGGCGACAACGCCCCGCGCGGCATCTGGGGTCGCATGGCGCCACAGCAGACCACGAGCAACGGGCAGATCGTGCAGCCGGGGTGGGTCGTTGTGGGGCAGAACTGCTTCGTCACCGACGGCCGGGCCGGCAGCAGCGCGGGATCGTGGGACGTCGACGAGGGCAAGACGACGCTCCTCAGCCCCGTGCTCGACCTCTCCGACGCCGCCGAACCCGTGGTCTCGTACTGGCGGTGGTACTCGAACCACGCCGGCAACGGGCCGTACTCGGACGTCTTCGTCGTGGACATCTCCAATGACGGCGGCGCGACGTGGACGAACCTCGAAACCGTCGGGCCGACGGGGCCGGAAGTCGAGGGCGGGTGGTACTTCGTGCAGCACGCGCTGAGCAGTGTCGTGGAGCCGACGGCTCAGGTGCGCCTGCGGTTCGTGGCGTCGGACTACGACCCCCAGTCCCTCGTCGAAGCGTGCATCGACGACTTCCGCGTGCTCTCCAGCTGCCCCGGCCGACCGGGCGACTACAACGGCGACACCGTCGTCGACACGCTCGACTTCCTCGCATTCCTCAACGACTGGGTCGCCGGCAACCCGAAGGCCGACTGGAACGGCGACACCAAGATCGACACGCTCGACTTCCTCGCATTCCTCAACGACTGGACGCTCGGCTGAGCCGGGCGCGATCCGCGACGCCGCGCGTACACTCCTACCGTGAACGAACGAACGGAGGACGCGCCATGGACACAAGGACGCTGATCGGCCTGCTCAACGACGACCTCGCGCACGAGTATGCCGCCGTGATCCAGTATCTCACCTACGCCGCGCGCGTGAGCGGCCCGTACCGCCCCGAACTGAGCAAGTTCTTCATGGCAGAAGTGCCGGACGAGACGGGGCACGCGCAGATTCTGGCGAACAAGATCGTCGCCCTCGGCGGCGTGCCCACGACTTCGGCACGCCCGGTCCCGGTCCCCGACGGCAACCGCGCGATGCTCGAAGCCATCCTTCAAGCCGAGAGCGACGCCGTGCGCCGGTACACCGAGCGCGCCCGCCAGGCCGAGCAGGCGGGGGACAAGGGACTCCAGGTCACGCTCGAGGACATGGTCCGCGACGAGACCGACCACCGCGACGAAACGGCGCGCATCCTGCGGGAATGGCCCCTCTGAGCGGACGCCGCCGACGCCTACCATCCGTCCATGAGCGACGCCTCGCTGCGCGACATCGTGCGGGCGGAACTGCCCGAACTCGTGGCGATCCGCCACGACCTGCACCGGAACCCCGAACTGGGCTACGAAGAAGAACGCACCAGCGGCGTCGTCCAGCGCGAACTCAAGGCCGCAGGCGTGGCGTTCAAGGCGGGCGTCGCCCGCACCGGCGTCCTGGCGCACCTGCCCGCCACCGAACGCACCGGCCGGCCCGCCGTCGCGCTCCGGGCGGACATGGACGCGCTGCCGATCGTCGAGGCGACGGGTCGGCCCTACGCATCGTGCCGACCCGGCGTCATGCACGCCTGCGGACACGATGGGCACACGACGATCCTCATCGGCGCGGCCCGTGCGCTGGCACGCCTGCCGCGCCGCCCGAACCCCGTCACGTTCTTCTTCCAGCCCGCCGAGGAGGGCGGTGCCGGTGGTGAACGAATGTGCGACGAGGGTGCGCTCCTCGGCGACGAAGGGGGAGGCATCGGCCCGCGCGTCGGCTCCATCTTCGGCCTCCACGGCTGGCCGCAACTCCCCCTCGGCGTCGTGGCGACCAGGCCAGGCCCGCTGCTGGCCGCGACCGATGACTTCGTCGTCAAGGTCCGGGGCGTCGGCGGGCACGCCGCCTTCCCGCACCTCGCCCGCGACCCCGTCGTCGCCGCGGCGCACGCCGTGACCGCCCTGCAGACGCTCGCCTCCCGCAACACCAGCCCACTCGACTCGGTCGTCTGCACCGTCGGACGCATCGCGGGCGGGAGCGCGAACAACGTCATCCCGCCCGAGGTCGAACTCGTCGGCACCGTGCGCACGCTCCGCGCCGAAACCAGGCGCATGGCACGCGGACGGTTCTTCAGCATCGTCGAGGCGACGGCCGCCGCCTTCGGATGCCGTGCCGAGATCGACTGGCAGGACGGATACCCCGCCACCGTGAACGACGCCGCGCTCACCGAGCGGTTCTTCGCCGTGGCGCGCGACGGGCTGGGTTCGGAGCGCGTGACCCTCGCCCCCGAGCCGGTCATGGGAGGCGAGGACTTCAGTTACTACGGCCGGCACGTGCCGTCGTGCTTCTACATGCTGGGGCTGCTCGCGCCCGGCGCGGACCCGGCCGCCGTGCCGCTCCTGCACCAGCCGGAGTTCGACTTCAACGACGGGGCGATCGCCACCGGCGTCGAGATGATGTGCCGCCTGGCGCTCGCGGAGTGAGACGGAGCATCACTCTCCCTGTGCAGCGCCCGCTCCGGCATTGATCTCGTCGAGCAGCGACACGGCCCGACGAAGGTGCGGGATCACGATCGAGCCGCCGACGAGCAGCCCGATGCCAAGCACGTCCCAGATCTCCCGGTCCGAGACGCCCTCCTCCTTGCAGCGGATGACGTGGTACGCGATGCAGTCGTCGCAGCGCAGCACCAGCGACGCGGCGAGTCCCGCGATCTCCTTCGTGCGCGCGTCGAGCGCCCCGGGCTTGTAAGCCTGCGCATCCAGCCCGAAGAAACGATTGATGACCGTGTCCTTCTGCTCGAAGATACGCGCGTTCATCTTCTCACGAAAGGCGCGGAACTCCGCGAGGCGGCTCGGTTCGCTCATGGCGCTTCCTGTCGGCTGGGCGTGCGAGAACGACCGAAGCCTACCGGCCGGCGGCCGGCAGGGCGACGCGCAGCCCATGGTCCGCGCCGTACACCGACCCCGGCACCGCGGGCTGCCCGAGCAGGCTCAGGGCCAGGTTCGCCGCGTCGCCGTTCCGGATCGGCTGCGGGTCGACGCCCGCGTCGGGTCGGGCAAGACCCGGGTCGCGGCGCGTGTCAGCGTTGAGCTCGTAGAGATCCGCTCGCGGAGCGTCGTCGCCGGTCCAGACGAAGAACGGAATGACGTAGTTGATCCACATGTGCGCGCGCAGGTGGCTCTTGAAGGGCGCGCCCCCGCCGTGGTCGGCCGTCAGGATGATCGCCGTGCGGCCCGCCAGCCCGTCGAGCGTGCGTGCCGCGTCGAGCAACCGCGCGACCTGGCCGTCCGTCTCCCGGACGCTGCGCAGGTACGGGCTGCCCTCGGTCATGTCCCAACCATGGTCGTGCCCAACGGAATCTGTGTGCGAGAAATGAACGAAGAGGAGCGATCGCTCCCCCGCGTGCCGAGCGAGGAACGCGAGGGCGTCGTCGCACACCCCCTCAATGGTCTTTGAGCGGCTGTAGTGCTCGAGGGTGTTGCGGCTTTCGCTCGCACGGGAAGGTGGCTCGCTCTCATCGCCATCGGTCTCGCCCCAACTGCGAGCGTAGAGGATGAACTTTGACTTGTTGGCGACGAGGCCGGTGCGTACGCCGGCCGCCGCGGCCACGTCGAAGACGCTGGCGACGTACTCGCCCTTGCGGGTGTGCAGGTTCTCGCCGGTGGGCGGGTCGTCATTGTCGGTCCAGCCGTGGCCGCGCTCGCCGAGCGTCGGGCGGCCGGTGAGCATGGCGGTGTGGTTGGGGAGGGTGATGGTGTAGTCGGGGTCGGTGCGCGCGTTGAGCGTGCTGGAGGCTGCCATGAGCGTGTGCAGGGCCGGCGCCTGTCGCGGCGTGAGCATGAGCAGCGCATCGCTCCGCAGGCCATCGACGGAGATGACGATGACGTGGTCGAACGCCCCTGCGCCTCTCGCACCCTGCGCGGGAGCTTGCGACGCCATCACGAGGCATGACGCGATCGCAATCCACACGCGAGCAACCATCCCGACGGTTCGAATCATGAGCAGCCCTCGCCCGTTGCAGGATGGTACATCCTTCGATCGCCCACGACCCCCGCCCCGCGTGTTTGTTCTTCGTGAAGATGCGCCGCCGAACGGGAGCGGCGGCATCGCTCTTGAGGGCGGCATCGGCTCATGCCGGCGGGCGCGAGCCGGACTCGGCCAGCAGGCGCACGACCTCGTCGTCGGTCGTCTGGGAGAAATCGTCGTAATACTGGCCGACGGCGTAGAAGCCGATCGGGACAGCCAACGCGACGACCTCGTCCGCGTCGCGGCCGAGCGCGCGAACGGACTCGGGCGAGGCGACGGGAACCGCGAGCACGACGCGCGCCGCACCGGCGCGGCGCGCCGCCCGAAGCGCGACCAGCGCGGTCGATCCAGTGGCGACGCCGTCGTCCACGACGATGACCGTACGCCCCGCGATCGGGACGGCGGCCCGTCCGGCCCGGTAGATCGCCTCGCGCCGACGGACCTCGTCGAGCTGCCGCCGGGCCTCGGCGCGGACGTACTCCTCGGCCGCGCCGGTCTCGCGCAGCGTGCGCGGGTCGAGGTGGACCTGCTCCCCGCCCATCTCGCACACCGCACCGAGCGCCAGCTCGGGCGAGAGCGGCGCGGGAATCTTGCGCACGACGAGCACGTCCAACGGCGCACGAAGCGCGGACGCGACCTCCGCGCCAACGACCACCCCCCCCCTCGGCAGCGCGAGCACGACCGGCGCCTCGCCCGCGAACCGGACGAGTTCGCGGGCCAGCGCCCGCCCCGCGTCGCGCCGGTCGCGGAAGCGCATCAACCCGCCTCCCCGGCGCGCACGAGATGGCCGGTGAACCAGTCGCACGCCAGCGCGGCGACCAGCCGCTTCTCGCAATGGAGCGAGGCGTACGCGATCTCGTTGAGTGGGATGCACGCGTCGTCGAGCGAACCGACGATCAGCAGCGTCGGAGCACGCACGCGCGCCAACGCGTGCCCCGCCAGGTCCGGGCGGCCCCCGCGCGACACGACCGCGCCGACGCGGCGCTCCTCGGCGGCGGCGATCAGCGCGGCCGCAGCGCCGGTGCTCGCGCCGAACAGACCCACGGGCAGCGTCGCGGTGAGACGAAGCCATCGCGCCCAGTCGATCGCGCCGCGCAGACGCAGCGCGAGCAGGCCAACGTCGAAGACCAGCCGCCGGTGCTCGGCCTCGGCGGGCGTGAGCAGGTCGAAGAGCAGCGTTGCGAGGCCCGCTCCGTTCAGCGTGCGGGCCACGGCGGCGTTGCGCGGGCTGAGACGCGAACTCCCGCTTCCGTGCGCGAAGATCACCAGCGCGCCCGCGCCGTCGGGAACCGTGAGCAGCCCCGGCAGCTCGGCATCCGGCGTCCGGACGTACACGTCCTCGACGGCCATCGCGCGACCTCCGTTGTCATGGTACACCCAGGCTCAGGCCGCCGCGCTCACCGCACCGATCCCGGGCACGACCGCCGACGCGGGCACGTCCGGAACGAGCCACGGTCGCAACACGCGCCGACCGCCCGCGCCCAGCCGCTCCGCCGCGTCGAGCATCGGGCCGGGCGAGAGCGTGCCGATCACGACCGCCTCGGCATCGTCGTGCCGCTCGACCGTCCGCACGCCGAGCTCGTCGATCGCGCGACGCACGACCCACTCGTTGCGGCCGGACTCCGCGACGCACACGCTGCGGAACGGGCGCGAAGCGAAGGCGGCGTGCAGCGCCTCGCGAGCGTGCGCAAGCCCGATGAACCGCTCCCAGATCGGCCCCCGCATCGGCGTGCGCCGCTGATACGCGATCGTGCGGCGAAGGTCGCGCAGCCCTTCCCCGATCCCCGCCTCGGCTCGCTCCGTGCGGGCGATCGCGCGGTAGCGAGCCCGGACACGACGCAGGTCGGCGCGGCGCTCGTGCTCCGGCGCGTAGCGCTGCGTCACCCACGCCGTGTTGCGCACCAGACGGGCGAGAATGACGTTCATGTCCCGCCCCTCGCCGGACTTGTGGTGCTGCACGCGGAAGGCAGGATCGAACTCCACGCGCGCGCCGGCGAGCAGGAACCGCGCCGCGAGGTCGTACTCCTCGGCGTAGTAGTGGAAGCGATGGTCGTAGCCGCCGGCACGAAGGAACGCATCGCGCCGGATCGCCACGCCGCAGCCGATGAACACCTCCGGCAGCCCGCCGGACTCGCGCCGCCCGAGCGCGGGCAGGTGGATGTCCGCCATCACGGCCGCCGTGTCGGCGCCGCGCGCGGCGAGCGACCGGGCAATCGCGTCCAGGTCCGCACCGGGTTCGGGGTGCGAGTCGTCGTCGAGCATGACGATCCAGGGCGAGGAGGCGGCGCGCACGCCGGCGTTGCGAGCCGCCGCGCCCTCGTTGCGCGGACGAACGAGCGCCACGACGCTCAGGCCGTTGGCGAGCGTGCGCGGCACGCGGACCGGTTGTTCGGAGTCGTTATCGACGATCACGACCTCGCCCCCTGCGCAGGGCGGCAGACACGCCCCGAGCGCGTCGAGCGTGGCCAACAGGCGGGCATGGCGGTCTCGCGTGGGCAGAACGAAGGAGAGAGCGTGCGATGAAGCGACGAAGCGACGAAATGGCGAGGCGGTCTGAGGCACGCTTTGCATGATCGGCTCCGCTCCCTTCACGCGCTCCGCGTGCGATCCCCCCTCCGGCTCACGACGCCGCGCGCACTCGACCCGTCACCACGCGAACGGCGTCCGTCCCCGCCCAGGCGAGCCGTGCGGCGAGCAGGCGCGTCACGGACTGCCGAAGGTCGCTCAGGCCGAGGGGGGGGTTCCCGAGCCGCTGGGCGTGGACGGCCGCCGACGCCGAGCCGAGGAACGCCGCGCCGATGAGCGGCGCGCCGGCGCACAGCGCGAGCGTCGCCGTGGTGAGCAGCGCGTCGCCGCATCCCAAGGCGTCGATGGCGTGCGGCGTCATCGCGGGGACGTGCTCGCCGCGCACGCGCGGGCGGTACGGGTCACCGCCGGGCGTCTCCGCGTCCGGAAGCCGGTCGAACGCGATCAGCCCCTCAGGCCCCATCGTGACGATCGCCGCCCGAGCACGGGTCTCCTGCATCAGCCTCCACGCCGCGACGGGCAGGCCCTCGTCGTGCATGGCGTAGGCGTCGCGCAGTTCCGCCTCGCTCGGGCACGCGAGGTCGATGCGGCGCATCGAGCGCAGCGCGTGCCGACGGCCGCTCACGTCGCCCGCAAGCACGCCCGCCAGCGGTCGCAACGCGCGGCACAGCCCGCGAACCATCGGCGGCGTGAGCAGCCCGAGGCCGAAGTCCGCGATGATCGCACCATCACACCCACCGCACTCGGCCGCGGCCTCGCGGGCCAGTTCGATCAGAGCATCGTGCTGCCGGGCGTCGAGCGTCGGTTGAGGCACCAGGTCAAGCTTCATCACTTTCTGCACGCCCACGAGGAATCGCTGCTTCTCCGCGATCGGAGCATCCGTGTCGATCGCCCGGACCTCAACACCCTCGGCTTCAAGACGAATGCGCAGTTCTTGCGCGATCGAGTCCTCCCGCGGCAAGGCCGTGATGAGGATGGGCCGAGCACCGAGGGCGGCCGCGTGACGCGCGATGACAGCCGCGCCGCCGTCGTACGCGCGACGCTCCACCGGCCGCAGGGTCATCACAGGGCTTTCACCCGCGACCTCGGGACGGTCGCAGAAGACATAGGTGTCGAGGATGGTCTCCCCCACCACCACGAGCCGCTTGTCCCGCCAGCCGGACATCACGCCGGTGAGCGCGGCGACATCGAGTTCGGGGCGTGCCGCGAGTTGGGCAAGGCGTCCCTGAAACGGGTCGGCAGAAGCCGCCAGCGCCTCGATCAGGGCCGTGGAACTGAACACCACGTCGCCGGAAGTGAAGACGACTCGACCCCCCGCTCGCTCCACCGTCTCGCGCTCCGCCCTGAAGCGGGGATCGTCGTTGAACTCGTACTCCCGGCCCTTGACGTAGACGTCCGGCTGCACCGCCGCGAGCAGCGGCTCGGCTGTCGCGTGCGTGTCCACGTACACCCAGTCCACGCAGTCGAGTTCGGCGAGGTTCTCCGCCCTGAGTTCCTGCGGGATCAGCGGCCGTGCCGCGCCCTTCGAGACCCCAGAGTCGCCCGTGATCGAAACCAGCAGCACGTCCCCCAGCGACTTGGCCGAACGCAGGTGACGAACGTGCCCAGGATGCACAATGTCGAAGCACCCGTGGCAGTGGACGAGCCGACGCGCAGCGTCACGGAGGGCCTGACGGCGCACGAGCAGGTCCGCGAGCGTGAGGACCTTATCGGCCGGGCGGGAGGCAAGACGGGGCAGGGTGTCGCGCATCGCGACGTCTATCGGCCGAGCGTGGGCGATCGGCCCAGCGAGGCACGCCGGCGCGGAAACTGCGTTCGGCCGCCGGGGCGGGTCGATACACGCCCGATGCCGCCCGACCCGACCCAGGGACGACTCACACGCAACGATGTCATCACGCTGGGCAGGAGCGGCCGCCCGTGGGAGTTCCTCCCCATCGCTCTCCAGGCCCTCGAAGTGGTGCCGTCCGACGCGGGCATCCGGTTCCTCGCGGCGGCGAACTTCGCCCGGCTCGGGCTGATCACGCCAGCCCGGGAGATGCTCGACGCGCTCCCCCAGCACGCGCAAGGCGACTCGGACGTCGCCGACCTGCGACGGGCGATGAACTCCCTGCCCGACGATCGTGTGCCCCACGCCGAACGGCTGGAGACCTGCCGCGACAACGCCGCCGCCATTCGCGGGACCGACCTGGCGGCCGCGATGGACGAGTGGGCACGCTCCCTGCCCCGCTGGGATTGCTTCCGAGCCATCGACGGCAACATCGTGCGGCGGCGACGCGACGCGCGCGGAGCGTCGGCCTGGGTCGGGCTGAGCGACCAGCGGACCGTCGCGGCACGCTTCGCCCAAGCCCAGTTGTCGAAACTCGGATTGTTCCCTCGCCCTCTCGCGATCGAAGGCATGGACCCGCCGTGGGTCTTCATCGCGGTGTATGACGGAACGCCGCCGAACGTGGTCGGGTATCGGCCCCGCGTGTGCGTGCTCCAGGCGGACCCGGCCGAACTGCTCGACGGGCTGTCCGTCTGCGACCTGCGCGATCGCCTGGCAGACCCGCGCGTCGCGGTGTACGCGGGCGCGGATGGCGTAGCGCGCTTCGAGCGCGACGCCGGCGCGCGGCTGGACGTGCAGGTCGTGCCGGCGTTCGTCCCGCTGCACGTGGTCCGTACCCGCTTCGCCCAGCCCCCGACGGAGGCGTTCGCACGCCTGACGCGGGCGCAGGCCGCGGAGTTCGAGCGCGTGCGCGACGAGATCGGGAGCGTGTACGCCGGTCGCGACGCGGTGTGGTGGGCGCGCCGCTGGGGCGAGGCCCGAAGGGGGGGGCGGCCGCTGCGCGTGCTCATCCCCACGAGCCGGTACTCGACGTTCGTGCGCCACGCCGCCGAGGGGTTGGCTCGCTGCCTCCGCAACGAAGGCTGCCGCGTCCAGGTGCTGGCCGAGCCGGACCCTTGCGCGATACTCACCACGGTGAGCGTGCTGCGCGCGGTGCGCGACCTGGAACCGGACCTGATCGTCATCATCAACTACACGCGATCCTCGTCCTACGACGGGCTGCTGCCGGCGAACGTGCCCCTCGTCTGCTGGGTGCAGGACGCGCTGCCGCACCTCTTCGACCGCCGCGTCGGCGAGGCGATGGGGCCGCTGGACTTCGTGGCCGGGCACGTGCACGCGAGTTTCATCGAAAAGTTCGGGTACCCGCGCGAGCGGACCCTGCCCTCGCCGGTCGCGGCGGATGAGTCGAAGTTCCACGCCGGCCCCGTCGAGCCGTCGCTGCTGCGCGAGCACGAGTGCGAGATCGCCTACGCGACCCACCAGAGCGAGCCGCCGGACGCGCTGCACGCGCGGCTCGTCGCGGACGCGGCCCGTGAAGGCGCGACGACGACGCGCCTGTTCGAGGCCGCGTGGCCGATGGTCCGAGCCGCCGCGGCGCACCCCCTCGCGGGTAGCCTCGTGCGGTCGCTCCGCCTCATCGCCGAACGCGCCGTGCGCGAGACCTTCGGCCGCGACGACGACACCCTGTCCGCGCTGCTGCGACACCAGTACGTCATGCCGATCGCAGAGCGCATCGTCCGACACCAGGCCGCGCACTGGGCGGCCGAGGTGTGCGCGCGGCGCGGCTGGCGGTTCCGCCTCTACGGCAAGGGTTGGGACAAGCACCCCACGCTCACCGAGTTCGCTCGGGGCGAACTCGAGCACGGCGACGCACTGCGGGCGTCGTACCGGGCCGCCGTCGCCCACCTGCACGTCTCGCCTGGCGCCATCGTGCATCAACGCGTCATGGAGTGCGCGCTCTCGGGCGGCGTCGCGCTCTGCCGCATGACCGCAGACGCCGTCGCCCCCCTGCGGGCGCGGGCAAGGGCGGAACTGGTCGAGCGCGGCGTGAAGCCGGTCGCCCAACGCGACGACGCGGTGGGCTTCGCTTGGACGGACAGCCCCGCCGCGCTGGCGGCGTGTGCGCTCATGCAGCGCATCGGGATGGAGCCGGGGCCGTGCTTCTGGATCGGACGGGGCGCCCTCGAACGCACCCGGCGCGGCCAAGCCCGCGAGGTCGAACGCGAGTCGGACCCGGCCTGGCTCCTGGGCGACCCCGCTGCCCTCGGCTTCGCGTCGCCGGACGAACTCGAACGGCGCATCGAGGCGTTCATCGAGCGGCCCGACCTGCGCGCGGCGTGGTCCGCGCTCGTGGCGGGGCGCGTGCGGGCACGCTGCACGCAGACCACCTTCGCCCGCCGGATGCTGCGAATGGTCGCGGACTCGCTCGGCGCGGAGAACGAGCGCGATCTCCTCCGAGTCGGGGAGCGCGCGGCATGAGCCGGCCGCACGTCGCCGTCGGGCTGCATCGGGCCCACCGCGTGAGCGGAGTCACGGTGTCGGGCTCACGGCTGGCGCGCCTGCCGTCCTGCCCCGTCACCCCGATGATCGTCGGCGCGGGCGTGACGATCGACGACGCGAACGCGACGCCGCTGGCGGGCGCGCCGGGCCTCTCGCTCTGCGCGTGGTCCGAAGGCGCGGACCCCGCGGCGCAGGTGAGCGCACTGCGGAGCGCGCTCCTCCACGCGGGCGCTCGCGTCGTCCTGCCGAACGACCTTGTGCAGGGATTTGTGGCGTGCTCGCTCCTGAGGCATCGAGGCGTGCGCTGCGCGGCGTGGTGCCACGGCAACGACCTGCTCGCACGCGACCTCTACGAGCGATGCCTGCCCTTGGCCGACGCTTGGCGAGCCGTCAGCGGATCGGTCGCACGCACGATCACGGCCAAGGAGGGGGGCACCCTCCCGTGCCCGATCGACGTGCCTCCCGCACCCACGCCCCCGAACGCCCCCGGGCCGCTGCGGCTGCTCTTCGCGGGGTGGCTCGACGGGATGAACAAGCGCGTGCTCGACCTCGGCACGCTCGCGGAGCGCCTGCACGACCGGGGGGTGGCGTTCGTGCTGACGGTCGTGGGCGACGGGCCTTCACGCGCCGGGCTTGAGCACGCCCTGCGGATGCACATCGCGGCGGGGCGGGCGCGGCTCCTCGGCCCGCTGCACCTCGACCGCATGGCGGACCTGCACCGGGCGCACGATGCGCTCGTCCTGGTCAGCCGCGCTGAGGGGTGGCCGCTCGTGGTCATGGAGGCGATGGCCGCCGCCCGTGCCGTGGCCATCACCACGGGGTGCGGCGGCGCCGCGGAACTGCTGCGCGACGGCGTCGAGGGTGTCATCGTCCCGATCGGCGCAATGGACGAGATGGCCGGAAAACTGGCCGCCCTCGCGCAAGATCGCAACATGCTGGTCCGCATGGGCGAGGCCGCGCACGCCGCCGCCCGCCGTTCGCTCGATACCCGCGTGCTCGAACCGCGGCTCGCGGCGTTCTTCGACGAGGCTGCGCGAACGCCAGAGCGCTCCGACGATCGCTCGCCCGATGCGATCGCCGCACGGTGGGGTCGCATGCTCGGCGCGCTCGAACTGCTCGGAGAGTGTTCACCCCGCTCCCTCCGCGCGCTCGCAAGGTCGTGGCTCGATGATGTGGGACTCCCGCCGCGGCGCGAAACCAGGGACGGCATCGAACTCGAACCCGGCGTGACGCTCTCGCTCCGCCTGCCGGACCAGCCGACGACCGCCGACCGCCTGCTGCTGGACGCCGTCGAGCGCCTCACTCACCGCGGTGCGGCACGGATCGCGCTCTACGGCGCGGGCCGCCACACGCGTCGCGTGCGACGGGCCGTGGAACGCTCGCCCTCCATCGTGGCGATCATCGACGACCGCGCAGGGGAGGCGAGCGGCCCGCCTCCGACGCTCTTCGGCAGGCCGGTGGTCACACCGTGCGAAGCCTCACGCCTCGGCGTCCAAGCGGTGGTGATTTCAAGCGACGAGCACGAACCGCTGCTGCTCCGCCGCGCGGGCGAGTGGGCGGGCGAGCGACCGGTCGTCCCGCTCTACGCCTTGGCCGGGTAAAGCACGCTGATCGAGTCAGGCAGCGTGCGGCACCGGCGTGTGCGATGCACGGTGCGGCTCCCCCTCGTTCTCGCCGTACAGCCTCCAGACGACGACGCCGCGTTGCCGGTGCGGCAGCGAGACGCGCCACACCACCTCCTCCGCGCTGTCGGTGGAGATCAGGACGTGCTCACCCGGTCGGAGCGCGGCGGGGGGGGCGACGGTGAGGCCGTGGCGGGCATGCCCCGCGAGACGGTCGTCCACCAGGCCCGCGATCTCGACGCCCAAGTCGTGGGCGTGCGCCAGCAGCCACGCCGTGTGCGCACCCGCCCCCCAGAGTCGGACCCGGCGAACGCTCGCGGCACGCAGCATCGCGCCGACCTCGCGCACCCGGCTCCGCCGGCACGCATCCATGGCGGCACGCTCGACGGGCGGGAATCGCCACCCCAGCCAGAGCCAGGCGAGCAGGGCCTCGCGCGTCGGGACGCGGGCGCGCAGATGGGCGGCGAGAGCCTCGGCCGAACGCGCCGGGCCGTCGTTGCACGCCATCGCCTCGGCGAGCGCGCCGGCGACGAACCCCGGATCCCCCGCCGGCAGCACGCTCCACCACGCGGCCAGCAGCTCCGCCGCAGCGCGGGCCTGTTCCACGGACGACGCGAACGCCGACGTGCCTGCTCGCTGGCGGTGGGTGTAGAGCGTCTCGGGTACCGCCGCTATCGGCGCTATCGCGACGAGGCGAAGCCAAAGGTCGTAGTCCTGGGCACGCGAGCGACGCGGGTCATACCCGCCCGCTGCCATCACCGCCGAGCGACGCATCACCATCGACCCGTGCGCCAGCGGGTTCTCCAGCAGCAGCCGCCATCGCATCTCCTGAGCATCGGTCGGGGGATGGACGGTCGCTGTGATGCGCCCCTCGGCGTCGATGATATCCCACGCGCACCCGACCGCAGCCAGCCCCGGCTCCGCCTCCAGACGCGCGACCTGCACCGCCAGGCGGTTTGGCGGGCAGGCGTCATCACCGTCCATGCGCGCGATCAGGTCGTGGCGGGCGTGCAGCAGGCCGGCATTCAGCGCGGCCGAGAGGTTTGCGATCGGCCCGACGCGAATCACTCTTGCGCGAGGCTCCGATGCCGCAAGCCCGAACGCAAGCCGTTCTGTCGCCGCGTCGGAGCCGTTGAGCAGGACGAGGATGTCCAGGTCCGCGACGGTCTGGCGGGCGATGCTGGCGAACGCCTCGGAGAGCCGGGCGGAGTCGGTGGCGACCGGAAGCAGCACGCTGACGGGCGGCATGGGGGTGTCATCGGATGTCGCCCCGCCACGGGGCGAGAAAGGCAATCCCGCGAGAGGCGGGGGGCCGATCGGCCGATAAAGCGTGTCGGACGGGCATGGCTGCGCGCCGACCCGCCGGAGGACGCCGTGCAGAGCAGAGTCGCCGACGCCATGGTCTTTGTGCTCAGCGAGGGAACGCCTCTCTCCGCCTGGCGCGACCTCGGGTTGCTCGAACGCGAGTGGTCCCTCGTCGAGCGGCTGGCCGCGGCGTTCGAACGGCTCATCGTCGTGAGCGACGGCGGGCCGCAGGACGCCGAGATCGCCCGCTCGCTCCCTTCCACATGCCCCCTCGAATGCGTCTGCAACCGCGACGGGACCGAGCGAGCGGCGTGGCGGGCCGAGGCGGCACGGCTGACGACCGCCGCGGCCTCCGGGTGCGCGTCCGCCTATGTGCGCACCAACCAGTTCGCCTCGGGCGAGCAAGCCCTGGCGATCGCGGCACGACTGCGGGAATCAGGGCTGAGGATCGGACTCGCGGCGCGGGGGGGGTACCTCTGGTCTCGCTTCGAGGCCGCCGAGCACGGGCCGGAGTCGCGCATCGCGGCGGAGGTCGCGTCGCGCGAGGGCGAGATCGTGCGCGGCGCGGACGTCGTGATCGGAACCTCGCCGCTGATGCTGGACGAAGTGTGCTGGCGGTACGGCGTCGCCCGCGAACGGGCCGTGCTCATCCCGAACTTCGTCATCGACGACGAGCCGCCCGCGCACGCGAGCGAACGGGAGCACGGCACGGTGCTCTATGCCGGGCAACTGGTGGCGCGCAAGCGGGTCGACGTGCTGATCGAGGCCGCGGCGAGGATGGCCGCGCCGCGCGGGCCGCTCGTCCGGCTGGACGTGGTGGGTGAGGGACCGGAGGAGGGCACGCTGCGGTCGCTGGCGAAGCGCCTCGGCGCGCCCGTGCGCTTCGAGCCGCGCATCCCGCACCGCCAGCTGCTCGCACGCATGCGCCGCTGCGCCGTGTACGCGCAGGCCTCGGCCTACGAGGGGCACCCCAAGACGGTGATCGAAGCGATGTGCGCCGGCGCGCCCGTCGTAGTCGCAGCCGCCCCGGGGCTGGATGCGCCCGTGGAGACGGGCGTGACGGGACTCTGCGTGCCGGGCGACGCCGAGAGTTTCGCCTACGCGATCGGCGAACTGCTGCGCGACGCGGACTGGAGCGAATCGCTCGGGTCCGCCGCGGCGGCGAGCGTGCGCCAGCGGCTCGGGCTGCGGGCGACCTTCGAACGCGAGATCAAAGCGGCGCGGATGGCCATGGCGGGCACACGCTCGGCGACGACCGCTCCGACGCCCGTGCGCTGGGACAGCGCGCTGCTCGGTGAACCCGCGTGCGCCGATGCCTGGACGCGGAGCCTGCGCGGGTTCGCGGACCGGCTGCCGCCCGATCGCCGCGCCGCGTTCCTCGACGCCATCGGGCGCGAGGTCCGATCGCTGCGCACCGCACGCGACCGCTCGACGGAGGAAGCGGCATGACGACAGCGACAAGAACCAGGCCCGTGGTTGTCGATGCGGGCACGCCGGCACGCGACCCCACCGACTTCGGCCTGCCACACGGCTACCGACAGGGCGTGCGCAACGAGAGCCTCGACCACACCGGCGAATACCCGGACTACTGGCACCCGGCGCGGCTGGCCATGAGCGGACGCTACCAGCGCCACGTCTACCGCTGGGCCGCGTGCCTCGTGCTGCGGCGCGGACTGCGGAGCGTGCTGGACGTCGGCTGCGGCCCGGGCACCAAACTCGCCGAGTGGATCGAGCCGGTCTGCGCGGACGCCGAGGGGATGGACCAGCCGAGCGCGATCGAGATCGCTCGCACGCGATGCCGGCACGCCCGCCTGCACCCCGTTGACCTCGAACGCCCCGCGATCGAGGCACGGCGCACCTTCGATCTCATCCTCTTCGTGGACGTCATCGAGCACCTGCTCGACCCGGACCCGGCGCTGGCGATGATCCTCGCCTTCGCGCACCCGAGCTCGCTCGTGCTGGTCTCGACGCCAGACCGCGACCGGGTGCGCGGCCGCGCCTGCCGCGAGGCGGTGAAGCGCGAGCACGTCCGCGAATGGTCGCGGCGCGAGTTCCTGTCGTTCCTGCGGTCGCGCGGGCTTCGGCCCGTGCGCAGCCGCCTGGTGCCGCAGGACGATCGGCCCGTGCGCTCGTGCCTGCGCGGCGAGGCCGCCTTCCGGCTGCACCTCGCGGATCGGTCCGAGTTGCGATGCCACGCCGTGCTCTGCCGGGTCGATGCCGCGCGACGCGCAACCGCGATGAACGGAGGCGACCATGCGGATCGCCGCGATCTCTGACCTCGCGCCCGGGAGCCACCGGGCCTACGCCATCAACGTCGTGAAGACCTGCGGCGGGTTCGTGCGCCTCGGGCACGAGGTTGCGGTCTTCTGCCGCCGGCCGGAGCGGGGCTGGAGCCTCGCCTCGGCCGCGAACGCCTACGCCGAGCCGCGCGTCCGCTTCGAGTGCGCCGACCTGCCCGACCAGCGCGACGAACTGCTCGTGAACGGCGCGTACCTGCGCGAGTTCGCGGCGTGGGCCGCCGAACGCATCGCACGCGAAGGGTACGACCTCGTCTACGCACGCCACTGCCGCGGCGCGCTGGCGTGCGCCGAGCGCGGCGTCCCGACCGTGCTCGAAACGCACCTCGACGCCGACGGCGATGCCCTCGGCGCCATCTCCGCCCTGCGCGCTGTCGGACGACACGAGCGGCCCATTCTCGCCTGCGCCACGATCTCGACCGTGCTCGCCGAGAAGTACACCGCGCTCGGCGCGGCGGCCGATCGCGTGTTCGTCGTGCCGGACGCGGTGGACTCCGACCTGTTCACGCCCCCGCACGACACCGGCGCCTCGCCCTACAACGCTTGGCCGGGGCCGCACGTCGTCTACGCCGGGCACCTCTACGCCTACAAGGGCGTCGGGACGCTGCTGCGGGCCGCGTCGCTGCTCGACGGCATGACCGTCCACTTCGTCGGCGGCGCAGACCCGGACATCCTCGCGGCGCGACGGTCCGCGGTCTCGCTGGGGCTGCGCAACGTGGACGTGCGCGGGCGCGTCGCGTTCTGCCGCGTCCCGCCGCACCTCTGGCACGCGGACGTGCTCGTCCTGCCCCCGAGCGCGAAGCACCCCTCCGCGGCGTGGACCAGCCCGGTCAAGCTCGGCGAGTACCTCGCGTCGGGCCGGCCGATCGTCGCCTCGGACGTCCCCGCGCTGCGCGCGCTCGTGCGCGAGCCTGCGGTGCGCTGGTTCACCCCCGACGATCCGGGCGACCTGGCGCGGGCGGTGCATGGCGCGCTCGCCGAGTCCGACCGCGAGGCCGCGGCCCGCGTCGAGTCCGCACGCGCCCTCGCCGAACGGTACTCCTATGCCAACCGTGCCCGCGCGATCCTGCGCGCCGCCAGCGCGGGCGAAGGGGCCATGGCCGCGTAGCGGGGACCGGGTCGCTCGCTCCGGCGTGCACCTCGACTCCACTCATCCACAGACCATCGGCGCCCGACAGCAGCGTCGAGGTCTCACCCCATCCGCTGTCGGCCCCGCACGACGCCCAGCGTGAACCCGCCGACAAACTTCGCGGTTCCGCCAGCCAGACCGGAACTCGGCGTCGCACTGCCCTCCGGACCCCCGCAACAGAGACCAAGGAGCAACCCATGCGCACGCATCGTTTCATCGCCACCCTCCTCGCCGGCCTCGCCTGCGCCGCCGCCCTCGCCGGGCCGATCGACCCGCCCGCAGGCCCGGTCACCAGCACGATGAAGCCCCTCGACGTGGTCGAGCCTCGCATCCCGATCGGCCCCGCCACCACCCCAGGCGACAACGACGCTTCGCCCAGCCTCTACAAGATCACCCAGCCAGGCTCGTACTACCTCCTCGGAAACGTCCAGGGTGTCAGCGGCAAGATCGGCGTCGAGATCGCCGCCTCCAACGTCACCATCGACCTCGCCGGCTTCACACTCCAGGGCGTCAACGGCTCAAACTCGGGCATCCTCGTAACCTCGCTCCAGTCGGGAATCACCATCCGGAACGGCACCGTCAACGGCTGGGGCGAGTCGGGCATCGACGCCACCAAATCCTCCGCCGCTCGCATCGAGTCCGTCACCGCGACGAACAACGGCGGGACCGGGATCACCACCAGCAATCTCGCTGTCATCACCGGGTGCATGGCGCGCCAGAACGCCTTCACCGGCATCTCCGCGGGCAGCGCCGTCACGATCAGGGACTGCGCCGCGGACGACAACGGTACTTCGGGCTTCTGGCTCGGCAGCGCCGCCACGCTCAACGGTTGCACGGCGCGGAACAACAACGCCTACGGCTTCGAGCTGAACGACATCGCTTCCGCCAACAACTGCATCGCCACGCACAACAAGGCGACGGGATTCATCGCGGGCTACGGCTCCAACTATTCCTCCTGCACGTCCGCGTACAACACCATCGACGGCTTCTGGTGCAACTTCGGCTCGATGGCCACCAACTGCTCCGCCTACCAGAACGGCCGCGACGGCTTCTACGTCTCGTGCGGATCCGTCACCAACTCCCAGGCCACCATGAACCAGCGCGACGGCATCCGACTCGACATCGGCAACTCCACCGCCACGGGCAACACCTGCTTCCAGAACGGCCTCGGGAACTCCGGCGCGGGCATCCGCGCCGTCGGTGCCTCATGCCGCATCGACTCCAACCAGGTCGTCTCCAACGCCTTCGGCATCCACGCCGCCCCGGACTGCATGGTCGTCCGAAACACCGCCCGCGGCAACACCACCAACTACTCCTTCCCCGTGGGGAGCGAGTACGGCCAGATCATCACCAACCCCGGCAGCGGCTTCAGTTCCACCAACCCCTGGGCGAACTTCGCGTACTGAACCGCGACCGCACCCGAACGCAGGAGCTCCCCATGAGCACTCGCACGAAGCGCTCTCTCCCGGCAGCCGCACTCGCCGCCGCAGCGCTCGCCTCACCCGCTCTCGCCCAGACCAGCAACGTCTCACCCATCCACAAGTGGTCCTGGTGCGAGAACGCCGGCTGGATGAACTGGCGCGACGCCGGCTCCCCCACCGCCTCGCAGGGCGCAAAGGTCCACGCCACCTTCCTCTCCGGATTCGTCTGGAGCGAGAACCTCGGCTGGATCAACCTCGGCGACGGCACCCCAGGGCTCGGCGACCGCTACGCCAACACCCACGGCACGGACTTCGGCGTCAACATCACGCCCGACGGCTCACTCGACGGACTTGCCTGGGCCGAGAACGCAGGCTGGATCAACTTCAACACCAAGCCCACCCTCCTCGTCCACAACCAGCACGCCCGACTCGACTCCGCCGCAGGGCGCTTCCGCGGCTACGCCTGGGCGGAGAATGTCGGCTGGATCAACCTTGACGACGACGAGCACTACGTCGCCGTCATCTGCGCCGCCGACTGGAACGCCGACGGCCCCGTCAACACCCTCGACTTCATCGCCTTCCTCAACGACTGGGCAGCCAAGGAACCACGCGCCGACGTCAACGGCGACGGCACGATCAACACCCTCGACTTCATCGCCTTCCTCAACCTCTGGGCCGCCGGCTGCTGACGACACTCGCCGTGAACCCCGCGCCCCGACGAGTCTGGAGAGGGGTAAGCGAGGCCCGGAGGCCCACTCCGGGCCTCCGCTGTTGCCGGGACACGGCGACGACGCCGGAGCCGTCAGTAGCGGCGGACGACGCCGCGCACGATCCCCTGCACCTGGCAGTGCTTGACGCGGATCGGCTCGAACTGCGGGTTGGCGGGCTGGAGCCGGACGTGGTCGGACTCCTTGTAGAACGTCTTGAGCGTGGTCGAACCGTCGGGCAGAAGCGCAACGACACGATCGCCATTCGAGGCCGTGTCGCGCCGTTCGATGAGAACGTAATCGCCGTCGAGGATGCCCTCGTCGCGCATGCTGTCGCCCTCGACCTTGAGCGCGAAGGTGGAGCCGGTGCGCGAGGCCTGGCAGAGCAGGTCGCCGAGGTCCACCTCATCGATGTCGGGGACTTTCTCGATCGGGTACCCCGCCGCGATCTTCCCCACGAGCGGGAAGCGGAGCGGCCTCGCCTCGTCCGGCACCGCGATGCCGTCAGCGATCGACAAAGAGCGTGCCTTGTTGGGTTCGCGCACGAGCGCACCCTTCTTGATGAGCGCCTCGACGTGCTCGAAGACCGTGACCTTGCTGACGCCGATCTCGTCGGCGAGCTCCTGCATGGTCGGGGAATAGCCATGCCGGATGCGCCAGTCGCGGATCAGCTGCAGGATGCGGAGTTGCTTGGGCGTGAGATTCATGGTTGTGGTCCTCCACCATGAGGGTGAGCCGGCGCGCGGCGCGCTCGACATCCGACGAACAGGAAACTTCCAGTCCCGCGCACGACGCGGCGCGGAACGACTCTGCCATCGAGCGGAGCAAGGCAGCCTGCAAACCGATCGCCGACGCCGCCGCCAGCAGAAGCCCGGATGCCGCAACCGGCGAACGCAAGGACTCGCTCGTGCAGGCGTCGCGCCGGATCAAGGTTCCCGAGCCGGTCGGGTCGGGCAGGTACTCGCACTGGAACTCCCCGCCCGGACCGAACCGGAGCAGCGGCGCGTTGCGACGCGGGTGGGTGACGGTCCAACGACGGGGTGCAAGCAGGTTCAGCACGGCACGGCTCCGCGGTACGCGGCGAGGGCGCCGCGCGCCCCTCCGGACGCGCCACGCCGAGATGACTGGGCCTCCGACCCGAATAAGGTGCCATGCCGGACTCCCCGACTGGCCTGCCGGACTCCGAACCGACAGCCCCAACAATCGACCGACAACCGGATCGGGCGAGAAAGTTTCCCGTCCGATGTTCGGTACAAGATAGCCAATCAGGTTCCACACGGCAAGCACAAAATCGGAAGTCCCTGTCAGAACCGGTTGTGGGGCTGTCAGGGGGGTGCGGCCGTCGTTTCAGCAGGGTCCGAGAGCCGTTTCATGCAGCGCGGAAAGTGCGCTGGGCCTCCGAACCCGGGGTTGGGAAAGCGAGATCAGGTCAGCCGTTCGAAACGGCTGCCCACGCGACGCACCCGCCCGGCGATCTCCAGCATCGTGAGTTCGACGCGAAGGTCCGCAGCCGACAGGTCCGTCAGGGCGACGAGTTCGTCGGTCGAACGCGGCGTGCCCAGCGCACCGACGATCCGTTGCTGACGCTCGCTCAGGTTCGGCGCTGCCGCCGGCTCTGGCTCGAACAGGCCCGCCGCGGGGTCCGCAAAGCGCGGAGCATGGGTGCCCGCTGCGAGGTGGCGCGCCGCGGATTCGAGGGTAGCCACGACGTCCGCTGGGCCCGTGACCAGGGCCGCGCCGCCGCGCTTGATGAGGTCGTGCGAGCCGGCGCTCGCGGGCGAATCGACCCGCCCGGGCAGCGCCATGACCTCACGCCCCTGCTCCTCGGCGGCGTGCCGGGCCGTGATGAGCGCACCGCTCCCCTCCGCTGCCTCGATCACGAGCACGCCGAGACTCAGGCCCGAGATGATCCGGTTGCGGCCTGGGAAGTTCTCCGGCGTCGGCACGACGCTCATCGGCAGTTCAGACACGATCGCCCCGCGCCCGTCCGCGACCTTGTCGTACAGGGGAGCATTGTCGGGCGGATAGGCGTGCACCAGCCCGCACCCGAGCACAACGATCGTCCGGCCCCCCGAACGCAGTGCTCCCCGGTGCGCCGCCGAGTCAATCCCACGCGCGCCGCCGGATACAACCGTCAGTCCGTTCGAGGCAAGAACGCCCGCGAATCGCTCGGCCTGCTCGACGCCGTACCCCGTGCAAGCCCGTGACCCGACGATCGCCACCGGAAAGGCGTCGGCGTCCGCCGACCGAAGCACCCCCCGCACATAGAGAACGGGCGGAGCGGCGGGGATGGCGGCGAGCAACGGCGGGTACCCGTCGTCCCCCAGAGCAAGCATCGAAACCGAATGCCGCTCGGCGAGTTCGAGTTCGCGCTCGGCGAGCGACGCGGATTCCCTGAGGCCACGCGCGATGATGGTGGAGGTGCCGGCGCCGATGCCCCGAACACGCTCGAGTTCGCGCGGCGAGGCGTGGAGGGCACGCTCGGCCGTGCCGAAGGTTTCGAGGAGGCGTGCAACGAGGACTGGGCCGAGGCCCGGCGTCATGGTGAGACGAAGGAGGTCGAAAAGCCGGGGTGAGACGGCGGGCATGGGGCGGAGTGTACAGACCGCCTTGCTCCCCACCAGCGGCCCCGCGCGACGATACACTCCCCCGGGCAGGCCAACGGACGGAGCCGAAGGCGATGATCACCCCATTTCAGATCGTGCGTGCGTGGTGTGGCGGGGTCGCGGCTACGGCGCGACCGCGCGGAGCGGTGGCGGTCCAGGCCGTCGGCGTAGCGCTGCTGCTCTCGCTCGTGAGCGTGTCGTGCCAGACGACGCCGCGGGCGTCGAAGGCTGCGGCGGGCGTGGAGCCGGACGTGCGCGTGCGGATCGTGCGCGAAGCGCCGTCCGTGCGGATCGCGGGGCCGGCACAGGTCGCCGTGCGGACGGTCGGCTCCTTCGGCGAGTGGATCGGCACGACGCCTCTGGACCTGCGCGCCGAGGCGGGCGTGCTCGTCGCCAAGGACGCGGCAGGCGTGGAACGACGCTTCGATCAGGGCGCGCCGGTCGAGGTGCGAGCGGTCGTCCCGGCACGTACCGCCCGCGCCGCGGGTTCACGCCAGCCCACCGAGCCGGACCTGCTCGTGGACAACCGGGCCTTTCCGGGCACGGTCGAAGTCCACCCCCGCACAGACGCGGGCGAAGGCGCGATCGACGTGATCAACGTGACCACCATCGAGTCCTACCTCCCCGGCGTGCTCACGGGGGAACTGCTCGACAACTGGCCGCTCGAAGCGTACAGGGCACAGGCGGTCGCGGCACGGAGTTACGCCCTGCACGAACGGGCACGGGCGCGCCTTCGCGGCCGCGCGTTCGACCTCGAAAACACGGCGCGGAACCAGGTCTTCGCGGGCCGGACCCAGCACGAGGCCGCGGTGCGCGCGGCGCGCGACACCCGCGGCGAGGCCCTCACCGTCGGCGGCGACGTCCTGCGCGCGTACTACTCCAGCACCTGCGGCGGACGGCCCATGGGAGCGGGTTCCATCTGGCCCACCAGCACGGGGTGGGAGTTCAACGGCGCGCCCCCGCTCCAGGTGGATGCGCCACGGGCGACCTTCTGCGAGTCATCGCAGGCGTACCGATGGCAGGTCACGCGCACCGTCGAGGATGTCTCCAAACGCATCGCGGCGTACGGAGCGGCGAACGGGCTGTCAATCAAGGCGCTCGGGAACGTCCGCTCGATCGTGCCCGTCGAGGTGAACGCGGCCGGCAGGCCCGTGCAGTTCACCATCGCGGACGACAAGGGCAAGACCTACAAACTCAACGCCGAGCACCTCCGGCAGGCACTGAACCACCCCGCCGAGGGGCTGCCCGCCCCGGAACGCGCCGCACAGGCACGCTCGGGAGACGTCGAGTTCGAGATGCGTGCACGCGAGATCGTCATCCGCGGACGCGGGTGGGGACACGGCGTCGGTGCCTGCCAGTTCTGCATGAACGGCATGGCTCGACGACACTGGGACTACGGACGGATGCTCGCTCACTTCTACCCCGGAGCACGCCTCGAGCGACTCTACTGAGTGCTGCTCATGCGGAGGCGCGGAGGGAAAGAGGAAGTCTCAGCGATGGCGCCTGCAATGCCGCAACCCAGGTCCCCGGACGAGAGGCCGTGGACTCGTCACACGCGAGACGACCGTCCCACCCGCTCTGTCAATCTTTCCCCTCCGCGTCTCCGCGCTCCCGCGTGAGACAGCCCCTCTCAGCGAACGACGTCCGTTCGCTCCAGCCGGTAGTAGATGAAGGTACGGTCGGTCGTCGAGAAGAGCAGCCTGCGCTGGCGGTCAAGGGTCGTGCGCGGCTCCTGCGGCCAGCCGTCGAGCGCCGTGCGCGGATGCGGCTCGCGCAGCGCGAGAGCCGAGTCGCGCCGCCTGCCGGCCTGCGCGAGATCCACCGGCGAAGCCTCGGCCACCACGCGACCGGGCAGGACGGCCTCCCAGGTGGGATTCGGCGCGGGCGCGGGGAGAGAGGCACGGCGCGCGGAAGAGGTGGACTCACATCCCAGGCCGGCGGCGGCGACGCCGATCGCCAGGACCGCGGGCGCGATGGGGACGCTTCTCTTCCTCACACCCGCCATGGTACAAGCGGCGTGCCGCGGATCGAAGGGGATTCGCGGGCAATGTGACGGGGTCGCGGCGGCCAGCGTGTTGACGCGGGGCAACGCCGTGGCGTGGGGACAACACAAAACGGGGGTGAGGCGGCCCGGGATCCGTATCATGCGTCAAGTCGATGCCGATCGCGGAAGAAGAGGGGCGCAGTGGGGTACGTCTCGACGGCAAGGATGCGATGACCATGGCGAAGAAGACGACGGGAACGAAAGCGAGTTCGGGAGGCCGGGGAGAAGCGCTCCCTGACGGTCGCGGCTCGTCCGGAGGGCGCACGCCGGCCGGGAAACGCCGATCGACGCGCGGCGGCGACGGAACGCTCGAAAAGATCGGCGCGCTCGCTCGGAGCGTCGCACAGGCAGCGCACGCCGGCGAGGCGCCGACGATCGAGGTGCCGACGCGCGCGAAGTCAAACACGACGTGGGACCGCGAGAACGGCATCCTGCGGATGGGCGACGCCACACAGACCCGCGAACTCTTCAACCTGAATCAAGCGAAGGTGTTTATGCAGGTGGTGCTGCAGGCCGCGGGGATCAAGGGCCTGCTGGAAGAGGGCAAGACCGCGAGCCTGCGAGCGATGTTCTACAGGGGGCTGCACACGATCCCAGGGACGAAGGAAAAAACATTCGCTGACCAGAGCGAGAGCGACGCCGCGCTCGAAGACCTGGAGGTCACCCTGGGTTCGCTGCGTGAGGAGCTGCACGTCTTCGCGGACGTGCGCGGCTCGCTGGTCGGGAACATCACGTTCGTAGACACTGGAGACGAGATCGACGGGCGGAGGATGGGGTCCGGGGGCTATTCGATCCCGAGCATCGTCGAGCCGGACGTCATCCAGTTCAAGCGGTGCGACGCGAAGTTCGTGCTGCACGTCGAAAAGGCGACGGTGTGGCGACGGTTCAACGAGGATCGGTTCTGGGAGACGCACAACTGCATCCTCACGCACGGGGCGGGACAGCCGCCGCGAGGAGTCCGGAGGCTTCTGCGTCGATTCCATGAGGAGTTGAATCTGCCCGTCTATTGCCTCCTCGACTGCGACCCCTGGGGACACTACATCTACAGCGTCATCAAGCAAGGCTCCATCTCCCTCGCCTTCGAGAGCGAGCGGCTCGCCATCCCGCAGGCGAAGTTCCTTGGCCTCCGCGCGATCGACTACCAACGCTGCGGACTCTCCGACGACGTCCAGATCGCGCTCAACGAAAAGGACGTCGCACGCGCGAAGCAGATCGCCGCCTACCCCTGGTTCAAGGACAAGCCCGCCTGGCGAAGGGAGATCGACCAACTCCTCCGCAACGGCTTCAAGATGGAGGTCGAATCGCTCATCACAAAGGACATCAGCTACGTGACCGAGACCTACGTCCCGGAACGGCTGAAGGCCAAGGACTGGCTGGATTGACGGCAGCTCGGCACCGGGCACGCTGCACGAGTCCTCGCGCGGGATAGCATTGCCCCCTTTCGAGAGCTGATCGCCGGAACCCAGGGGCGCAAGGCATGGAAGTCGGGATCGTCGGGCTGCCGTACGTCGGAAAAACCGCGCTCTTTCGTGCCTTGACCGGCGTCGCCGCCGACCCCGGCGGCGCGGCCCGCGCCAATGTCGGCGTCGCCCCGATCCCCGATCCCAGGCTCGACGCCCTGGCGCGGCACGTCGAGACCAAGAAGATCGTGCCCGCAACCCTCAAGGTCGTCGACGTGCCCGGACTCGTCCGCGGGGCGTCGGAGGGGGGGGGACTCGGCAACGCCTTCCTCAGCCACGTCCGCGACGTCGACGCACTCATCCACGTCGTCCGATGCTTCGAGAGCGCGGCCGTCCCCCACGTCGATGGCTCCCTCGACCCCGCCCGCGACATCGAGACCGTCGAACTCGAACTCATCCTCGCCGACCTCCAGATGGTCGAGAACGCCATCCCCCGCGCCGAGAAGTCCGCCCGCAAGAAAGAAGCCGACTCGGAGGCACGCCTGAGCGTCCTCAGGAAGGCCGAACCACTCCTCAGCGAAGGCAAGCCCGTTCGAGGTCTCGAACTCGAAAACGACGACGAGCGACGCGCCATGCGCGGCCTGGCCATGCTCTCCGCCAAGCCGGTCCTCTACGTCGCCAACGTCGGCGAGAACGACCCCAGGGGTGAGGGCGAACACGCACGCCGTGTCCGCGAGCACGCCGCGGCCCATCACGCCGGGTTCGTTCCCGTCTGCGCCCAGATCGAGGCCGAACTCGCTGAACTCGAACCGGGCGAGCGGGCCGAAATGCTCGCCGCTCTCGGCCTCGAGGAACCTGCCCTCCACAAACTGGCACGGGCCGCCTACGCCCTGCTCGGCCTCCAGAGTTTCTACACCGCAGGCCCGAAGGAAATCCGTGCCTGGACCATCCCCGCAGGCAGCAGGGCACCCCAGGCCGCCGGCGCGATCCACACCGACTTCGAACGCGGGTTCATCCGCGCCGAGGTCTATTCCGTGGACGACATGCAAAAGTACGGCTCCGAAAAAGCCATCCGCGACGCGGGCCGACAGCGCACCGAGGGCAAGGACTACGTCATGCGCGACGGCGACGTCTGCCACTTCCTGTTCAATGTGTGACACCCGACGAACAGAGCCTCGAACGGCGCCGCGCCACGGATCGCTCATGGCCGGGGCGTATCATGCGGGCATGGTGCGGGGTGTGATGGTCGCGCTGGCAGGGTTCGCCGCGATCGGTGCGGGGTGTTCTCGCACCGATCCGTTCGCCGAGAAACCGGCCGACGCGCCCCCGGAGACGGTGCACGCGGCCGAGGCCCGCGCGGAGAAGGCGGCCGACAGCCTCGCGCGTGCGCTGATCGCAGAACTGCAGCAAGCGATGGGAGACGGCGGCGCGGCGCGCGCTCTCGATGTCTGCCGCGACGCGGCCGAGTCCATCCGCGCGGAGGTCTCGGCGAACGAGGGCGTCGACGTCCGCCGCACCGCCCTCCGCGTGCGCAACCCCGCCAATGCACCGGACGAGTGGGAACGGGCAACCCTGGAGTCGTGGGCATCCGGTGCGGCCGCCCCGGGGCCGGTCTCGCGTGTCGTGCAGACAGGCGGCGCGACCGAACTGCGCTGGATGCGCCCGATCGTGCTGATCGACCTGTGCGTGCACTGCCACGGCACGACCGAGCGGCTCGCGGCCGGCGTCCCGGAAGCCTTGGCACGCTTCTACCCCTACGACCAGGCGACAGGCTTCGAGGTCGGCGACCTGCGAGGCGCCTTCAGCGTTCGTATCCCGCTCGACTGAGGCACAAGGATGATCCGGTGGTGCCGAAGCCTCGAACGGATCGGCGGCTACGGAATGGCCCGGACCGCGAGCGGCTCCCGGACCGTATGATGCCCGCCCATGGCCGACTGCCCGTCCAGAGCGTCTCGCAGGGTCATCGCCTGCCTGCTCGCCACGCTCGCGGCATGCCTCGGTGCGTGCGCCGGCCCGCGCCCACACCCGCCGGCACCACCCGCGCCCGTGGTGCGCGGCGCGGAGAGCGGCATCGAGGTGTCGTGGTGGGTCGTGGACGACCGCGAGGGCGCACTGGCGGCGACCATCCGTGAGCACCTCGGACGCAACGTTCCAGCCCCGCGAGAGCAGGTCGAGCTGTGGCACGCGAACGGCCTGCACGTCTTCGCCGTGCCCGTCACCGCGGTCGAGAGCCTCCGGTCACGCCTGCCCGTGCTCGGCCCCGTGCAGCGACAGTGGCTCGGCCTCCTGCCGGAATGGGCCGAAGTGGTCAAGGGGCCTGAACTCTCGTCGGAACGCTACGTGGGGCTTGATTCCGGCGTCCTCCGCATGGAACCGGGCCGACTACGGCTCCTGGCACGCTGCTGGACCGCGCCGGACCTCTCGCGCGCCGACGGTTCAGGACCGGCCGCACTCCTGAGGCTGGAACTGATGCCACAACTCCTCGAGCGTCGGCGCCGCGATGCCATCGCGCCTCTGACGGAGCAGGACGTATCCGGCGCGGCCGTGTCGGGGCTTTCCTTCCCCCGCCTGACGCTCTCGCTCACAGCCGATGGTGGCGACGCACTCCTTGTCGTCGGCGCGCCCCCGGGGCACGACTGGTCGGTCGGTTCACCCGCGCTCCGTCCCGAGACGCCTCAGGACACGGCCTTGGTGTCCCCGTTTGGACCGCCGCCTCCGGGCGCGCCCACGATCGGGGAACTGATGCTGACGGGAGCGCCGCTCTCGTCTTCGTCGGAGACCACCCGCGTCGTGGTCGTCGTGCTGCCGCGCGTGTCGGAACGATTCGAGTTGATCCGCAACTGAGGCCGACAGCATGACCGCAGGGCAGGCAGACGTAGCGGCGGCCCCGATCGGCGCGTGCCGGGGGAGCACTCGATGGCGGCGGTGATCGACGCCCTGTTCTTCGTCGCCGGTCTCGTGCTGCTCGTCAAGAGCGCGGACTGGCTCGTGATGGGAGGCGCGCTCATCGCCGAAGGGCTGGGCGTTCGCCCCCTGGTCGTGGGCCTCACGATCGTCGCCTTCGGAACCAGCGCGCCAGAACTCGCCGCAGGCGTCGGCGCCACCCTGCGGGACCACGGCGAGATCGTCGTCGGAACCGTCGTCGGATCGAACATCGCAAACGTTGCGCTGATCCTGGGGGTGGCGTCGCTCATCCGGCCGGTCGCCTGCAGGCGACCCGTCGTGGTGCGAGAGATGCCGATCATGCTCGTCGCCATCACCGCCGGAGCGTGCGCGATGCTCGGGGGGGGGGTCAGCCGCCTCGAAGGCGCAGCCCTCGCCGCGGGCATCGGCGTGTACGTCTGGCTCGCCTACCGCGTCGCCAGACGCGCGCCCGAACTCTTCGAAGCCGACGCGCCGAAGCTCGAACCGCCCCCCGAGGGCGGTTTCCCGCCCCGGTGGTGGGCGAAGAACGCCGCTCTCGTCCTCATCGGGTCCGCCGGGCTGGCGCTCGGCGCCCACCTCCTCGTCTCCGGCGCGGAGTCGCTGGCGCGATGGCTCGGCGTGTCCGAGCTCGTGATCGGGCTGACCGTGGTCGCCATCGGAACGTCGCTCCCCGAGTTGTTCACCTCCGCCAGGGCCGCGATGACAAGGCACTCCGACATCGCGGTCGGGAACGTCGTCGGCTCCAACGTGTTCAACTCGCTCTGCGTGATGGGCGTCGCCGCGCTCGTGGCGCCGCTCTCCGTGCCCGAGGCCTCGATCCGCCGGGACGTTCCGGTGATGCTCGGGGTCGCCGCCCTTGCGCTCTTCCTCATGGCGCCCCGCAAGAGGCTGACCCGGGCCGCCGGCTGCGTCCTCCTCCTGACCTACGCCGCATACACCGCGGGGATCGCCGCCGTGTCGTTGGGCACGTGAGAAAGGCCGATCGTCACGGACACCCTCCGGCACAAGAACCTCTGTGCGCGACAGCCCCGGCTCCGGGCAGACCGCGTGGCGTTCAGCGGCTGCGGAGCTTGGCCAGGAGTCTCAGCACTTCGATGTAGAGCCAGACGAGCGTGACGAGCAGCGCGAATGCGCCGTACCACTCCATGTGCTTGGGCATGCCGCGCTCGACGCCCGCTTCGATGAGCTCAAAGTCGAGAACGAGGTTCATCGAGGCGATAACGACGACGAAGAGGGAGAAACCGATGGAGAGCATGGAAGCGTTCTCGAAGGAGAGCAGCGAGGCCATGCCGTACACGCCGAAGAGGCTGAGCAGGAGGGCGACGAGATAGAAGATCATGATGCCGGCCGTCGCTGAGATGACGCAGGTGCGGAAGACCCGGCCGGGCCGGACGACGCGAGTGACGTAGGCGAGCAGCACCGCGGCGAAGATGCCGAACGTGAGGCCGATGGCCTGGAAAACCACGACCTCGCCGCCCGGTCCGAGCCGCTGGGCGACGACGAACGACAGCACGCCGAGGAACGCCCCCTTGAGCAGGGCGTAGACGGGGCCGGTGAATCGCGCCGCGGCGGGCTTGAAGACCGTGATGAGCGCGAGGACGAGGCCGCCGATCATGCCCGCGAGAAGGATGGGAATGGCAAGGCCGGCGTTGGCCGGGTTGGTGACGATCATCCAGGCGGCGAGGCCCGCGCCGGCGCACAGGCTCAGCAGGACGCCCGAGGCGGTGACCGTGCCGTTGAGCGTCATCGTGTTGGAGCGAGCGGCGACTTCGTAGGCCGTGGAGCCGGGCTGGAAGGCGTTCAGGGCCGGGTTGGCGGTGCGCATGGGGGTGCCTCCTGTGCGTTGTGGCGCCATTGTAACAACGCCGAGAAGGAGGCGGTTGCGAGCGGATGTGACCGAAGCGGGACCGCCGAACGCCCGCCCGGACTGGCGGTGCGCCAGGGCCGATTCAGGCATCGTGGCCGAGGAAACCACCCTGGTCGCCGACACGGTGGAAGGCGATGGTGTTCGTGGCCTTGGCGCAACCCAGGGGCTTGCCGGCGAGGAGGACCACCGGCGTCCCCCGGACCGCCCAGCCGCGGGCGAGCAGGTCGCGGTCCACCTGGGCGTTCCAGTCCGCGAGCCGGCCCGAGGGGGGGGGCGGCGAGCACACCGGCGTGACGCCCCGAAGAAGCGCCATGCGGCGCGTCGCTCGGAGACTGGAGGAGTACGCGACGATGGGAATGGAGAACTCGTTCTGCGAGAGGTAGCGGGCGGTGCCCCCCGCCTGCGACCAGCACACGACGAGTTCCGCTCCGCAATCGTGAGCCACGTGCCACGCGCCGTGCGCCAGCGCCGCCGTGCGGTAACGCTGCTCCACCAGCCGCCGCGGCGGGTCGGCACGCTGCGGGAGCGCGGCCAGGTGGCGCTCCGCCTCCAGCGCGATGCGACGCATCGTGTCCACCGCGAGGTCGGGCCGCTTCCCGACCGCCGTCTCCCCGGAGAGCATCAGGCACCCCGCGCCGTCGAAAATCGCGTTCGCAACGTCCGACGCCTCGGCACGGGTCGGCGTCGCGTTCTCGATCATCGTCTCGAGCATCTGCGTCGCAACGATGCACGGCTTGCCCCATTCCGCCGCCGCCGCGACGATCCGCTTCTGCACGACCGGCACGCGAACAAGGTCCATCTCGACGCCCAGATCGCCCCGTGCCACCATGATCGCGTCCGCGGCGTCTGCGATCGCGTCGATGGCTTCCACCGCCTGCGGCTTCTCAACCTTGGCGATCACGGGGATCGCAGCCCCCTGCTCGTCCCCAGGCTCCGTCTTGCACGCGGGGCACATGCCCCCGAGGCGACGCTTCAGGTCCAGCACGTCGTCGGCGCGGCGAACGAAGGAGAGCGCGAGGAAGTCCAGCCCGTGCTCGACCGCCCACTCAACGCACGCGAGATCGCGGTCGGTGAGGGCGGGGGCGGAGAGGTCGGAGTCGGGAAGGTTGATCCCCTTCCCCGTCGTGACCAGGCCCCCCACCGTCACACGGCATCGCAACCACTGGCCCCGAGGGTCCGCCTCGACCGCCAACATCCGGATCGCCCCGTCGTTGATCAGAACCCGATGGCCCACCTCAACCTCGCGCGCGAGCGGTTGATACGAGCACGGCAGCAGCACGGTGCGCTGCCCATCGCGGTCGGACTCGTAGCGGGCCTCCTCCAGGTCACTGCGAATGACCGCGTCCACCCCGGCGTGCAGGACCACGCCCGTCGCAGGAACGCGACCGACGCGGATCTTCGGCCCGGGCAGGTCGCCGAAGACGGCCAGGGGAAGCCCCACCGTCTCCGAGACGGCGCGCACGGCGCGCAGACGCCGCAGGTGATCGTCGAACGAGCCGTGGGAGAAGTTCAGACGGAATACGCTCGCCCCGGATTCGACAAGCGCGCGGACCATCTCGGGCGACTCGGACGCCGGCCCGAGCGTGGCGATGATCTTGGTCAGCGTCGGCCTGCTCTCGACCTCGTGGGGCATCGGCGAGTTCCTTGCATCACGGCACAGAGTAGGAATGAACAGGAACGCGAACGGCGCGAGGAGGGCGAAGGGCGCAGAGAGGTCTGGATGCGGTCCCGTAGCACGGGTTGTTCAGTGCTGTTCTTCGGCCATGCGGAGGATCGCGCGATAGTTCTCGCGGAACGCACTCGTATAAACAATCCGCAGGCGCGCGAGGACGGCCGGATCACGCCACGAGCCGCGAACCGCGCGGTAGTTCTCGGGCGTGAAGGGGAGGAGAGCATCGCCGGGGCAGCCCGGCTCCGCCTCGCCGAAGAGAGACCGCCACAGGCGCGAGACCTGCTCCGGCTCGGGAAAGGCGTAAAAGAGGCGCTCCATCTCGGCGAGCGTGTCGGCTGGCGCGCCGCTCTCATGCGCGCGATGTACGGCGCTCCATGCGCCGCGGATGTCGGCAAGATTGTCCACGGCGAACGCCCCCATCATCAGCCCGATCGCGCCGCGCCACCCCGCGCTCGGCGTCGTCGAGGCGATCTCGAACGGGTTCACCCTGTCGATCAGGTAGTCGCCGTAGCGCTCGTAGAAGTCGCGGCGGGCCGGCATCCGGCGCAGCTCATGCATCGTCGGGCCGAGCGGGCGCGAATCGGGGCCGGGCGGGTTGGAGGCGCCGGCGGGCACGCTCGTCGCGTGGAAGTTCCAGAGGGCCTGCCCCTCATCGGTGAGACAGAACTCGACGAAGCGGCGGGCCAGGTCGGGGCTGGGCGCGCCGTTCAGAATGGAAACGGGGTCCGCGTCAACATACACGGCGCCAGGCGGATCGGTGTAGCCGACACGCGAGGTCTCCGGAGTCTCACCCGCTCGTGTCACCACCTGCGCCTGCGTCCGGCCGTAGAAGTCGATGGCCAGCCCCGCGGCCGCCTCACCCTGGCTCACGTCGATCGGAGGCTTGGTCGAGGAGTTCGTGAAGTAGCGGGTGTTGCCGCACATGGCGCGCAGCAGACGCCAGCCCTCATCCCACCCGTAGCGCGAGAGAATCGCGTCGAAGGTCGTGGTGATCGAGCCGGACTGCCTCGGGTCGGCCAGGGCGATCCATCCGGCAAGACGCGGGTCCCCGAGGTCGTCAAAGGTTTCGAGGTCGCGCCGCCCGAGCAGTCGCCCGACCGTATCCCGGTTGTAGACGATGCCGAAGGAGGAGAGCGCGGTGCCCAGCCAGTACTGATCGGGGTCGTAGAGATGCCCGGAGCCGATGGCGTTCTCCCCGTACCACGCGTCGAGCGTGCCCCGGTCGAACCCCGCCGGCGCGGACATGGATACGGCGACGGGCACGCTCCCGCCGGGTAGCGTGATCGAGACCCCGTCACCGGCCTTGAGCCGCGAGTGGTCGTACGAGCCCCCGCCGAACATGACATCGAAGGTCACCGCGCCCGGGTGCAGCACGACCCGGCCTTCGGCAGTGACGCCGTACCGGCCCGACGCGAGCGCGGCGTTGAACTGGGCCTGCAGTTGCTTCAGAATCTCGGAGGTGCCCCCCGGACGCCGGTAGTCGATCCGGACGGCGCGGCCGTGGGTGCGCCGATGCCAGCGGTCGAACGCATCCGCGAACTCCCGCTGAATCTGGCGGACGTGCGGCGTGATGACGATCAGGGTGAGTGCGTCGTCGCCGGGGGGGGGTGCCTCGCGGCGCGCGCCGAGGACCAGCGGCACGCCGAGGATGGCCGCCAGGGCGAGAACGATCATCGCGCGGCCGAGCGCCATGGCGTGAGTGTAGGGTCCGCGGCGAGGCGGTAGACTCGGGCCGCGATGCTCGAAGAACTGAACGAGGCGCAGCGGGCGGCGGTGGAGCACGAGGGCGGTCCCCTGATCGTCCTCGCGGGGCCGGGAACGGGCAAGACGCGGGTGATCGTCCACCGCATCGCCCACCTGATCGACGCACGCGGGGCCGAGCCGGAGTCGGTGCTGGCCGTGACCTACACGGTCAAGGCCGCCGACGAGCTGCGCGAGCGACTCACCGGCCTGGTCGGCGCGGGCGTGGCGGACCGCGTGCGGGCGCACACGTTCCACGGGTTCGGGCACCGCGTGGTGCGGCGATTCCCAGACCTGCTCGGCCTGTGGCGCGAGCCGGAGTTGATCGACTCGGCCCAGCAGCGACGCCTGATGCGGGCGCTGATCGCCGAGCATCGGGTGTACGGGCAGGCCATCGGGCGCGGGTACGAGGCCCTGATCGAGGAAGCCGAGCGGCATTTCGAGGCCTTCCGCAACGCCGGGCTGACGCCGGCACGATGCATGGCGTTCGCGCAGGCATGGGCGGAGCGGACCGCGCGAAGCGAGCGTTCCGACGGGACGCCGGTCGTGGATGAACGCGAGGCAGCCGCGGAACGCGAGGCGCAGGCCATGTTCGCAGGGCACGCGCGGCTGTTCTCCCTCTTCGAGGCCGCGTGCCGAGATCGCTGCTGGGTGACCTTCGCGGACCTGATCGCCATGCCCGCGGAGTTGCTGCTCGGGGGAGGGCGGGCGGCCGCGATTCTGCGCGATGAGTGCCGGCACGTCGTCGTGGACGAGTTTCAGGACGTGAACCGCGCGCAGGTCGAGTTGCTCAGGCTTCTCGCCCCGCCCGAATCCAACCCCGACCTCGCCGTCGTCGGCGACGACGACCAGGCCATCTACGGCTTCCGCGGGGCGGACGACCGGGCCTTCCAGCGATTCGCGTCCCTGTGGTCCGGGGCGCGCACGGTCGAACTGACCGTCAACTACAGGTCGGAACGCCCGGTGATCGAGGCCGCGAACGCCGTCATCTCGCTCGCCGAGGAACGCTTCGCACCGGACAAGGTGATCGAACTGCCCGAGACAAGGCGCGACGCGCCCACGCCCGCAGGGTCCGGCGTCGAAGGCGTGCTCCTGGAGGACGACTCCCAGGGCGCGGACGTGATCGCCTCCATGATCGCGGCGGCGAAGGCGGCACAACCCTCCAGAACTTGGCGAGAGTTCGCCGTGCTCGCGCGCTCAAATCTCGACCTCGACAGGGTCGCGGCCGCCCTGCACATCGAGGGCGTCCCCTTCCAGCAGCGCCGCGAGGGCAGGGCTGCCGACGACGAGGGCGTGAAGGATCTGCTGGCGTGGGTGGAGTTGCTGGTGAACCCTTCGGCGTCGTGGGCGGCCCGGCGCCTGCTCGTGCGGCCGCCCTTCAGCGCCGGACGAGAAGCCGTCGTGGCCGCCGAGGCGCTCTTCCGCGGCCGCGCAAGCCGCGCGGACATGGGAGATGGAGACCCCCCCCCAGCGTACGTCGAGTGGCTCGCCGCGAACGGACCGGACGATCCGGGCATCACGCGGTTCGTCGAAGCCGCCCGGGAACTCGCCCAGTTCGCGGGATCCGCCTCGGCCGCATCGGCAATCTACAGGATCGTGACCCGCTGCGACCTGGCCCACGCAGACCTCCTCCCGGCACGCGAGCGGGCGCGCCGCGTGTCGTGCCTCGTCGCCGCGCTGCGCTTCGCGCGGACCGTCCAAGCAAGGCTGGACGCGCCGGGAGACCTCGCGTCGTTCCTGTCGTACTACCAGGACTTGAACCAGCGCGACCGAGGGTTCGAGACGACAGGATGGGACAGGGTCGATCGGAGCGAGGACGAGGAGGAGCAGGAGGACGCCGTTCAGGTGCTGACCGCGCACTCGACCAAGGGGCTGGAGTTCGACGAGGTCTTCGTCGCTCGCGTGAACCCCCAGCACGGGTTCCCGAAAACGGGCGGCGATGAGTGGCTGGAACTGCCGCCCGGCCTGCTCGACGACCACGACGACAGACGGTCGGCGAAGGAACGCGCCAAGGCCGAGGAACGGCGGCTCTTCTACGTCGCCTGCACGCGGGCGCGGCGGCGTCTCGTGCTGCTCTCGAAGCGCACGAAGACACGGAGCAGGAGCACCCACTACTTCCAGGAGTTGCAGCACGGCTCCCCGGCCCTGATCGTGATACACGACGCCGCGGACGTCCTGGCGCGCGCCGCCGAGCACGGCGTGGGCGCCTTCGCTCGCACCGCGCTGGACAGAGAGGCGCCCGAGTTCGCCGAGGCGGCCCGCCGGCGCGACGAAGCCGCGGCCCTGCGGCGCGCGGCACGGCTCGATGCGGCCGGTGCGCTGGACACCATGGACCGACCGGGAGTGACCTCCGAAGAACTGGCGGAGGCCGCCGCACGCCTGCGCGAAGCCGCCGCCTTGGTCGCCATCGCCGCGCACGCCCAGCGCACCGGCTCCGCGCCCGAGTGGGTGGTGCACGAGTCGGAGCGCGCGCGACGCGCGGCGGCACGCCTGGCGGGCGCGCGGGCGACCGCCCCGCTTCCAGAAGGTCCGATCGAACTGCGCCCCATGCGCCCCCCGCTCTCCCTGAGCTACACCTTCGTGCACGACTATCAGCGCTGCCCGCGGTGCTTCTTCGTCAAGCATGTGCTGAACCTGCCCGAAGAGGGGCGCGAAAGAGCGACCTCCGGGAAGTGCGTGCACCTCGCGCTGGAACGGTTCTACGCGCGGTGGCGGGACGCCGACGCGGAGGGCACGGCGCGCCCGGGACAGGCCGACCTGCTCGAGTTCGGAAGGCGAGCGTACTTCGGGTCGCTCGCGCCGGGAGAACGCGCGGACGCTGGCGCACTGGACGAAACGCTCGCCCTGCTGCGAACCGCCTACGACCGCCTGCACGAGCCGACCGTCGAGGTGCTCGAAGTCGAACGGCTCGTGACGATGCCCTACACCGCCTCCGGCGCGGAGCACCGCCTGGCCGCGAAGATCGACCGGATCGATCGCGTCGAGGGGGGGGTCCGCATCGTGGACTACAAGTCGGGATACCCGTCGAAGCGGCTCACGGTACCGGACACGGACGACCTGCAACTGGGCATCTACGCCATGGCCGTGCGGCAGCTCTACCCCGGCGCGGCCGGAACGGCGGAGTACTGGCTCCTCCGCACCGGCGAACGTGCGGCCGTCGCGCTGGCGGACCTGGACCTGGGCGCCGTGCGCGGGGTGATCGACGAGGTCGTCCGGGCCGTGCTCGCGGGCGACTACCCGCGCGGCAAGAACTGCGACGGCACGTGCGAAATCCTGGGGCTTGAGTGACCATCGCCCCCGCGGCCGACCCCGCGCCCCCCGCTCCGCGCAACGGCTTCACGCGGTCCGGCTCACCCCACGACCACGTTCACGAGTCGGCCCGGAACGACGATCACCTTGCGCACGGCGCGGCCGGCGATCGCCTCACGCACCTTCGCGTCCGCGAGCGCGATCGACTCGATGCGCGCCGCGTCCGCGTCGGCGGGAACGATCACCTTCGCCCGCACCTTGCCCGCGATCTGCACCGCGATCTCCACCTCGTCGTCGCGCAGCATCGACTCGTCGTACTCGGGCCACGACGCGTGCGAGACGAACCCCCGTCCCCCAAGGCGGCTCCACAACTCCTCCGCCAGGTGCGGCGCGAACGGCGCAAGCACACGCGCGAAACGGTCGGCCTGGCTCCGCGTCAGCCCGCACGCGGTCGTCGCCGAGTTCACGAACTCGATCATCGCAGCGATGGCGGTGTTGAACGCCAGACGCTCGACGTCCGCCCCGACCTTCGCGACCGTGCGGTGCAGGAGTTTCTCGACCGCCGG
Organism: Synechococcales cyanobacterium CNB; assembly: GCA_030263455.1. Taxonomy (NCBI): domain Bacteria; kingdom Bacillati; phylum Cyanobacteriota; class Cyanophyceae; order Synechococcales; species Synechococcales cyanobacterium CNB. The sequence continues at coordinate 143,940 of SZOZ01000007.1, forward strand.
GTCTTGCGTCCCGCCCGCATCGGCGTCGCCGACCAGCCGCGGCTCACCGGTCTCCTCGTCGATGATGAGCCGCCACGCGCGCTGCAGAAAGCGGAACAGGCCCGTGATGTCGCGAGGGTTCCATGGCTTGGCGGCCTCCAGCGGTCCCATGTACATCTCGTACAGCCGGAACGTATCCGCCCCGTACTCCGCAATCACGTCGTCCGGGTTGATCACGTTGCGCAGGCTCTTGGACATCTTCGCGACAATCTGCGCCACCGGCCTGCCCGACGCCCGCTCAACGAACACCCCCTCGCCCCGCTCCTCGACCTCGTCCACGGGAACGAGCGTCTTGTCCTCACGCTGGTAGGCGTGGCTCAGGATCAGCCCCTGGTGGAAGAGCCTGGCAAAAGGCTCATCGGTCGATACCAGGCCGAGGTCGAACAGCACCTTATGCCAGAAGCGCGCGTAGAGCAGGTGCAGCACCGCGTGCTCCGCGCCGCCGATGTAGAGATCGACGCCGCCGGCTCCATCCTCTCCGCCGCGGTACCGCCCCTCCGCTGTTCTCCCTTTCATCCAGTACCGCTCCGCCGCCTCGCCCACGAAGCGATCCGCGTTGTGCGGGTCGCAGTAACGCAGGTAGTACCAGCACGAGCCGGCCCAGCCCGGCATCGTGTTCGTCTCACGCGTCACCGGCGCATCCGGCGGAAGCCCACGCACGCCCGCCTCGCCAGCCGTCGTGCGAAGCCAGGCGGTCGCCTTGGCGAGCAGCGGCACCGGCTCGTCGCTCTCGATCGGCTGGTAGTCCGCAAGCTCCGGCAGACGAACGGGCAGCGCATCGTCCGCCACCGCGTGGTGCCGGCCCCGCTCGTCCCACACGATCGGGAACGGCTCGCCCCAGTAACGCTGCCGGCTGAACAGCCAGTCGCGCAGACGGTAGTTCACTCGCCTTCGCCCGACGCCCCTCTCCTCCAGCCACGCGATGATGCGCTGCTTCGCCTCCGCGATGCACAGGCCGTCCAGGAAGCCCGAGTTGATCGCCGGCCCGTCCCCGAGGTACGGCCCGTCGCCGAAACCGGGGGGGGGCTGCACGGTCCGCACGATCGGCAGCCCGAATGCCCGTGCAAAGTCCCAGTCGCGCTGGTCCTGGCCGGGCACCGCCATGATCGCGCCCGTGCCGTACCCCATCAGCACGTAGTCCGCCGTCCAGACCGGGATGCGCCCGCCTGTCGCAGGGTTGATCGCGTAAACCCCCGTGAAGACGCCCGTCTTCTCCCTGCTCTCCTGGCGCTCGACGTCCGAGCGATTGCGCGCCGCCAGCACGTAGCCGCGCAGAGCGTCGACGTCCGTCTCCGCGCCTGGGTAGTCGAGTGCAGCGTCCACCAGCGGGTGCTCGGGCGCGACCACCATGTACGTCGCCCCGAAGATCGTGTCCGGGCGGGTCGTGAAGACACGCAGGGACTCGCCCGTCCGATCCCCCTCCCTGCCCAGGATCGGGAACTCGACCTCCGCCCCTTCCGATCGACCGATCCACTCGGCCTGCTGCGTGCGCGTGCTCTCGGGCCAGTCCACGCTCTCCAGCCCGCGCAACAGACGCTCGGCGTAGGCCGTGATGCGGAACATCCACTGCCGAAGCGGCTTGCGGAAGACGGGGAATCCCCCCCGCTCGCTGCGCCCGTCGATCACCTCCTCGTTGGCCAGCGCGGTGCCGAGCCTCGGGCACCAGTTCACCGTCTGCACGCCCACGTACGCGAGGCGGTAGGAATCGACGATCATGCGCCGCGTGTCGTCGTGCATCTCCGCCCACGACATCACCGGCTTGTCAGAGCCGATGTCGCCCGCGCCGGCGTACTCCGCAGCGTTCGGATTCAGCCGCGGCGCACGCTCGCCCGACTCGAACTCACGCACGAGTTCGTCGATCGGCCTGGCGCGCCCCCGCTCCGTGTCGTACCAGGACTCGTAGATGCGAAGGAAGACCCACTGCGTCCAGCGGTAGTAGTCCTCGTCGATCGTACCGAACTCTCGAGACCAGTCGTAGCAGAACCCGAACCGCTTCAACTGCCGACGGAAGTTGTCGATCGCACGGCGCGTCGTGACGGCGGGGTGAACCCCCGTCTGGATCGCGTACTGCTCCGCCGGCAGTCCGAACGCATCCCATCCCATCGGGTGCAGCACGTTGTAGCCGCGCATCCGCCGGTAACGACACACTATGTCCGTCGCCGTGTACCCCTCCGGGTGACCGACGTGCAGCCCCGCGCCGGAAGGATACGGAAACATGTCGAGGCAGTAGAACTTGCGACGCGAGGCGTCGAACCCCGCCTCGCCGGGGTTCGGCTGGCGGAACGCCCCTTCCCCCTCCCAGCGCCGCTGCCACCGAGTCTCGATCGCATCCGCGAGCGCGGCCGTATAGCGGTGCGGCGGGACGGATGGGTCGGCATTCCGGCTCGGTTGATCGGCGCTCATCGGCATCGCTCGCGGGACGTGAAGCGTACTCCAAAAACAACGAAAGCCCCGACAACGGCGAGGCCCCGAGGGATCGCGCCATGCCCACGACGCATCAACCCACCGGGCGGTGCGAAAGTCGGAGCGGCAGCGGCGTGCAAACGCCGGTCATGGCCGACGACTCTAGGCCCTGTTGACTCCCTCAGCCCTTGGCCTCCACCTGCTGACCGGGCTTGCGCCTCGCCGCGGCCTCCGCGAGCAGACGCTTCGCCTCACCAGCCAGGTAGAACGAGCCGGTGACCAGGATCAGGTCGTCACGCCCCACGGCCCGGTACGCCGTGTTGATCGCGTCCTTCAGCGAAGGCTCCACCTGCGTCATCTTCGGGCTTTTCTCCGCGAAACGCCGCTGCAACTCCGCGGGGTCGCAGGCCCGGGGGTTGTCGGACGACCGCGTAAAGATGATCTTGTCCGCACCGAGCCCGATCCTCGCCAGCATCCCGTCCACGTTCTTGTCCGATGCGCACCCGAAGATCATCACCATCGAGTCGTAGCGAACGTGCGTCCCGATCGCCCGCACCAGCGCGTGCAGGCTGTCCGGCGTGTGCGCACCGTCGATCAGGATGCGCGGGGAGGACCACACCTGCTCAAGCCGCCCGTTCGCGGGCGTCGCCGCCAGACCCAGCGCCACCTGGCGCTCCGGCGTGTCGAACCCCCGGTCACGCAGGTGGTCCAGCGCCGCGAGCGCCAAGCCGCAGTTCAGCGCCTGATGCTCGCCCTTCAGCGGCACCGCCAAGTGCTCGTACGTCGTCCGCGGCGAGGACAGGCAGACCCTCGCGTGCGGGCCGAGTTCCGGCGTCGCCTCGAGACGGTAGGAAAAATCGATCTCCTTGCCGAGAACTCGCAGCGGCGCGCCGATTCGCTCCGCCTCCTCGCGGAAGACGCCCATCACCTCGTCGCTCTGCGGGAAGGTAATCGCCGTCACCCCGGGCTTCATGATGCCCGCCTTCTCGCGCGCGATCTCCGCCAGCGTCGAGCCGAGCAGCCGCGTGTGCTCGAGCTGGATCGCCGTCAGGATGCACACCTCGGGCGTCACCACGTTCGTCGAGTCGAGCCGACCGCCCAGCCCGACCTCGAGCACGGCCGCGTCCACCGCACGCTCCGCGAAGAACCGCAGCGCCAGCGCGGTCAGGAGTTCGAAGTACGTTGCCCGACCGTGCCTCGCCTCGACCGCCTCCGCCGCCGCCGCCGCCGCGCCCAGCGCGCCCGTGAACTCGTCCTCGTCGATCCACTGGTTGTTGATCCGAACACGCTCACGCACGTCCGTCAGGTGCGGGCTGGTGTAGATGCCGGTCGTGTAGCCGCACGAGGAGAGACACGACGCGAGCATCTCGGCCGTCGAGCCTTTGCCCTTGCTCCCCGCGACGTGAACGCACCGAACGTCACGCTCAGGATTGCCCAGCGCCTCCATCATCGCGCGCATGCGGTCCAGGCGAAAGACACCGCGGTCCACGTTCGCAGGACGCATCCGCTCGACGTTCACGCTCTCGTTCAGGTACTTCAGCGCGGTCTGGTAGCTCGCGAACCGCTTCGGGCGGCGGATGCGGGCTTTCACGGACGCGGCCGACTGTCCGGACGATCGCCCCGGGGCTTTCCCGGCGGCGCTGGAGGTTCGGGGCATAGCGGCAGATTCTAAGCCGCACAACCCCCCCGTCGAAGCGCGATCTTCACACTTCGCCCGGCGCGATCGCTTTCCGCGGCGCCGCAAGGACTTGCAGCCAAACGCCGCCCGCCGGGACGAAGCACGCTCACCCCGATCGGACCGCATGAAGCGCCATCACCGCCTTCATCTCACGCACCGCCTCCCGCAAGCCCACAAAGACCGCCCGGCTCACGATCGCGTGCCCGATGTGCAACTCCTCCACTCCCGGGAGCGCGGCGATCGGCCCCACGTTCACGTAGTTCAACGCGTGCCCGGCGTTGAACCGCATCCCGGCGTGCCGGATGCGCGCGCCCGCGTGCGCCACACGCTCGAGCTCCGAACGCAGCAAGCCGCGCCGAAAGTCGCCCCCGCACTCCGCGAAGGCGTGCGCATACGGCCCGGTATGCACCTCGCACACGTCGAACCCGGCCGCCGCCGCGGCGTCCACCTGCCGGTCGTCCGCGTCGATGAAGGCAGACACCAGCATCCCCGCGCCGCGCAGCCGCGCGACGACCTCCTTCATCCGGGCCGACTGCCCCGCCACGTCCAGCCCGCCCTCGGTCGTGACCTCGGTGCGCCCCTCGGGGACGAGCATGGCGGTGTCGGGGCGGATCCCCCGGGCGATCTCAACCATCTCGTCCGTGGCCGCCATCTCGAGGTTGACCTTCACCGCGACGAGGCGGCGCAGGAGTTCGACGTCGCGGTCCTGGATGTGGCGGCGGTCCTCGCGCAGGTGCATGGTGATGCCGTCGGCCCCGCCGAGTTCGGCCTCGTGGGCCGCGCGGACCGGGTCCGGCTCGCCCTGCTCGGGCGGCACGCCGCGGTAGCGTGCCTGCCGGACGGTGGCGACGTGGTCGATGTTGACGCCGAGTTGGATCATGCGCGCAGTCTACGCCGGCGCGAGCGCGGGCCGGCCCCGGAGCGGACGCCCCAGCAACGCCGTGAACACGGCGAACGCCAGATTGCGAGCGGCGATCCCGGTCCAGTCCTCGACGTTCGAAGACGCGAGCACGCCGCATCCGCACGGCGCAGGGACGGGCGGCGGGCGGAGCGTGAGGAGGAGCGCGTAGACGCCGAAGAGGCCGAAGAGTGCGGCGAGAGCCATCGCGGCACGCGCGGGCGCTCGCCCCGCCATCAGCCACAGGAGCGCGGCGATCGCCGCGCCGAGTTCGACACCGATCACCGCCCAGGCGGCCGGCGGCGTCAATGTGTCGGGCACAAGCCCGTGCGACGACAGGACGGAGGCGAACCCGTCCGGGTTTATGAGTTTGACGAAGCCCGTGTACAGGAAGAGGGCCGCCTCGGCGAGCAGCACGGCGACGGCGAGGCGCCGCCACGTTTCGCCCGCGAGCCGCCGCGCCGTCATCGCCGGCGCACCCACGCGTAGATGCCGACGGCGACGAAGACCACGCCCACGCCGATGAGCGGCCAGTCGAACGACGAGCGCCTGGGAGCCTCGGGAAATGGCGGAGCGGGACGGCGTGACGCGGCGGCGTCTTCGGAGCCGGTGTTCGCCGGTGAGACGTTCGACGTGTTGGAGGTGGAAGCGACGGACCAGCGGACCCCGTGGTCCAGCGCGCCGGCGCGCTCTGCTCGCTCGACGACCGCGCTCATGCTGAACTCATCGGCCGGGTTCGGCCCTGCGAGCCGGATGTCGGAGGGCGTCCAGCCCCAGTTCTTTCCGTACCGCCTGACGACGCCGAAGGGGAGGGTGTCGTCCTCGACGTACTCGTAGGCGTAGGTGTTTCCCGTCGCTGCAAACTCAACCGCCGTGAGGCGTCCCTCGCCGTTGATGTGGTAGACCAGCGGCTTGCGGTCGGGGACGAAGTCGCCGCCCGGGTTCCAATCGAACATCTGGCGGTTGCCGAGGGGGAATCGGAACGTGACGCTCCAGCCGCCGTCGCGGGCGCGCTCGATCTTGGTGGCGTGCTCCGCGTTTGCCTCGATGAAGCGGAGCGTGAGGTCGGGAAACGTCCGCTCGACCAGCGTGTCGTGGACTTCGCGCGGGCTGCCCTCCCAGCGCTGGACGCGCCCGTTTCGCCTCGTGTTTGCGAACATCACGCCGTTGGCATCCACTCCCCAGACACGCCCGCCCGAGGCGTGGTACCACGCGCCGGTCGCCGCGTCGTACCCGGACATGCGCACGTGGTCCGAGCCGTCCGAGTCGGCGACGAAGTGGACGGCGCCGCGCGTGGCGATCCGCTCCTTCAGCCACGAGCGCAACTCGTCCGGCGCGGCCTGAGCGAGCGCATCCCGAGTGATCGTCAGCACCATCGTCACGAGCGCGAGACGAAGCATGTTCTTCGAGTATCGGGTTGACGACACGTTGTCCATCTGACCTCCCCCGAATCACGTACTCCGGGTCACGACTCCCCACCGCCGCTCCCGCAGGGGTTGCCGACCTCGCACCCATTGAACCCGGTTGTGTAGAACGTTGTATCCGAAGCGGAGCCATCGCGCACGATGCAGCACATGCCCCAGGGGTCTGGGCCGCACAATGTCATGCTCCATCCACTCGGCACGGGGTTGTTCGGGTCGTCACACGGCCACGAAGCGGAGTCGCCCTCTCCGTATGTATAGCAGTAGTACGTCTTGAGACTGGCTCCAGACCCATCTTTGCCCGGGGTACCAGACTCGCATCCCCGTTCGCAGTAGATCATCTCCTCCGAACCGCAATCGTCGCACCCGAGCGGCGTCTTGGGCCTGTAGCAGGGCTGCTGCGGCTGCGAGAGCGCTGTCGCGACGATTGCAGTGAGCGCAGCGGCGAATGTGACTCGCTTCCAGATGGTTCCGATTTCGCGCTTCATGGTGCTTGCTCCTATCGGTCGCGTCCTTCGACGCCGTACCACGTGGTCATCACGGGGAACCCGATGTTGCTGACATCGTCGTACACGAACTCGCCGCCGGGCAGAAAGTCCATCCACCGGCCGATCAGCGCGCTCCCGTCGGCCATGGCGACGGGGCCGGGCGAACTGTCCGGAAGACAGCACCAGCGCGGCGGCGAGTTGCTGCGCTTCGACCAGGTGAAGAACCAGCCGAGCATCCCCTTGGAGGCCGGCAGGCGCGTCTGGCGGCGATACACGGGCACCGGCGACTCATCCCACACGTTCTGGTCGGGCGTATTGCCCGGCTCCATGCGGCGCGCGTCGTAGACCATGCAGAGCGAGAGTTGGAAGACGGAGGCTCGCTCCGCCGCACGGTCGTCGATCATGCCCTCCCGCTTGAGCGTCTCGTACCATTTGGCGGAGCACGCGCCGACGGTGTCGAACGCCGCGAATGGGTACAGGTCGTTGTGCTCGTTGCCGTACATCTCGACCAGGGCCGCCTGCTGCTGGATCTCGCCGAGCAGGGAGGTCAGACGCCCCTGGTGCCAGGTCTGTCGAACCGACGGCAGCAGCAGGCCGACCAGGATCGTCAGCACGCCGAGGACAACAACGAGTTCGGGGAGGGAGAAGCCGCGCCGAAAGGCAAGGCCTCGTGCACGAACCGGGCTGGTCCGGGTCGGCCGCATGGGGCCAGTATACCACGCGACCCCCCCCCCCCGTCAACCCATCGTGACGATTTCTGGCGGTCGTCTGTTTGAGAACACTGGCGTTGAATCGGATTGTGTTAGGGTTCTGAACGCTGATGGAAAACGAAAATCAGACTTGACAAATCGCAATGAACTTCAATAATACGAAAAATGGCTGTCGAGATTGATAAATCCGTCGAGTCACACCCCCTCTGCCGGCTGCCGCGGGAGGACCTGGACCTGGTGGCGGAGTTGGTGCTGGCGTCGGGGTCGCTGAAGGCGGTTGCTGAGGCGTACGGGGTGAGTTACCCCACGATCCGGGGGCGGGTGGACCGGGTGATCGAGCGGCTGCGGATGGTGCTCGAAGACCGCAAGCCGGACCCGGTGACGGACCTGCTGGCGGACCTGGTAGCCAGGGGGGAACTGACGGGGGCGACGGCGAGGCGGATTCGAGATGCGGTGCGCGAGGCGAGGAAGACGGGGCATGAAAGGCCCCGCCCCGAGGAACTGGGTTCCGAGGGAATGAACGGATGAGAGGAGGCGTGTGATGGAACCGTGGGTGCCGCTGGACAAGGCGTGGATGCTCGGGGCGTTCATCGGCGGGGGCGGCGGCACGGCCATCGGCCTGCTCGGGGCGACGGCGGGCGTGCTGGCGCCGCGGGGCATCGGCCGACGGGCGGTGCTCGGGTCGATGCTCGCCTTCGCGTTGATCGGGCTTGGGCTGGTTGTCGCGGGCGTGGTGGGGTTGATCGTGGGCCAGCCGTTCCACGTCTGGTTCTGGCTGCTGCAGCCGGGCGTGATCTTCGCGTTTGTTACGGGGCCTCTGATCCCGGTGGTCGCGCGGCGCTACGCGCAGGCCGAGCAACGCCGGCTGGATGCGGAGGCACTGAGGCGGGGGTGAGGGGTGAGATACGAGCCCCGAGCGGAAGCTCGGGCGCGCGTCCTCCTTTGACCCCGTGCTTCCGCACGGGGCTCGTACATGCACTCAACATGAAGGCGAATCCGGCGTCACCGTGTGCTCGGGCGCTTCGCCGGTGAGCACGCGCCAGACGTCGCGCACGACCCAGGACATCTCGCGCTTGGCGTGGCGGGTTGCGCCGGCGACGTGGGGCGTCAGGCGCGCGTTCGGCAGGCCCCAGAGCGGGCACGACGAGCCGGGCGGTTCGGGGTCGAACACGTCCAGCACGGCGGCGGCACGCGGGTTGGCTCGCAGGAAGGCGGCGCACGCGACGGCATCGACGACGAAGCCGCGGCTGGTGTTGATGAGCAGGGCGTCGGGCTTCATGCGGGCGAAGGCGGACGGGCCGAGCAGGGCGCGGTTCGAGGGGCGGGCGTCGACGTGAACACTCAGAACGTCGGCGGCGGCGAGCAGGTCGTCGAGCGGGACCGGCTCCGCGCCGTGGCGATCGGCATGGTCGATTTCGCGCAGCTCGTGGTATATGACGCGCATGTTCAACGCGGCGCCGAGCCGAGCCACCTGCGAGCCGATCCGCCCGAGACCGAGCACCCCGAGCGTGAGGCCCGCGATCTCGCGCTCGGCCTCAAGACTCTTCCGCAGCCGGTTCCACTCGTCGGGCGGGAGCGGGCGGTCGAGCGCGGCGCGCGGGCGCAGGACATCCAGCATCGCGGCGGCGACGAACTCGACGACGGCCCGCGTGTTCGCGCCGGGCGTGTTCACGACGGCGACGCCTCTCGCCGCGCACGCGGCCACGTCGATGTTGTCCACGCCGACGCCGGCTCGTCCGACGACGCGCAGGCGCGGCGCGGCGGCGAGCATCGCATCGTCCACGCGCGTGTAGGTCCGCACGATCAGCCCCTCGGCCCGCGCAAGCAGACCGAAAAAGCCCGGACCGTCAGCGGCGCACCGCACCAGTTCGCACCGCTCGGCGAGCCACGCCGCGGGCCTCGGGTCGAGGTCCTCGGTCTGAATGACGAGCGGGCGGGCCATCGCGGCATGATGCTACCCCGAACCCTCGGCGCACCCGGGGTGGAGCAAGGCAGGCCCCGGCTCCGGGCCGCCGCACGAACCATGCTCCGACCTCAGCACCCCGCGATGCACGCGGCGGCGGACACGGCTGCGGCGGAGCGCGACCCCCGGGACTTCTCCGCCGAGGCGTGGGCGCGTCTGCGCGAGAGCCTGCCGGCCGACGACCGCCACCTTGCCGAACTGCGGATGCGCGGGCTGGACTGGGCGGCCATCGCCGAGCAACTCGGCACCAGCGAGACCGCGGCCCGCCAGCGATTCAGCCGAATCGTGCGAAGTCTGCGCGCGGAGGAGGAAGAATGAGCTCGGATGGGTCGATGCCCGGGCCGAGGCCGCTCATCGCGAGCTTCACTGTCGTTTTGCTAACATCCACAAGCCTCTGTGCTGTATGCTCATGCGCACGACCGGACTCACCTCCAACTCCCTTGACAGGGGCGGCCGGCCCTTGGTATCCTGCTGTTGTGGCGGGTATCGGTTCAGTCCAACCGGTTGCCCCCCCCCCATGGGGGAGTGGCTTGTCGCTTCTTGCCGCAGAGGGCACTGCCGCGTTGCGTTCAGCCTGATTGAGTTGATCGTTGTTCTCGGCATTGTGATGGTGCTGATCGGTCTGCTCCTGCCGTCACTCGCCGCGGCGCGTGAGCGGTCTCGAATGACGCGACTGGCGGTCACGGCGAGAAGCAATGCCCTTGCCGTGGTCGCCTACGCGGGCGACCACGACGACGTGTATCCGATCGCATCAGCCGACGTAGGAAACGCGATGCTCGACTGGGACGATCCCCTCATCGCGGAGGGCATTCTTCCGTCCAAGGCAGCGGTCGATCCGGACGGCGTTCGCGAGCATGGCGGACCGAAGTTCGCCCTGTCGGGCGCTCTTGTGCATCCGTCACGCTTCTTGGAACCTGGCGCCACCCTGCCGATCGACCTCGCGAAGGCCTCGCCGATCCGCCAGTCCGAGGTCGCGTATCCGTCACAGAAAGGCATGATGGTCCGCTGGCTGTTCGTGCGCGACGGAGTCCACACCTTCTGGACGTGGAATCCCTACGACCGACCGATCGCGCCCGTGGCCTGGACGGATGGGCACGTGTCCGAGCATCGATGCACGGACTTTGCCCTGGCGTACCCGTACTTCGAGAACTGGGTCGGTCATCCGGTCGTGAGCACGTGGCTCGGGACAAAGGGCGCCGACAGACTTGCGCTCGAATGAACCACGATGGAGCACACGCAAAGGAGGCATCGCCATGACGAACACACTCGCCGGACGAATCGCCGGAGCGATCGGGCTGGCTGCGGCGCTCACCGTGATCGCCGCGCCCGACTACTGCTACTTCCTCGAGCGGGTGCAGGATGGTGAGAGTTCGGGGTGCGGCTCCGGGGCGTCCTTCTGTCTGAACAACACCATCGTCTGCGATGTCGGTCTCACGACGCGGGTCGACTACGGCTGCGGCAAGAAGGGGCCGATGTCATTCCCCGGTGTCGTCCGCAAGTGCTTCAAGATCACCAATGCGATTACGCACCCCTGCGACGATGACGATGAGCCTGCGGGCGCGGATCCGGTGGGATGCCGGACGGAATCCGGCGTATGCTGCTACGGTACCCTGACCTACGACAGTAACGTGCCCGGTGATCCGTACATGAGCGTTGCTTCCGGCGCGCGCTGCTGCAATGTCGTCGTCTCCGAGTAGCGCCGCCCCATGCTGACCAGTCGTCTCATGCTGGCCGGCGCCGTGTCGGGCGCCGTGACGCACGCGACACCGACGGAGTCGGCGCCGCTCGTTCAATGGCTGGAGACGCGTCCCCAGACGGTTCAACCGGCGACCGATGATCACACGCCCGAATCTCTCGCATCGGCAATCGTCAGCGGTTGGCCGGCGCAGGGTTCGATCTTCGCGCACTACACCGACGAACACGACAACGACCTTCGGGTCGCGTTCGATTTCGCATCCCGCGCTTGGAACAGCATCCGAGCCAGAGAGGTCATCGTCGCCCGGGATCCTGACGGAGTCGTCTACGCGGGCAGGATCGATGCAGGGCGCTTGCGGGAAACGTCGCCCGGCGGGGCAGACTGGGTTCTCGACCATGTCTTTCCCCAAGTGGGTGTTGTGAATGTGCTTCGAGCGCCGAACGCGAACCCTCGTGTGGAGCGCGCGAACGGTGGCGGGTGGATCGTTGTGGTGTCGCTGCCTCGCGCATCACGCTACCCGCCCGCCGAGCGACTCTCTGAGTTTGACATCCAACAGTGGGGCGGACCCCATGGCATGTACAGGGACGTTACTTTTGTGATCCGCGATGATCTAACCGTCGCGTCAATCACTCGCCCGACGCGACCAAGTCATGCGGAACCGGGCATGGAGACGCTCGCGTTCGACACGGCGGAGACGGGCATCCCTGGCTTCCAGGTTGTCCGCACCCACCCACCCCCCGGTAAGCGAATCCTGACCCACTTCGAGCACGACCGAGCGGGCGCTCCCGAGCGATTCACAGCCGGCGCAGTCCTCAGAGAGGCGGAGTTGCGCCGAATCGAGCATCGCCCGCGGGTGCAGGTCATGAGCGCGGACGAGGCGGACGCCAGCCCCCGATTGCGCCCTGCTCCCATACGCGACGCGAAGTCCTCGATCGAGTCACTGCGGATTGGGTTGCTCGGCGGCGGAGTACTCTTCCTCGTAGTCGGAGCCCTCGCGTGGTTCAGATTGCGACGAGCATGACGCGGAGCGCCCCCCCGGCGGGAGGTCAGCGTCCGGGCAGTCGTCGTACTCCTCGGAGCCGCGTGGCTGCTCGTTGCGGGCATAAGCAAACTCTTCGGACCCGAGATCTTTGCCGATGCGCTGCACGCGCACGAAGTCGTGCCGGCGGAGTACGTTTCGTTCGTTGCGTTTGCCTTCCCGATCGCCGAGGTCGCCATCGGTCTTGGGGTGACGGGTGCCCTCGTCCTGGGAAAGTCCGTGAGGGCAAGCGCAACCACCCCGCTCGCCGTGTACAGCGTGTTCTTTGCGTATGCGCTCTGGCTTACGCAATACCCGCCGGATCAACCGGCCGCATGCGGCTGCGGATTCTCGTCCGCGCCGGTCGATCGTTGGGGTCCGATCGCACTGCGGAATGGGGCGGCAACGGCGGTCTTGGTCGCCTGCGCGCTCCTTCCATGGAAGCAGGATCAAGTCCTTTCACGGCCGAACGCGTGACCGCAGCGAGCCACCATCGACGATCGCTGGCAGCCACCGCAGCGTGCGTCTTCACCGCCGCGCGTCGTCACCCCCGTCCAGGTCCGCCGGCTCCAGCACCGCCGACATCGAACCCTGGCACGACGCGATGAACGGGTCCGCGCCGAAGCCGTGAATCTGCTGCACCTTCAGTTCGGCGTGCTCGCGGTGGGTCGTCAGCACCACGGCTCGGCCCTGCGTGTCCACGCGCCTGGCGATCTGGAACGCTCGCTCCTTCGGGTGCCCGAAGAGCCGCTGCATCATCGCGATCACGTACTCGTACGAGTGCTGATCGTCGTCGAGCAGCACGACGTTCCACGGGCGCGGCCGCTTCGTCTCGGGCTTGTCGGCCGCCCGGGGGAGCGTCCGGACGGCGGTCGGGGTCTCGCTCATGCCCGAATCGTACCGCGCCCGGGCGCGCCGGAGAAGCCCCCCAGCCTGCGCCGAGGGGCTTCAACCGGACCTGCGAAACTCGTGGGTGCGCTCCCGCTCCCCGCCAACCGGGCCTGCCGCATCACCCGGTTCGGTCAGGGGCAGCCGGCCGTGTAGGCGTTGAGGTAGGCGATGAAGTCGATCGTGTTGATGACGCCGTCGCCGTTGAAGTCCGCGTGGCACACCGGATTGACGGTCAGTTGCGCCACGTTGCTCTCGACCGCGCCGCAGGTGCCCGTGACGCGTACCGAGTACTCGCCCGCGTCGCCGAGGCTCGCTGCTGGGATGAGGATCGAGGTGTTGGTCTCGCCGTCGATCTCGACGCCGTCCTTGAGCCACTGGTAGCCGATCCCCTGACCGACGGCGGTGACCGCGAATGCGGCGAAGCGCCCCTCGTCCACTGTCAGCGCGCCGGGCTGTTGCAGGATGACGGGGAACGCCAGGTTGCGCCGGAAGAGGAGGTGGTCGCTCTGCGAGCCGCCGATGTGGCCTCCGAAGAGGAGCATCTCGTTGCGTCCGGCGTCGTAGGCGACGTGGTGATCGCTGCGTGCGGACGGGCTGCTGTCGGGGTAGACCCGCGACCAGTTCTCCCCATCCCACTCCCACGTGTCGTCGTAGAGGAACGTGCTGGCGCCTCCAAAGAGCATGATCCTGCCGCGCTGCGGGTCGTAGGCGAGGGAGTGGTAGACGCGCCCGGGCGGAGCGTCGAGCGGCGCCAGGAGCGTCCACCCCTCTCCGTCCCATTCCCACGTGTCGTTCCAGTACTGCCCGCCCCCCGAACCGCCGAAGTACACCGTGCGCTGGCGAACCGGGTCGTACGCGGCGCGCCCGTCGCTGAGGTTCGGTCCACCGACGTGCTTCGTCACGTTCACGCCGTCGTAGACATAGGTCATCCCGCGTTCGACGATGAGCGTCACGGCCCGTGCCTCGTCATAGACGACGCTGATGCTGCTGGACGTGAGGAGGATGTTGTCGCCGCCGGGACTCCGCAACTGCCAGCCGTCCGGCCCGCCGTCCCACTCCCACAGCGCGTTGTTCGGCCCCTTGCCGTAGACCAGCACCATCACGCCGCGTGCGGAGTCGTAGGCCATCGCCGGCTGGAGGTAGGATTGGGCGTCACCGGTCCTCGTCCATGTCAGGCCGTCCCACTCCCACTGCTCCGCCATCGTCAGCAGCACGACCGTGTCGCGCTTGGGGAAGTAGGCGATCGCGCTCTCGACGGCCCTCCACTGCGGTCCGACGCCGATCTCCCGCCACTCGTAGCACGATTGGGCGTCGGCCGCGCCCGTCGCACCGAGCGTCGCCGCCAAGACCGTGATGCCGATGAGCCGTTGCATGATCCGTCTCCTTTCGCAGGGTTTCGTTCGGGCGGCCCACCGGCCGCCGTCATCCCTCATCCGCGAAAGGCCGTCACACCCGGACAGGGCCGGCGCGTTTTCCCGCGATCGACTCCCCGAGAACCCCGGCGGGGCTGCCGGGCTGCCACGCAGGCCCGCGACTACTCCCCGGTCCGCTCGCCGAACTCGGCGGAGAGGGCCTCGGCCTCCTCCTGACGCCCGGTTTCCGCCAGCAAGCGGCAGAGCACGCCCAGCACGTTGAGCGTCTCCGGGTGGTCGACGCCGAGCGTGCTCCGAAAGCCGTCGAGCGCCCGCCGGAAGTGCCCCTCCGCCTCATCCGGTCGGCCCATCTCCCACAGCAGCCCCCCCATGTTGTGGATCGAGTTCAGCGTGTCCGGGTGCGACTCGCCCATGCTCCTCACTCCGAGGTCGATCGCCTCGCGGAAGCACACCTCCGCCTCGTCGAGTCGGCCCAGCGACCACAACATGCCCCCGAGGTTGTTGATCGAGGTGAGCGTCGCGGGGTGCGTGTCGCCCAGCGCGCGACGGCTCGTCTCGACCACGCCGCGCAGGCACGCCTCGGCCTCGCTCACGCGCCCCTGGTCGAGCAGCAGCCGACCGTGGTTGCTCGCCGCGATCAGCGTGGACAGGTGCGCCTCGCCGAGCACGCGCCGGTACCCCTCCGCCGACTCGCGCAGGTGCGGCTCCGCACCGTCAAGATCGCCCAGCAGGTGCAACATGCCCCCGAGGTTCCCGATCGCGGCCAGCGTGTCCGGGTGGTCCACGCCTGCGGTGCGGCGCAGGTCGGCCACCGTGTCGCGCGCGAGCCGGACGCCGTCCTCGTGCCGGCCCATCATCCACAGCAGCACGCCGAGGCTCGTCCGCGTGCTCAGCGTGTCCGGATGGTCCGCGCCGAGCACGCGCTCACGACCGGCCAGCGCGTCGCGGTACAAAGACTCGGCCTCGAAGAGCAACCCGCGCGAGTGCAGCAGCAGGCCAAGGCTGTTCATCGACGCGAGCGTCTCCGGGTGCTCCGCCCCCAGCCGCTCGCGCCGGACGTCCAGCGCGGCCGTCTGCGGCGCCAGTGCGGCCTCGTGCAGGCCGACCTCGCGCATCGTGCTCGCCGCCGTCTGCAACAGCCTCGCCCGCACCAGCGGCTGCTCGCCGAACTGCGCGTCGATCGCGGCCAGGGCGCGCCCGAAGACCTGCTCCGAGAGCGTGTCGAGCGCGACGCCCGTGAAGTTCACGCCCGCCAGCTCGCCCTCAAGCCCTCGAACCGCTTCACGCACACCTTCCTCATCCATGCCCCGCGCGCCGAGCGACCGCGCACGCTCCTCGACGATCCGCTCGCGGATGCGATCACCCATCGCGGCGGCGTCGATGCTGCTCAACTGCGCCGCCTGGAACGCCGCCACCTGCTCGAGGTCGCGCGCCCGAGCCGCCGACTCCTGCTCCGCGTCCCTCGCCCGGTCGAGCGCCTCGACCGCGTCGATGCGGCGCGCCTCGGCTCGCACAAGACCGTACCCCGTCCCCGCGATCCCGCCCAGGAGCAACGCCGCCATCGCAGACGCCGCGATCACTCCCGCACGGTTCCGGCGGACGAACTTCCGCACCCGGTACGGAGCCGACTCCGGCCCGGCCAACAGGCTCCGGCCTGCGAGGTAGTTGCGGATGTCGTCCGCCATCTCGCTCGGCGTCCGGTACCGCTCTGCGCGGTCCTTCCGCATCGCCTTCAACGGAATCCACTCCAGCTCGCGCCGCAGCAGCCCGGCGAGTTCGTTCGGCGCGGTCTGCCGCCGGCGCGCGCTCTCCGCCGCGCCGGCCGACCCGCGCGAGAGCCGCTCGCTCGGCCTCGGCGGCTCCACCTCGCGGACCGTGCGACGCACCTCGTCCAGCCCGCCGCTCCGCAGCCGCTCCCCGTCAAACGGCAACGACCCGGAGAGCAACTCGTACAGCACGACGCCGAGCGAATACACGTCCGTACGCGTGTCGATGTCCACCGCCCCCAACGCCGCCTGCTCGGGACTCATGTATTCAGGCGTGCCGATCAGCTGCCCCTGCTCGGTGAAGAGCGTCACGCGCGTCGGCGTCGGGGCGAGCGCCTTGGCGACGCCGAAGTCGATCACCTTCACCACCGGCCCCCGCTCCCCGTCGTGCACGAGAATGTTCCCGGGCTTGATGTCCCGGTGGATGATCCCCTTCAGGTGCGCGTGCTGCACCGCCTCGCACACGTCGATGAACAGCCCCAGCCGGGCACGCACCGGCAGAGAACGCCCGTCGCAGTACGCCGTGATCGGCTCACCCGGAACGTGCTCCATCACGAAGTACGGCAGGCCCCGCTCCGTCGCGCCCGCGTCCAGCACACGCGCAACGTTCGGGTGGTCCATCACCGCAAGCGCTTGCCGCTCCGCCTCGAACCGGGCGATCACCGCCCGCGAGTCCATGCCCGGTTTGATGACCTTCAGCGCGACACGACGCCGCACCGGCTCCGTCTGCTCCGCGAGATACACCACCCCGAACCCGCCCTCGCCCAGACGCTCGACGAGCGCGTAGCGGTCGATCCGGTCGCCCGGTCCCAGCCCCTCCGCACCCGGCGGCGCCGCGAACGCACCGAGCGAGACGCCGCTCTCCGGCGGCGTCAGGAATCCGCCACCGCTCTCGTGCGCCAGCAGTTCCTCCACCTCACGGCGGAGTTCCGCATCGCCCCCGCACTCGCGGTCAAGGTACATGCCCCGATCCGCCGGCGACGCGTCCAGCGCGCCGAGAAACACGGCCTTCACTCTCGCGGCGCGCTCCTCACTCATCCGTCGTGCCCCCGTCCTCGTCGTGCACCTGCAGCTCACGACGCAGCCACGACCGCCCGTACGCCCACTCACGCCGCACCGTCCGCGGCGACACCCCCATGACCTCCGCCGCCTGCTCCTCGCTCAGGCCCGCGAAGAACCGTAGCATCACCACCTCGTGCGCACCGGGGTCGTTCGACTCCAGCCGCCGCAACGCATCGTCCAGCGCGACCATGTCCTCCACGGGCGTCTCGATCGCCGCGGCCGTCGCCTCGTCCAGCGCGGCGCCCCGCGAGCCTCCGCCGCGCTTCGCCGTCAGCCGGGCGCGCGCGTGCTCGACGAGGATGTTCCGCATCGCGCGGGCCGCCGCACCGAAGAAGTGCGCACGGCTCTCCCACGCCGGCTGCACGCCTCCCGGCCCCAGCAACTTCATGTACGCCTCGTGCACCAGCGCGGTCGGTTGCAGCGTCTGCCCCGGCGCCAGCCCCGACATGCGGGAACGCGCCAGCACACGCAGTTCCTCGTACACCAGCGGCAACAGACGCGCGTGCGCCCCCTCGTCCCCAGCCCGGAGCTGCGCCAGCACCACCGTGACCGCGTGACGCTCCCCCGGGTCCATGCTCACCAGCCTAATCGATCCCGCCCCGGAAGGAAGCCGGTTGCCCGCCGGAGAACGCTCCGCGGAGCACCGCCGAGCGAACGCGACCCGGCCGACCCCGTCACGCCCCGAACGCCGACTCCGCCAAGTCGATCGCACGCGCCAACGCGGCGGCCTTGTTCACCGTCTCCAGATACTCCGGCTCCGCCTTCGAGTCCGCGACGATCCCCCCCGCGGCCTGCAGGTAGTACGTCCACGACCCCCTCCCCCCCCGCGGCACGCTCGCCGTCGGCACCACCATCGTCCGCAACGCCAGCGCGATGTCCATCTCTCCGTCCAGCGAGACGTACCCCATCCCCCCCCCGTACGGCCCGCGCCGCACCGGCTCCAGCTCGTCGATGATCTGCATCGCCCGGATCTTCGGCGCGCCCGAGATCGTCCCCACCGGCAGCGTCGCCGCCAGCGCGTCCCACGCGTCCAGCCCCTCTCGCAACACGCCCGTCACCGTCGAGCTGATGTGCATCACGTGGCTGTAGCGCTCCACCTCCATCACGGCCGGCAGCTCGATCGTGCCCGGCACCGCCACGCGCCCAACGTCGTTGCGCCCAAGGTCAACGAGCATCACGTGCTCGGCCCGCTCCTTCTCGTCCGCCAGCAACTCGCGCTCCAGCCCCGCGTCCTCCTCCGGCGTGCGACCGCGCGGACGCGTCCCCGCCAGCGGTCGGTTCGTCACCACCAGCGCCCCGTCCCCCCCCCGGCGCACCCGGCACAGAATCTCCGGACTGGACGCCACGAGAATGCACCCCTCCCCCTGCATGTACACCATGTACGGGCTGGGGTTCACCGCCCGCAGCGCGCGATAGACATCGAACGGATCGGCCTCGCTCACCCGCTCAAATCGCTGCCCGATCACGACCTGGAAGATGTCCCCCGCGCGGATGTGCTCCAACGCACGCTCGACCATCGCCGCGTGCTGCTCTCGCGTGACGTTCGAACGCAGCGGCGCGGGCACGCCCTCGCGCTCGACGCGCCCCGCGGGCAGCGGCTTGCTGTGCCGCTCGATCTCCGCGATGCGCGCCTCGATCGCCGCCACCGCGCGGTCGTACGCCTCCCCCGCCTCGTCGCCCGGCGCGAGCATCGCCAGCCGCACGACGTGGACCAGCTTGTCCACGTGGTCGAACGCCACCACGCCGTCGTACAGCCCGAAATGCATCTCCGGCAGGCCACGGTCATCCGACGGCGCGTGCTCGAACGGAAGCTTCTCCGGCTCGGCGTACCGCACCGTGTCATACGACGCGTACCCGAACCACCCCCCCAACGGGCACGCCGGCAGCGCGGGGCGCGCGCCCGACGGCGGACGCACCAGCCGCACGCCCGCGGTGATCCCTCGCGGCGCCAGCAGCGGGTTCGCTTCTTCTCCCTCCTCGACCCGACCCGTCGCGTGGTCGCTGATGCGCACGCGGAACCGGCGCGCCACCACCTCCAGCGCGGGCCGCGCGCCCAGGATCGAGTACCGCCCCTGCCGCTCCCCCCCCTCGACCGATTCCAGCAGGAACGACGGCGCGGTCCGCTCGTCCGGCGCGACCAGCCGACGGTACGCCAGCACCGGCGTCAACTGGTCCGAGAGCAGCCGAACCCCGACCGGCACCGCAAGCGTGACGCCCGGCGTCGCCGAACGCTCCGAACGCACCAGCGAAACGAACTCGTCCCTCGTCAGGCTCGCCATCGCGTCGAGTCTATGGATCGGGCGTCCCCCCCGCGTTCCGCACCCCTTCGCCCGACACCCGCGACCGCGAAACACGCGCGCGGGTACATTCAGACGATGAACACCCTCGCGACCATCGCGGCCTCCCTCGCCACCACGATCGGCCAGCCCGATCCCGCCGCCTTGCAACCCGACCTGCCGCCGCAGGTTCTGCTCGGCCGGCGCGCCGAACTCATCCGCGCCAACGCGCCCGTCATCCCCGACGTCGTCATCGTCCCCGACGGCGCGTCCTACCTCGCCGCCATCGCAGCCTGGCGGCCCGACGCACGCTTCCCCGTTCTCATCGACGACGGCTCCTGGCAGGCAGGCGAGGACATCGCACGCTTCGTACGCGCCTTCGAACCGAGGCGCGTCGTGCGCTGGTCCGGCGGCGATCGCGCCGCCCGCGGCGACGCACGGCGCGAGGCCGTCGAGCGCGCCGTCTCGGACGCATGGAGCGCGCCGCGGGATGCCGGATCGATCGTTGACTTCTGGCGATCCAGGGGGCACGTCCCGTCGGCGATCGTCGTCGCCGACGGCGCAGACCCCGCCTGGACCGCCGCGCTCGCCCTCGCCGCCGGACGCGCCCTCCCGATCGCATGGGTAACGCTCGAACGGCGCAACGTCAGCGGCGCGATCTCACGCACCGACGCCGACGCGCTCTGCGCCGAGATCGAACGCGCCTGCGACGCCACCGGCCTCTCGTGGCGCACCCTGGGCGACGACCTCGACGCCGTTGCCCTCTGCCTCAACGCCGCCGTCAAGATCGAGACCACCGAACGCGAGTTCGTCGCCACGACCGACCGCGTCGGCCGCCCAGCGATCGGCGCGAGCGCGGGCGAGCGGTGGGCCTGGGCGTCGCAGCTCTTCGGGACCGAGGCCGAGGCCGCCTACCGCGCGATGTGCTCGCTCTTCCTCCGACCCGCGAGCGCATGGGTGTTCGACACCTACCCCCACGAGGCGCCGTGGTCGCACTACGACGGCACGGAGGCCGCCGCCGTGCTGCGCGAGGCCGGACTGCGTGTCACCCTCGACGATGCGCCACGCCAGGGCTTGGCCGACTGGCGGGCACGCTCGCTCCGCGCCATCGACGCGGGCATCGTGCTGCTCAACTCGAAGGGAAACCGCGACTGGTTCGACCTCTCGCCCGGCAGGGCGCACGCGGGCGACGTGCCCGTGCTCGGCGTCCCCGCCATCGTCCACATGGTCCACTCCTGGTCCGCCAATGCGCCGCGTAACCGCGCCACCGTCGGCGCACGCTGGCTCGAACGCGGCGCCTACGCCTACTGCGGCTCCGTGCAGGAGCCGACGCTCTCGGCCTTCGTCCCCACCCCCGCCGTCGCCAAACGCCTCGTCGCGGGCGCGCCCTGGGCCGCCGCCGTGCGCCACGAGGGCACGCCGATCTGGCGCGTCGCCGTCATCGGCGACCCGCTCATCACCCTCGGCCCGCCCGCGCGACGCCTCGACGAACCTCTGCCGCTCGACGGCGCGGAAGACCTCGCCGAGACGACCAGGCGAGCCGCAAGCAAGACGGACTTCGAGGCGCTCGTCCGCTCCCTCTCGCTCTCGGGGCGCGACGCCGAGGCCGCGAGGCTCGCCGGCGCACTCCTCGCCGAGAAGCGCGAAGCCGTCACGCCCGCCTTCGCGCGTCACGCGCTCTATCCCGTCTTCCGCGCCGGCGCGGACGCCGCCTTCCTCGACCTCTACGCCCGCCTCGCCCCCGAAGACGCCGCCGACGGCGCGGCCCGCGACGCCCTCTGGTTCGTCGCCCGCCGCACCGTACCCCAAGGCGGCGACGCGCGCGATCACGCCCTGCTCTTGCTCCGGCAGCACGCCCGACCAGAGCAACTCGACGCCGACAACGCCGAACTCGCCGCGCTCGTCGGCGGCTAAGGCGCTCTCCCGCCGCTCGCCCCGGAATCCGAACCCCGCGCTCCACTGCCGCACCGCACGCGACCGATACCATCCCCGACGACGCCGGAGACCGCACCATGGCCCAGACGCCGAAACGGGCGCTCATCACAGGGATCACGGGACAGGACGGCTCCTTCCTCGCCGAGTTCCTCCTCGCCAAGGGCTACGAGGTCCACGGCATCATCCGGCGCGCCAGCAGTTTCAACACGGGACGCATCGACCACGTCTACCAGGACCCCCACCACAAGGGCACGCGCCTCTTCCTCCACTACGGAGACCTCTGCGACGCCAACTCCCTCGCCAAGCTCCTCGACCAGACCAAGCCCGACGAGGTCTACAACCTCGGCGCGCAGAGCCACGTCCGCGTCTCCTTCGACCTCCCCATCTACACCGCCGACGCCGTCGCACTCGGTGCGCTCCGCCTCCTCGAAGCCGTCCGCGACCACCAGCAACGCACCGGGCGGCAGGTCCGCTACTACCAGGCCAGTTCCAGCGAGCAGTACGGCCTCGCCGTCGAGACCCCACAGTCCGAGACCACCCCCTTCCGCCCCCGCTCCCCGTACGCCTGCGCCAAGGTCATGGCCCACTACGCCACCGTGAACTACCGCGAGTCCTACGGCCTGCACGCCTCCTGCGGCATCCTCTTCAACCACGAATCCGAACGGCGCGGCGAAACCTTCGTCACCCGAAAGATCACCCGCGCCGTCGGACGCATCCGCATGGGCCTCCAGGACAAGGTCTACCTCGGCAACCTCGACTCCAAGCGCGACTGGGGATACGCCGGCGACTACGTCCGCATGATGTGGACCATGCTCCAGCAGGACGAGCCGGACGACTACGTCATCGCCACCGGCGAAACCCGCTCCGTCCGCGATTTCGCCGAGGCCGCCTTCTCGCACGTCGGACTCGACTGGAAGGCCCACGTCGCCTTCGACCCGCGTTACCTCCGACCCGCAGAGGTAGACCTGCTGCTGGGCGACGCGACCAAGGCCCGCGCCCGCCTCGGCTGGTCGCCCACCACCACCTTCGACGAACTCGTCCGCCGCATGGTCGAGCACGACCTCGAACTCGCCCGCCGCGAACGCACCCTCACCGACGCCGGCCACGCCATGCCCGACTTCACGGGGCACGACCAGTAGACCGCGCCCCAGCGTTCACGCCGCAAACCTCACGGCGGCGGCTCGCTCGAACGCCAACGCGCCGCTTCCTCCTCACGCCCCGCGCCCTCGTACAGCGCGATCAACCTCTCCACCGCCGTGCGGGTCCGCTCGTGGCCCGCCCCCAGCGCGGCCAGCAGCACGCGGTGCGACTCCAGCAATCTCGGCTCCGCTTCGTCGAACCTCCCCATCGCCGTCAGGCACGCCCCGTACCCCCCCTCCACCACGCCGACCATCCAGTGCCCCGGCGGCAGCGCGGGCAGCATCGTCACACACCGCTCGTACAACTCCACCGCCCGCGCGAACCGACCCGCGCCCTGGTACGCCCCCGCCAGGTTGTACGCACTCACCAGCACGCCCACACTCGACGAACCGAGCGCCGCCTCCGTCGCCGATAGCGTGCGCTCGCCCAGCGCCAGCGACTCTTCCGTCCGGCCCGTCTCCGAGAGGAACAACGCGAAGTTGCCCATCACCGAGAGCGTCGTCTCATGCGCCTCCCCCAGCACACGCACCGACCGCTCCATCGCGTCGCGGTACAGCGCCTCGGCACGCTCGTGCTCGCCCGTCTTCTCCAGCGCGGCCGCCAGGTTGTTCGCGCACAGAATCGTCTCCGAGTCATCCTCACCGAGCCGCAGGCGCGTGATCCGCAACGCATCGGCCAGCAGCGGCGCCGCCTCCTCGGAGCGACCCATCAGGTGCAGCACGCCAGCCAGGTTCGACAGCACGTCGGCCAACTCGTAGTGATCGTCGCCCAGCACCGCCCGACCCCGCCGCGCCGCCTCCTCCAGCAGCACACGCGCCTCCCCGAGCCGACCGAGCTTCGCCCGCACCTGCCCCAGGTTCGTCAGCCCCGACACGACCACGGGATGGTCGCCGCCGAAGATCGCCCGGGCGAGATCGAGCGACTCCGCGAACGCCGCCTCGGCCTCCTCCAGCCGCTCCTGCCGGTTGAGCGTCAGACCCAGCGCGTTGAGCAGGTGCGCCGTGTACGGATGGTCCGCACCCAGCGCCCGGCGTGCGCGCTCCAGCGCACTCCGCGCCAGCCTTTCCGCCTCGTCGTACCGCCCGAGGTTCACCAGCACGGAGACGAGGTTGTTCTCGTTGTTGAGCGTGATCTCCGAGTCCTCGCCGAACCCCGCCCGCGCGTCCCGCACCGCAACCTCGTAGACCGCCGCCGCCTCGTCGTACAACGCCAGGTCGCTCAGGAGCGCGCCGAGGTTCGCGCGCGTCGCGATCGTCTCCCGGTGGCGCGTGCCGAGCGTGCGCTCGTAGGCGCCCAGCACTCTCCCGTAGAGCGAGCGCGACTCCTCCAGCCGCCCGAGGTCGTGCAGCGCGACCGCGAGGTCGTTCCCCGCCGCGAGCGTGCGCGGATCGTCCGCGCCCGCGTGCCGCGAGAGCAGCTCGTAGGCACGCCGCGCGTGACGCTCCGCCTCGTCGGGGCGCGCGATCGCGCGGTAGCCCTTCGCGATCGCGTGGCGGACCTCCGCCTCGACCTCCGGCTCGTCCGCCAGTTCCGCCCCGACGCGCGACGCCGCCCCTTCCAGCAAATCGCGCAGCATCGTCGTGTCGCGCGTACGCGCGATCTCGGGCTGCATCGCCGCGAAGATGCCCGCCAGGAACGCCCCCGCACGCTCCGCACGCGCCGCGTCGATCCGGGCACGGTCACGCTCCCGGCTCGCCTGCACGAATCCGGCCGACGCCAACGCCAGCCCAGCCACCAGCGCGAGCAGCGCCACCGCCCCGGCCGCCAGCGGCGCCCGACGCCGACGCGCGAACTTCCGAAGCCGGTACGACGCCGAGGGCGGACCCGCCTGCACTGGTTCGTCACGCAGGTGCCGCCGAACGTCCTCCCCCAGCGCGGCCGCCGTCTCGTACCGACGCGAGCGGTCCTTCTCCAGGCACTTCATCACGATCCAGTCGAGGTCGCCACGCAACGCCCGCGCCTCCGACCGCGAACCCTCACGCCCCCCCGCTCCCAGCGACGCCAGACGCGTGCTCGGCCTCGGCGGCTCCCCCTCTAGGATCATCCGCTGAATCTCGTACAGGCTGCGCGAGCGGACACCGGGCGTCTCGACCGGCACCGTCCCCGTCAGCAGCTCGTACAGCAGCACGCCGAGCGAGTACACGTCCGTCCGCGCGTCCACGTCCACGCTCGACGGGTCCACCTGCTCCGGCGACATGTACTGCGGCGTGCCGATCATCTGCCCCTGCTCGGTCAGCAGCGGACCGCCGAACGCACCCGCCGACAGCGCCTTGGCGATCCCGAAGTCGATCACCTTCGGGATCGGACCACCGTCCCCCGACGCCACCAGCACGTTGCCCGGCTTGATGTCGCGGTGAACGACCCCCTTGTAGTGCGCGTGCTGCACCGCATCGCACACGCGCGCGAACAACTCAAGCCGCGCGCGCACGGGCAGCGACCTCGACGCGCAGTACACCGTGATCGGCTCGCCCCGCACCAACTCCATCACGAAGTACGGCAGCCCCGGACGCTCGAACTCCGGCCCCGTCGTCCCGCCGTCCAGCACCCGCGCGATGCACGGGTGGTCCATCACCGCCAGCGCCTGACGCTCCGCCTCGAAACGCGCCACCACGCGGCGCGAATCCATCCCCGGCTTGATGACCTTGACCGCAACCTCGCGCCGCATCGGCTCCGTCTGCTCTGCCCGCCAGACCACCCCGAACCCGCCCTCACCCAGAATCTCAACCAGCCGGTACCGACCCACGCGCGAACCCGGCTGCCCCGCCGGCCCTTCCAGCGCGGTCTCGTCATCGCCCGGCGAGGGCAGGTCCGCCGTCGGCCAGTCGTTGCGATCAAACGGCATCACGCCAGCCTATCCGGGCCGCGGCTGGTTCACGGCATCCGGGCCGTTCGCACGGGCCGGACACGGGGAGCGAGGAGAGAGGCCCGGCGAGCGGCGCGGCCGCCCTGAAACCCGCACGCCGGGCTTCCGCTCGGCGGTGGGCGAAGAGAGGAGTGCGGGAGCGGGCGTCTATCGCAGGGCCGGGTTTCGTGTTCGCTTCCGGCCTGCCGCTCCACCTCTACAAGCGACAACCGTCCGCGACACTCACGCGCGCGATCGCCCTTTCCGCCCCAGCGGTCTCGGGTCGCTCTCCGGGATTCAGCCGTTGCTCAGTTTCTCGATCAGCCTTTCCCGCGCCGCATTCGCGTCCGCCGCCCCACCGCTCGCCTTCATCACCGCGCCGACCAACCGCCCGATCGCCGCCTGCTTGCCGGAACGCACGTCCTCCGCAGCCCGCGGGTTCTCCGCGATCGCACGCTCGCACCAGGCATCGAGCGCCGCGTCGTCCCGCACCGTGATCAGCCCGCGTGACTCGGCCACTACCCGCGGGTCCGCCCCCGCGTGCGCCGGCTCGCAGAGCAGGGCAAGAAGTTCATCCGCCGCCGTCGAGCCGAGGTCGCCCGCGTCGCGCATCGCCACGATCGCCGCGAGTTGCTCCGCCGACACGCCGAGCCGCGAGACCAGCGTGCTGCGCTCGTTCGCCAGCCGCGCCCCGTGCTGCAGCACGAACCCCGCCGCCAGACGCCCCGCCCGCTCGCGCGCCACGCCGCGCTCGACCGCACCGTCCGCCGCCGCGTCCAGAAACTCGCACACCTCGCGCTCCTCGACCAGCTGCGACGCCTCGGCGGGCGAGAGGTCGTAGCCCTCGCAGTACCGGCGCACTCGAGCGACCGGCAGTTCCGGCAGGCTCGCGCGCAGCCGCTCCACCCACGCCTCACCCATCGCCACCGGCGGCAGGTCCGGGTCGGGGAAGTAGCGGTAGTCCTCCGCGTCCTCCTTCTCACGCTGCACGTACGTCGCCCCGCGATCCGCGTCCCAGCCGCGCGTGGTCTTCTCGCCCGGGCCGTGCTCGCGCCCGTCAGCCACCCACCGCCGCGGCTGCTCCGTCAGCTCGTGCGAGATCGCGCCGTGCAACGCACGAAACGAGTTGAGGTTCTTCACCTCCACGATCGGCGTGTGCACGACACGCCCGTCACGCAGCGTGAGCCGGCAGTTCACGTTCGGCTCGAATCGCACGTGCCCGCGCTGCATCACGCCCTCCGTCACCCCGAGAAACCGGCACGTCTGCCGCAGCAGCCGCGCGAACGCCGTCGCCTCGTCCGCAGAGCGAAAGTCCGGCGCGGTCACGATCTCCAGCAGCGGCGTGCCGGCACGGTTCAGGTCCACGATCGAGAAGTCGATCGCACCACCCCCCGGCGCCTCGTGAAGCAGCTTGCCCGCGTCCTCCTCCAGGTGCGCACGGATGATGCCGATGCGCCGGGTCGCGCCCGCCGGATCGATCCGCCCCTGCGCGTCCGTCGCCGGCAGTTCGAACACGCCGTCGAAGCACAGCGGCAGGTCGTACTGGCTGATCTGGTACCCCTTCGGCAGGTCGGGATAGAAGTAGCTCTTCCGATCCCACCGCGAAAGCGGCGCGATCGTGCACCCCAGCGCCAGACCCACCAGCGCGGCCATCTCCACCGCCGCCCGGTTCATCACCGGCAGCGTACCAGGCAACGCGAGCACCACCGCGTCCGTCAGCGTGTTCGGCCCGGAATCGTGGAACTCGGGGTGCGCGGGGTTGGACGCACGCGTGAACATCTTCCCACGCGTCGCCAACTCAACGTGAACCTCAAGGCCGATGATCGGCTCGGTGGACACAACGTCAGCCATGGAACGAGCGGCCGCCATCGAAACATCGTACCAGCCTCGCGCCGAAACACGCACAACACCGTGAAAGCGGCGCATGCGCGGATCAGCACCCGAACCATCTCGCACCGGGGCGGAGTCTCTGCGCCCAGGGGCGGGAACTCGCAGCCCCCGGCTCCATCGTCCTCTCAGACTTCGCTCAGCGGGTCGCGGTCCGTCGTCGACACGACGATCTCGACCCCGGCCACCAGCGTGCGGAGCCGCTCCGCGAGGCGAGGCAGGTAGCCGCGCTCTGTGTTCGTGTGCCCCGCGAGCAGAACGCTCATGCCCGCGTGCAGTGCGCCCAGAACCGCGTGGTGCGTCATCTCGCCCGTGATGAAGGCGTCGCACCCCTCGCGCCGCGCCAGCGCAGCCAGGTCGCCGCCCGAGCCCGGCACGACGCCGAGCGTCGCGATCGGGCGGTCCTCTCCCACCAGCGCGACCTTGATCCGGGCGCGGTCGAGGAAGCCGCGCAGACGCTGGGCGAGTTCGCGCATCGTCGCAGGCCGGTCGAGCGTCAGCCGCCGACCGGTGCCCGCGCCACGCAACGGCTTGGGCACGAGCTCGTAGACGTCGAACGCCGGTTCCTCGTAGGGGTGAAACTTGCGCAGCGTGTCGATCGCCAGCGGCAGCGCCCGCTTCGAGCAGACCATCTCAAGTCGAAGTTCCGAGACCTCTTCCAGCCGACCCGGCGTCCCGACCGTCGGCCTCGCGCCCTCACCCGCGAGAAACGTGCCCGTCCCCGTCACTCCGAACGAACAGACCCGATACGCCCCGATGATCCCGGCCCCCGCCGAGGCGAGCGCATTGCGGACCTTCTCCGCCTCCGCGTACGGAACGAAGGTCACGATCTTCACCTCCTGCTCGGGGTCGCGCGCGCCGTGCGGCGTCAATGCCCGACAGTCCCCCTCCACCCGACCCTGCCCGCCGGAAAGCCCCTCGCACAGCCAGTCGGTCACGCCGCCCGGCGCAGCGTCCAACGCAGTGTGCGGCGAATAGATCGCAATCCCCGACTCCGCCGCCCCCAGAATGATGCGCTGACGAGGCGTCCGGTCCGTCACGCGGTTCAGCGGCTCAAAGATCGGCGGGTGGTACGCGACTATCGCCCGCGCACGCCGATCGATCGCCTCCTCGAGCACGCGCTCCGTCAGGTCGATCGTCAGCAGGACCGGACCGTCCAGCTGACGCGAGGGCGAGCCGACCTGCAGTCCCACCTTGTCCCACGGCTCAGCGTACTCGAGCGGGGCGATCCGCTGCATCGCATCCATCAGGCTCTGCACCGTGGTCATGCGCCTCCTCCGGCCCCGGTCGGAGCAGTCTAGGTGGGTTTCGACCAACTGAAAATCAACCGAACCCCGTACGTATGATCCGCCGTGCCGCACGGGACCGTCACTCGCCGCGCCTACGCCAAACTGAATCTTGCGCTCGCCGTCGGCCCCCCCGAGGGCGAGGCATCCGCACGCCCGGGGTGGCACCGCATCGCCTCGTGGTCGTGCGCCATCGGACTCGCCGATGAGCTGCGCGCGCGACGCCTCCCCGACGGCGCGGCCAGCACGTGGTCCTTCGCCTGCACGCCCGACGCGCCGCGACGCTTCGCCTTCGACTGGCCACCCACCGCGGACCTCACCTACCGCGCCCACGCGCTGCTCCAGCACGAGACGCGCCGCCCCCTCCCGACGGCGTTCACGCTCTCGAAACGCATCCCGCCACAGGGTGGATTGGGCGGTGGGTCCAGCGACGCTGCCGCTGCCCTCCTCGCCCTCAACGAACTCTTCGAGCTGCGCCTCAGCGCCGAACGGCTCCGCGACCTCTCAACCCGAATCGGAAGCGACGTCGCCTTCTTCATCGACGAGACAGACCCCCCCAGGCCCGCACTCGTCACCGGCTTCGCCGACCGCGTCGAACGCACCACCCCGGCGCCATGCGGGGTCGTGCTCATCGTCCCCCCCTTCGGCTCCGCCACGCCGCAGGCCTACAAGGCGTTCGACTCGCTCCGTCCAGGCCCCCTCCGCGAGCGCGAAGTCCGCGAGATGGCACGCACAGGCAGGCCGGCACGGGCTGCCCTCTTCAACGACCTGCGCGAAGCCGCGTTCACGCTCCACCCCGCGCTGCGAACGCTCCGCGATCGCGCCGAGCGCGCGACCAGCCGGCCCGTCCACCTCACCGGGAGCGGGAGCACGCTCTTCGTGCTCTGCGAAACAAGCGAAATGAACACGATCGCGGAGCGCGCCGCGCGGGCGCTCCCCGACGCCTCGATCGTGGCGACGGAGTGCGTGGGATAAGGCGCGGGGCGATTCGCTCCCTCACGGTCGCGGCTCGTCGGGCCGTACACTGGCGGCATGAGCAGGCCCGGACCCATCGTCGGCATCGACCTCGGCGGCACGAACATGCAGATCGGCGTCGTGACCCGCGACGACCATGCCGCCGGCGTGCGCATCGTCGGACGCTGCCGGCGAAAAACCAAGGCCGACGAGGGGATGGAGAGCGTGCTCGCCAGAGTCGCCGAGGGCGTCGACCGCGCCTGCGCCGACGCGGGCATCACGCGCGGCGACCTCGAAGCCGTTGGGATCGGCGCGCCCGGCGCGGTCGAGCCTTCCGCGGGCGTCGTCCTCGAAGCCGTCAACCTGCGCTGGGACAACGTGCCCCTCGCGGGCCTGCTCGCCGAGCGTCTCGGCGTCCCCATCATCGTCGACAACGACGTCAACGCCGCGGTCTGGGGAGAGTTCGTCGCCGGCGCGGGCCGCGGCGTCACCGACCTCCTCGGCGTCTGGGTCGGCACCGGCATCGGCGGCGGGCTTGTCCTCGGCGGACGACTCCACTACGGCCACTTCCTCACCGCGGGCGAGATCGGCCACATGCACGTCCTCCCCACAAACCCACCCGGACAACGAACGCTCGAACACAACTGCTCACGCTCCGCAGTCGTCGAACGGATCGTGCGCCTCGTACGCAGCAACCGAAAATCCATGGTCACCGAACTCGTCCAGGGCGACTTCGACAAGATCCGCTCCAAGACCATCGCTGAGGCATACGCCGCCGGCGACTCACTCGTCCGAGAGGTCGTCGACGACTCCGCCGACCTCCTCGGCGCCCACGTCGGCGGCATCGTCACCCTCCTCGCCCTGCCGCGCGTCGTGCTCGGGGGGGGGCTGACCGAAGCCGTCGGGTCCCCCTACGTCGCCCGCGTGCGCGACGCCGTCCGCCGCGTGGCATTCCCCGACAAGTGCAAGGCCGTCGACGTCGTCGCCAGCGAACTGCTCGACGACGCAGGCATCATCGGCGCCGCCCTGCTGGCGGCGGAAAAGATCGACGGACAGGCTGCCGCGAAGCGGCAGAGCGGAAGAGCGACGGTGTGACGCCCCGAACGGCGGCACAATCGCCCGGCCCGCGCCCCATCCCGTTCCACTCCGTCACTCCCCTCACTCACCGAAGTCGATCGTCCCGCTGTCAGAGAACGAAACGCTCGGACGGTTCAGCCCCGCCTCGAACATCGCCTCCGCGAACGCCCCGGGCGTCACGTAGCGCATCGTGCCCTGCAGGCGATACGCGTGGACGCCGCGCAGCATCCCTTCGCCCGTCCGCAGCGGGACCACCGCCGGAAGCCGAATCTGCTGCGTCCCGTCACGCCGCAGCGTCGCCTCTGCCGATCGCTCGCCGGTGAAGACACGCCGGTCGTCCACTGTCAGCGAGTAGAACACCTGCCGCAGCGGCAGCTCCACCCGGTTCGGGTTCTCCGCGTCAAGCACGAACTCGACCGCAACCCCCTCGCTCGTACGCTCGACCACGCGAACCTCGCTCACCGAGAGCGACGGCGCACGAGCGCCGGAGCAGCCCCCCGGCCCGATGCACGCGAGCAGGCTGACCAGAGACAACACGATCGGGTGGCTCTTCACGCCGGGAGGGTATCACGCCGGGCGCGTGCGGATGTTCTGGCACCGAGAACCGCGGCCCGCAGGGCCAAGCCCCGCGACGCAACGCCGTCACGTGCCCCCGACCGGCTGGGCGAACGAGACCCACTCCTCCCCGAAGTGCTCCGGCATCGCCGCGATCGCACCCGCCAGCGCGGGCGCGGCCTCGACGTAGGCAACCCACCGAACCATCAGCCAACCCAGCACCGCGCAGCACACGATCGCCGCCACCTCCGCCGCGCGGCGCCGACGCAGACGCAGCAGAATACCCACCGCCAGCACCGTCGTCGCAAGCTTCCATGCGATCAGCGACAACGGCCCGCCGCCGTGCATCACGATGCGGGCGAGAGGGTTGCTCTCGATCATCCCGACGTGGTTCAGGTACGTCATCGTCATGGCAAGGTCAGCCAGGCTCATCACACCTACCGCCGCCATCAGGACCGCCACCCGGCACCCACGCCACTCCGAGCCGAGCAGCACACCCAGCCCCGCCCAGCCCCGCAGCGGGTGGTGGGACTGCCCGAGGGCGACCGCCGCGCCCCCCCCGACACCCGGCCCGGCCTGTGGAGAACGGAAAGCCATGTTCGCTACGCATTTCGGCGCGCCTTGACGGGTCAATGAGCCGACAACGTGCCATACTTCCTTTCGAGCACACCGACCCTCCCGGCCGTGCCGTTGCGGCAGATTGGGAGGGTCGTACCGATACGCCCACCAGCCGGGAGGCACACCCCTTGAACCGACCGAGACCAACCGCGACCCGGCTCGCCGGCGTGGTCCTCGTTCTCGGGCTAGCCACGCTCGCCCATGCTCAGGTGCCCAACCCCGTCTATATGGACGACTCGCCAAGGGCACGCGACGCCCTCGGCCAACTCGACGCCCTGCTCGCCGCAGGCAACCACCCGGAAGCGGTTCGCGCGCTCCAGCGCCTTCTCGACGAGGACGCAGAACGCGTCATCGAAACCACGCATGACGCCGACCTCCTCGTCAGCGTCCGCCGCCGCGTCCATGAACGTCTCCTCGCCGACCCGGACCTGCTCGAACGCTACCGCCTCGCCGAGAGCGAGCGCGCAAGGGCCTTGCTCGCCGCAGGCGAAGCGCCCTCGGTCGAACGCTCCCGCCTGCTCACCCCCGCAGGGTTCGACGCCGCCCTCCTCGTCGCGCGCGAACACCTCGAAGCCGCCCGCTTCGAAGCCGCACGCCTCACGCTCGAACAACTCGAAACGCACCCCGACCGCGCTTCCGACGCCAGGCGAGCACGCGACGCCGCCCAGGCCCTCGCCCTCGTCGCCTCCTACCTCGACCGGCCCGCGGTCTGGGCACGCGCAGAGCGCTGGGCTGACGACGCACTCCCCGATCGACGCGCCGTCGCCTGGCCGGAGGCCGCTGGCGTGCGCTCCTACGACCCCACCCAGCCCGGACCCGCGATGGACCCCGCCACGCTCCTCCCCACGCCCATGCGCACCGTCGATCTCCGGCCCGGCCGACGCGAGGCCGAACGGCCCGCACGCTCGGGACGCGGCGGCTCCCTCATCGAGGCACCGTGGCTCTACCCGGCCGTCGTCGGCGACGTCGTCTACATCAGCGACGGACAAGCGATCAGCGCCTGGGACCGCTTCACCCTCGCACCGCGCTGGCGCGTCGTGCCTCGCGGCAGCGACGCCGCCGCGATCATGGACGAACCCTTCACCGCACGCCAAGCACGCTTCGCTCGCACCGTCGAGGACGCCAACGTCGTCGTCGTCGCAGACCGTCTCGCCATCGCCGCCACAGGCATGGCCGCCTCCGGCGGACGCACAGGCGACACCCGCCTCCACGCGCTCGACCGACGCTCCGGCCGCGTGCTCTGGTCCGTCGCACCCGACGCCCTCGACCCACAACTCGTCGAGGCCACCGTCCGCGGGCCTGCCGTCGTCGAGGGCGATACCGCGATCGTCTCCCTGCGCAAGTTCCAGCAGTCACGCCGCGTCGTCAGCCTCTATCTCGCCGGCCTCGACGTCGGCACCGGCGAACTGCGATGGCTCCGACTCCTCGGCAGCGCAGGCTCGCTCGGCTTCCAGACCGTCGGCCGCGCCTCGGACTGGCCGCTCCTCCACGAAGGAATCGTCTACCGCGCAGACGAACTCGGCCTCGCCGCCGCCGTCGAGGCCGCCACAGGCCGCGTCGTCTGGGCACGCAGGATGCCCGCCGTCGGACGACAGGGCTACCCCTTCACCCTCCCCTGGGCGACGAATCAGCCCGTCCCCGACCGCGACACCCTGCTCCTCATCGCCCCGGGTCGGCAGGCCATCCTCCGACTCAACACCCTCACGGGCGCGGTCCTCGGCGCACGCAACGCCGCTGACCTCGGCGAACCGGACTACCTCGTCCGCATCGGCGACCGCCTCGCCGCTGTCGCCCAGAACCAGATCGCGTTCGTGCCGCTCGCCGAAACCGAGAGCGCCGCGCCGGCCGTCCTGCGCTTCGGGGAGGACGGCATCGTCGGTCGAGTCGTCGTCTCGGGCGACCGCCTCCTCGCGCCTGTCCCCGAGGGTGTCGCCGTCATCGACCCGGACGCCCCGAACAACGCCAGGATCGTCCGCCTCGACGCCTCCGGCAACCTCCTCGCCCTGGACAGCCAGCTCCTCGTCCTCGGCAACGAACGCCTCCACAGCTACCTCGTCTGGGAAGAGGCCGCCCGCGTCCTCAGCGGCCGGATGCAGGAAACGCCCGACGACCCCGACCCCGCCATCACCTTCGCCGAACTCGCCTACCGCGCCGGAAAACCCGACCGCATCATCGGCGCCTGCGACGCCGCCCTCGCCGCCATCGACCGCAACCCCGCTTCGGAAGCCAACCGCGCCGCCCGCGAACGCCTCTTCGGCGTCCTGCGCACGATGGTCGAAGCCGCCAGCCGACGCTGGTTCAGCGAGGGCGCGGCGGACCCCAGCCGACCCGACGCCCCCCCCTCGCCGCGCGACGAGCCGGTCATCGGCGACCTGCGGCTCCTCGAAGACCTCATCGCCCGACTCGGCCGCGTCGCAGACGCCCCAGAGCAACGCGTCGCACACCTCCTCGCACTCGGACGCCTCCGCGAAGTGCAGAATCGGCACCCACTCGCCGTCGAGGTCTACCAATCCGTCCTCGCCGACGCCGCTCTCGCAGGCGCAGCCTGGACCGGCCCCACCCTCAGCGTCCGCGCCGATGTCGAAGCCTCCAGGCGCGTCCGACGAATCGCCACCGAACGCGGCATGGCCCTCTACGCCCCGTTCGAGAACGAGGCCGCGCAGCGACTCGCCGGGACCAACGACCCCGGCTCCCTCGAGGCCATCGCCAGGCGCTTCCCCATGGCCGAGGCCGCCGCACGCGCGTGGCTCCGCGCCGCGGAGACGCACGAGCGCGCAGGCCGCGCTCCCGCCGCCACCGCCGCCCTCGAAGCCGGAATCGAAGTCCTCGAAGCCCGCGCCGCCGCTGGCTCAGCGCCCGACCGCTCGCTCCTCGGCGAACTCGCCGGAAGGCTCGTGACCACCCTCGTCCGCTCCGGACGCTACGACTCCGCCGCGGACCGCCTCGCCTCGCTCGCGGCGAGGCACGCGCGCCTCGCCCTCACCACCGCCGGCACACCCATCGACGCCGAGTCGATACGCGCCGAACTCCTCGGACGACGCGAATCCGCGCGCCGACTCCCCGCCATCGGCGCGTCCGTCCAACGCGACTCCGTGCAGGCCCTGCGCGGTTGGTCCATCCTCCGCCCGCTGGTGCGCGACGGCGCGCACCGCGACGCGGGTGGCGCGCTCCTCGCCTCGCCTGAACGCAGCGCGGTCTCGCTCTGGACACCCGACCCCACCGGCCCGGGACTCGTCCAACGCTGGGAAGCCACCCTCAACGCAGTCCCCACGCTCCTCCGCATGGACCACGACGCCGCCGTCGTCTACGTCCCCGGCGATTCCGGAGGCACGTTCGCCCGTCTCTCCGCCGCCGACGGCGCGGTCGCCTGGCAGACCCAGCCCGTTGCCGACCTCCTCGCAGGCAAGGCCGACGGTGCCCTGGCCGACGACGTCCTCACCGAAACACCCCTCGACGGGCCGGTACGCTACAGCGACCTCCTCGTCGCGCTCGACGAGCAGACGCTCGCCGTCGTCACCCGCAGCGGCGCGGTCGCCGTCGTCGACCTCGCGACGGGACGCACGCTCTGGACTGCCCGCACCGACGCCATGGTCGTCCACGACGCCGACGCCGCCGCGGGGCTGCTCGCCATCGGCGGCGCGGGACGACGCGCCGACGAGGCCGCCGAACCCGAACCCGTCCTCGCCGTCTACGACCTCCGCACAGGCCTCCTCCTCAACCGCATCGGCGACGTCGTCGGACGCGTCCGCTGGGTCCGCGTCACCCCGCGCGGCCGGCTCATCGCGGGACTGGAACGCGGCATCCTCTCCCTCACCCCCCCCGCCGCCGACTTCGACTGGATCGCCACCGACGAAGCCGCACAGGTTTCCGCCGGCGCATGGACGCTCGACGACCGCCTCTTCCTCCTCACCGCGGAGGGCGACCTGCGCCTCGGCTCCGTCTCCACCGGCCGCTTCCGCGAGATGCCCCTCGAAACACGCAATCGCGTCGAGCCGGCCGCCAATGCCGACCTCGCCCCACTCGGCGACCTCGCCCTCTTCGGCTCGACCCGAGGGCTGGTCGTCTTCGGCGAGGCGGCTCGCCTCGTCGGCGCGGACGCCCTCGACGGCTCCGTCCGCTTCGTCACGCCCGCCCTCGGCTCGCCTCACTCCGTCGCCGTCGAAACGCGCGGCACGCCCGATCCGGAAGGACGCGGCTCCACCCACGCCGTGATGATCTTCGAGTCGCAGACCGGCCGCCTCGTGGCGACCGAGCGCGTGCTCCTCGGCGCTCCCCCGCGACGCGTCGCCCTCGTCGAGGGACGCATCCTCCTCACCGCAGGCCAGACGACACTCGTCCTCCCGACGCCCCCGGGCCGGTGAACGCGGCCACGTCCACGCCGGTCGCCACGCCGCGTGCTGCACGAACCGCTCCTTCGCCTCCGCCTCCACGATGGCCACGTCAGTCCGTCACGCTCGACGGCTCGCGCCCGTGCTCCATCGCCTCGATCTTGCTGATGCGCCTCGCGTGCCGGCCCCCGTCGAAGGGCGTCCGCAGAAAGACATCGACGATCTTCTCGATCAGTCGCACGCCGAGCAGATCACCGGAGAGGCAGATCACGTTCGCGTCGTTGTGCGAGCGGCAGAGTTGGGCCGTGAGCTCGTCGTGCACGACCGCCGCCCGCACGCCCGGCACCTTGTTGGCCGCGATGCTCATCCCGATGCCCGTCCCGCAGATCAGCACACCGCGCTCCGCCTGCCCCGAAGCGACGGCACGCGCGACAAGCCACGCAGGCTCCGGATAGTCGCACACCTCGCCGCCGCAGTCGCCCAGGAGCTGCACCTCGTGCCCCTCGCCGGAAAGCTTGGCAAGAAGCGTGCGCACGGCGGCGTGCCCGCGGTGGTCCGCGCCAAGCGCGATCTTCATGCGTCCAGCTCCTCCAGCCGGCGGCGGACCATCCCGAGCATCCGCGCGGCGGTCGTGTTGTAGACGGCCTGCGGCAGGCCGATCGGGTCCGGCACCTCGCTGCCGGTCGGGTCGAGCAGAACGGTACGCCCGTCCGCCCCGGGGTCGAGCGAGAGGACCGCATCCCGGTGCACCGCCCCCATCGCGAAGATCGCCTCCGCGTCGCGGATGATCTCTCGCGTCAGCTCTCGCGAACGGTGACGCAGCGGCTCGATCCCCAGTTCCCGCAACGCCACACCAACCTCCGCCGACGCGGGACGACCGGGCGCAGCCGACACGCCCGCCGAAACCACCCGCGTCGGCACCGACCCCGGGCCGGCGTTCTCCGTCAGCGAACGCGCGATCGCCTCCGCCATCGGGCTGCGGCACGTGTTCCCCGTGCACACGAACAGGATCGTTCGCGGAACCACCCGATGCACATAACGCGCCTCGAGCGCGCCCTCACGCTCCACCGCGTACGAACCGTCCCGGCGCAGACGCACCAGCGTCGAGGGGCGGCCCAGACCCGGCGCATCCTCGATCACCACCGCCACCCCCGCCTTCAGCGCGCGGCCGTCACGCAACGCCGCCCCAGCGTCCCGGTCGGGGGACCACCCCGCCGTGGCGGCACGCTTCATCACCACCGGCACGCCCGCCTCGTCGAGCACGCGCCGCGCAACAGGCTGATTCGGCACACGAACGCTCAGTTCGCGCCCGCTGTCAATCACGCCCGCACGCACGCCGAGCTCCTCCAGCGATCGCGCCAGGCGGTCCTCGGCCATCTCGACGAAGAACTGCACCGGCCCGGGCGCCAGCCGCCGCAACACACGACGGTGCAACGCCGACTCCAGCGCCACGACACGCTCGACCGCCTCGACGCTCGGAGCGTGCCACGTCAGCGGCTCCCCCTCGCTCGTGCCTGGGCCGGTCAGCGCAGCCAACGCAGCAAGCGCGGCATCCGACGCCGCGTTCGCCGCCACGCCGTACACCGTCTCCGTGGGAACGACGACGAGCCGGCCCTCGCGCAGCGCAGCCGCCGCGGAGGCGATCGTCGCATCGCGCCCACCCGTTGACTGTCCCTCGATCGACCGCGCACCCGAACTCACCTTCTGAGTATGCCCGAGAACCAGGCCCCGATCAATCGCCGTCCGCACATTGCACCGACACGCCGCACGATTCCTCCCGCCGGCGCCGCGATGCAATCCGGGCATACATCCGGCCACCGACCCACGAAACACCCGGAACATGCAGCAACACGCCGGGGATTAGACCGAGCGGTGTCAGCATCAGGGCGCGACGAACCGCTGGAAACCCGACCAGAACCCTCCCATCGGAAGTTCTCATCGGCATCCCGCCGAGGGCGACATCCGCAGGAACCGGGAGCTCCGTCGGGCCGACCTGGGTCATGTCCACAAACTCAAGCCGGCGCAGCCAGTCCAGCCGGCGGAGCCACCGCGAAGTCCGTCGGCACACCCCGCACCCGCCGTCGTAATAACACGTCTCCCGTGCCACGCCGGATTCTTGCGCCGGACCGAGGGTCCGGCCCGTAGAATCCACCGCGTGTCCGCCTGCCGGGAGCAACAGCATCCCGGCGGCGGACGAACAGGAAGGCAGAGGCCCGCCCCCGCGGCGGGCGTCGCTGCGCGTCCCCGAGCCGGGGCCGCCCGCCGAGGGAGTCGATCATGCCGAGCCGCAGAGCCTTCACCCTGATCGAACTGCTCGTCGTCATCGCAATCATCGCCATCCTGCTGGCGATCATCATCCCAGCGCTCGGCGGCGCGCGCACCGTCGCGCGACGCACCGCCACCCACGCCCTGATGACCGATCTCGCGAACGCCATCACCCAGTTCGGCCAGGACAACAGCGGACGATTGCCGGGCTACTTCACACAGCAGACCCTCGGACGCAACCCGCAGGGCCAGGGGCTGACCGTCCTCGAAAATGCCATGATCGAGCTCGCCGGCACCCGACAGATCACCTCCACCTCCGCGCTCGGACAGCCGGGCGGCGCGCCCGGCGAGAGCGTCGTCCTCCAGGGCGTCAAGCCCGAGGGCGTCCAGGTCAACCCCGACCTCGCGGGCGTGGGCGATGACGTGTACTTCGTCCCGCCGGCGCGGAACTACGTGGCGCAGCCGATCGGCAAGCAGGCAGGCAAGCCCGGCGCAACCGCACCAGAGGGCGAGAAGCAACTCCCCGACCTCGTTGACTTCTTCGGCAGCCCGATCCTCCTCTGGATCGAAGACGAGTCCGCCCCGCGCGCCACCACCACCGCCGCCGAGTTCGCCGCCGCTGAGTACAGACCCAGCGCGCAGCATCCGTCGCGATTCTATTGGCGCGCCAACCAGGGCTTCCTCTCCTCCACAAGCCTCGGCAAAATCGGCAAGGACCAGACCGTCGAGAGCCTCATCGGCGCCGCAAACCCAAACAACGAAGTCGTCCAGTCCCTCATCGGCCTCCTCGGCGACCCGAAGGGACCGACGCCCGCCAACTACGACCAGAACACCGTCCTCCCAGGCTCGCCGCGCGGACGGTTCGTCATCCACTCCCCCGGCGCGGACGGCGTCTTCCTCGGACGCAAGGACCGCGGCGGGCGGCGGCTCCCCTCCGGCGACCCCACACTCAAGTACGCTTGGAACTTCTACGTCCCAGGCTCCGGCACCAAGTACACCGACAGCAAGGGCGCGATCACCATCGAGGACGTCCTCGACGGCTTCGACGACATCGTCCTCCCCGGCGGCAACTGACCCGACCCGCGCCTCGCCGACTCCTTCCGATTCTTGACGGATCACCCCACGCCCGCGACGCTGTGCCATGCTCGCAGGGGTCGATCCGCTCGCGCCTCGGACAGGTCCAGCACCGCCCGCTCGCGCGCGCGCCCTCGCCGCGTTCGCATCCATCGCCCTCGGCATGATCGCCGCACGGGAGTGCGCGCCGCTCGCCCTGCCCGCGCCGGTCTGGTTCGGCGTCGCGTGCGCAGCCGCCGCGGCCTCGCTCCTCCTCCGCCGACGCGCGTGCGCGTTCGCTCTCATCGCCGGCGCCATCGCATTCGGCGCAGGGTGGTTCACGCTCCGCATCCTCGAAACCCCGCCGGACAGCCTGCGCGCCCTCCTCCCCACCGACGACGGAACAGCGCCGACGATCGGCGTCGAACTCGAAGGCGTCGTCCTCGACGATCCGAGGCGGGCTCGCTCCTCACCCGGCAGGCTCGCCAACTTCGCTTTCTCCGGCGAGCCGGCATGGACCTTCCGCCTCCGCACTGACACCGCCTACGCCGAACACGGCCCGGTGCGCGCCTCCGGCGTCGTCAGGGTCGCCGTCGTCGGGGGCACGGGCGAAGACATTCGTGCCGGCTCGCGCGCCCGCGTCACCGGGAGGCTCTCCCCCGTCCCGCGCCCACTGAACCCGGGTGAGCCCGACTCTCGCTTGTGGGCGGCGCAACGCAACGAGGCCGGCAGGCTCCGAGTCCCGGACCCTTCGCTCGTGCGCCACGAACCCACCCTGCCCGGCGCGATCCCCGCGGCCGAGGCGTGGTGGCTGCGCACACGCGCCGCGATGCACGGCCGCGCCTTCCGCGTCCTCAAGGGCAATGAAACCGACGACCCCGCGCCGGGACGCACGCTCATGCTCGCTCTCCTCCTCGGCGAGGACGAGGGCACGCTGCGCCCGCTGCGCGACGCCTTCGCACGCCAAGGACTCTCGCACCTCCTCGCCATCAGCGGGTTCCACCTCACCATCATGGCGGCCGTCGCGCTCTCCACGGTCCGACTCACCGGCGAGCGCGGACGCCTCGAACCCCTCATCGTCGGCGTGCTGGTCGCCCTCTACATGACCGTCGTGCCCGCGAACGCCCCGGTCCTCCGCGCGGGCTGGATGATCCTCCTCCTCCTCGCCGCCGAGGCGGCCGGAAGACGCTACGACCGCCTCGCCGTCCTCACCTGGATCGCCTCAGCGATGATCCTCGCACGCCCCATGGACCTCTGGTCCCTCGGCTTCCAACTCAGCTTCGGCCTGACCGGCACCCTGATCTGGCTCGCTCCGACCGCACACGCCCGCCTCTTCGGTGCCCTCCGCACCGGCCCACACGACCCGCCCGACGCCCTCGGGCCGCGCTGGTGGGCGGAAAAGGCCAGGGGACTCGTCTCCGTGAGCCTCCTCTGCTGGGCGGCCGCACTGCCCACCATCGCCCATGCCGTCGGCGTCGTCAGCCCCCTCGCGGTCCTCTGCACCGTCGTTCTGGTGCCCGTCGTGCTTGCGCTGCTCTTCGCGGGCTACGCCGTCCTCACGCTCGGCGCTGTTCTGCCGTCCGCGGCCGCGTGGGCAGCCGACGGCGTGCAACGCATCGGCGACGCCGCCGCGTGGATCGTCGAGCGCTTCGACGACGTGCCCGGCACCGCGCTCTACACGCCGCGACTCTCCCTCACGCTCACCCTCGCCGCGACCACGCTCGTCCTCTACTGGTTCGCGCGCGGCCACCTGCGCGACCGCTTCGCATGGGCAGCCGCCGCAGCCCTCGCCCTGTGGACCGCCGCAGAAGCGTTCAACCGAACTTCGCTCCACGCCGACACGCTCCTTCGCATCGACGCGATCGCCGTCGGCGACGGGACGTGCCTCCTCCTGCGCTCGGGACGCGACGCCCTGCTCTGGGACTGCGGCTCGACGGACCCCGGGATGGGCGTCATCGACATCCCACGCGCCCTGCGCCGCCTCGGCGCCCACCGCGTTCCCGCCGTCATCATCACGCACCCCGACTACGACCACTACTCCGCACTCCCGGACGCCGCCCGCCCGCTCGGCGTGCGCGAACTCCTCGTCGGACAGCGGACACACGAACGGGCACGCGCCCAGCGCGTCGGCCCGCTCCGCACGACATACGACACCCTCGCGACGCGCGGCACACGGGTGCGCGTCGTCGGCGCGGGCGACACCATCACCCTCGGGCACGCCACCGTCCGATTCATCGCACCACCGGACGGAGCGGGATACCTCGCCGACAACGATCACTCCCTCATCGCGTTCGTGGAGGCACGAACCGACCACGGCTCGACGGTGCGCGCTCTGCTCACGGGA
This sequence comes from Synechococcales cyanobacterium CNB, assembly GCA_030263455.1. Taxonomy (NCBI): domain Bacteria; kingdom Bacillati; phylum Cyanobacteriota; class Cyanophyceae; order Synechococcales; species Synechococcales cyanobacterium CNB. The sequence continues at coordinate 185,906 of SZOZ01000007.1, forward strand.
GACGCGGGACCCGCCGCCCTTGCCGCTCTCCTCGCCCCACACGCGGACCTGCGCGCGAACGTGCTCGAACTCCCCCACCACGGCAGCCACAACCCGCAGGCCCGCGCGCTCGTGGCCGCCTCGAACCCCGCCGTCGTGCTGCAATCGACCGGGCCGTCTCGCGTCAACGACCCCCGATGGACGCCCGAGCACGCAGGACGCGCCTGGCTCGTGACCGCCGCCCACGGCGCCGCATGGACCGAGCTGCGCCGCGACGGCACGGTACGCCACGGCGCAACGCATACGGCGAGATGACGCAGACCTACCGCTGCTCAACCACACCCGACACGTCCGGACCGTCTTCGGCGGTGTCGCCGTTCACGCCCTTGATCGTGTGCGGGTCGATGCGACGCACCGGCGACGCCGCCGCCACCGTGATCGCCGTGGCGAACGCAAGCGTGAGCGCCAGCGACGCAGGGCCGACCAGGCGCAGGTGCCACAGCGCGGCCACCACGCCGCGCGGACCCACCGCCGCCCGACGCAGCCGGCACGCCAGCACGGGCAGCAGCAGAAGCAGCAGCGGCTCGGTGTACCGCTGCCACAGCTTGTAACTCGCCATCTGCGCCGCCGTGAACGCAACGACCGACACCAGCATGATCCAACGCTCGCGCCGCGGCAGGGCGACGAACCACGCGAGCACCGCGCACGCCCCCAGCGGCGCGAGCAGCACGATCAGCGTCGATGTGCGACCGCCCATCACCACCGGCGCCTTCTGCACCAGGTTCCACAGGCCAGAGTAGCGGCCCGCCTCGGTGCTGTAGGTCGTCTCCGGCAGCAGCGCGGCCGCGAGCCCGCCGACGATCGCCAGCGCAAGCAGCAGCCGCTGCTTCCGCACCGCCTCCGCCGCCGCGGGCGCGAGGAACCCCGCGTAGAACAGGCTGAACGCCCCGAACAGCGAGAGAATGAACGCTGGCGCGGCAGCATTGCCCCCCGTGTGCCGCTCCTGGAACGTCGGCGGAGTCAACCCGCCCCACAACCGGTGAAAGTACAGCACGACCAGCGCGGCCGGAACCGTCGCCGCCACCGCGAGCGCGGTCCGCGCGACCCGCAGCGCCGGATCGCGCAGGAGCGCACGCGCATCCCCCATCGCGTCGAACGGCTCGCCGTCCTGCGCGTCGCGCACACCCAGCCACGCGCCCGCCCACAGCGCCGCCGCCGCCCACAGGTGCGACTGGCGCACGAACACCAGCCCCGCCAGCAGCACCCCCCCCCCGATGATCGTCGGCGCGTCAACCCGACCCCGAAGCGCGAGCAGCAGCGCCGCAAGCACGCCCAGCCAACCCGCGTTGTCCGGCAGCAGCCACACCCCGCTGAAGAAGACGTACATCGACGCCGCCGCGGGCATCACGAGCAGCAGCGCCGCCCGCCCCGCCCTCCGGCACGCCAGCCCGAGCGCGACAAGCAACGCGACGGTGAAGAGCGACCCGACGAACTGCAACGCCCGCGGCGAGTCCGACACGAACCGCGCGAACGCCGCCAGCAGCGTGTGATACCCTGGCGTCGTCGCCGACAGATAGTCCGAGTAGTCCAGCCGCGGCCACTCCTCCGCGAACCGGAGGATGGCCGGCAGATGGAAGTTGACCTGGTCGTGCGCCCCGCGCCCCCGGGTGTTGCCCGACACGATCAACCCCCACGCCGCCAGCGCGAACACGCCCGCGGGCACAAGGCAGGGCCAGAGCGGCCCACGGTCGGTCGGGGTATGTTCGCGCGCGATCATGGGGCTTGGCTCTGCATCCGGGCGAGGGCATCCGGTAGGCTTGGGCGGGGAGGCATCGGAGGAATCAGGGTCATGACTGTACTTCGGCGTGCGCCCGGATGGTTCGCGCTGGCGTGGTTTGCTTGTTTCTGCTCGGCGCAGGAGTCGCGGGTGATCGTGAGGGCCGAGTACGAGGACTGCCTGCGCGGCATGTGGCTGGGCCAGAGCATCGCCAACTGGACCGGGCTGCTCGCCGAGGGCAAGGTGACCCAGCCGCCGTTCCTGACCGACGACGACTGGGGGATCAACCTCGGCAAGGGACCGCTGCGGTTCATCCTCGACCAGGATCCGTGGCTCGCGGACGATGACACCGACGTCGAGTACGTCTACCTGCACCTGCTCGACCAGCACGCGACGACGGAGCTCGCCGGGGAGCAGATCGCGGCGGGCTGGCTCGCGCACATGGACGACGACTATCTGTGGGTCTCGAACCAGCGCGCGCTCGACCTGATGCGGCTCGGGCTGATCCCGCCGGAGACGGGCTTCTGCAACGCCAACGAGTTCTGGCTGAAGATCGACGCCCAACTCACGACGGAGTTCTTCGGCGCGCTCGCCCCCGGCATGCCCGGCGAGGCGCTCGAGATGGCGGACCTGCCCATCCGAACGACGGCGCGGAGCCACGCGGCCCACGCGGCGCAGTTCCACGTGCTGCTCTACTCGCTCGCCGCCCTCGCGGACCGCTCGCTCCCGATGGAGGACCGCATCCTGTGGATGGTGGAGGAGGCACGGCGGTATCTGCCCGATTCGTCCAAGGCGGCGGACATTGTGGACTTCGTGCTGGCTGATTTCCTCGACAACCCGGACCCGGACGACTGGGAGCGAACGCGCGACCTCGTCTACGACCGGTACCAGTTGAACGCCGAGGCCAACGGCTTTCGCTATCGCAACTGGACTGAGTCCAGCGTCAACTTCGCCGCGGGGCTGATCGCCCTGCTGTACGGTCGTGGGGACTTCCTTCGCACCGTGCAGATCGGCACGCTCACCGGCTGGGACTGCGACAACGGCACGGCCACGATGGGGGGCCTTCTGGGCCTGATGCTCGGGCACGGCGTGCTCGTCGCGGAGATACGCGCTGAATACCCCGACTTCGACCCCAGCGACTCCTACGACATCGAGAGAACGCGAGACAATCTCCCCGATCGTCTCCCCGACGATCCGCTCGCGCAAGACACGTTCACGATGATGGCGGCGAGGTGCGCGGATGTCGCGGAGCGGCGCATCAGGGAGGCCGGAGGGCTTGTGCATACGTCGCGCGCGTTGTGGTTGCTGCCGCCGACGCCCGACGGCGATCCGTTGCTGCAAAGCCCGCTCCAGCGCGAGTGGCGCCGGAGCGCGAACAACCGCGTGCGGGCAGAAGAAGGGACCGTGCAGGCCGTGTCGTCCGTGTCGTCGAATCCGCCCGCGGGATACGGCTGGAAGCAGGCCGCTCGCTTCGCCAACGGCTACGAGATGGACGACTCGGGCGTCGACGCGATCAACAACCTTCCCAGGCAGTGGTACTCGACGCTCGGCGCGGGTCAACAGCCCGGCGACTGGGTGACCCTGAGCGTTGTGTATGACCGGCCCGTCGAGGTGTGGTCCGTGCTATTCATCGAGGGTTCCCACCACGACGATGGCGAGGTGCAGGGCGGGTGGTTCGATTCGGTGGTGTTCGAGGTGAAGGTCGGCGGCGTATGGATCGCGCCGGCCGGAGCGCCGGATCGTGCGCTCGACCCGGACATTCCCTTCCAGGCGGTTCAGTTCTTCCTCGATGCGCCGGCAATGGCGACAGCCGTGCGGGTGCGGGGAGGCGTGGGTGGAAGAAGCGCGTTTGTGACCTGCTCTGAGATCGACGCCCTCGGTTCGCCGATCCCGCGCCCCACCGTTTCGTTCGTGCTCGATCGAGGCGGCCGCTAGGAGCACAAGACGCACCCGGCGCCCTCCCGCATGGCGTCACGGGGAACGGCGGGTGTGGGATGGCGTGCGTTGGGGACCACGGGTATGTTGGTGCGGCGCTCCTGCGAGGCGCACAATGATGGACTGACCGCCGGTCGGGCCGGGTTTCCGGTTCACCGGTCATGCCGGAGGCCTCATTGCCACAGCCATCCCCACCTCTGGGCGAGTCTTCGTCCGCGGACGTCGCTCCGCGCTCGAATCCACTCCACTACCTCCGCCTCGCGCGCCCCCACCAGTGGGCCAAGAGCGCGTTCGTCCTCGTCGGGCCGCTCTACGGCATGAGCGACCACAAGGGAACGTGGCAGGAGTTGCTGCTGCCCGCCTTCGTCGCCGCCGGGGCTTTCGCGCTCGCCTCCAGCGCGTGCTACGTCGTCAACGACATCATGGACGCCGACGCCGACCGCGCACACCCCCGGAAACGCAACCGCCCGATCGCCTCGGGCGCGATCCGCCCAGCCTCGGCGTGGGTCTTCGCCGTCATGCTTGCCATCGCGGCAGGGCTGCTCCTGCTCGCCATCCCCGCTTCCGTCAGGCCCTGGGTCGCGCTCGCCGTCGGGTTGTACGTCCTCAATGTCTCGGCCTACTCCTGGCTCCTCAAGCACGTCGTCATCGCCGACGTGATCGGCCTGAGCCTCGGCTTCGTGCTGCGGGTGCTCGGCGGGTGCGCCGCCGCCGCCGTCGAGCCCAGCACCTGGCTCCTCAACTGCACCTTCTTCCTCGCCATGTTCCTCGCGTTCGGGAAACGACTGGGGGAACGCCGGTCCCTCGGCTCAGGCGAAGCAGCAGCAGCAGCTCGCGCGGTCCAGGGGGCATACACCTCCGACCTCCTCCGCATGGTCGTCGTCGTGACCGCCGTAGCAACGCTCCTCAGTTACGCCGGGTACGTCCAGGCGAAGGAAAACCTCTACTGGCAGGGGTTCAATCTCCTCTGGCTCACGGTCCTCCCGGCAACCTTCGGCCTGCTCCGGTGTATCGTCCTGCTGGAACGGGGCGACTTCGACGACCCGACGGAGCTGGCGCTGCACGACCGGGCCTTCCAACTCGCCGCGGGCGTCTTCGCCTTCCTGACGATCTGGCTTCTTGTCGCCTTTCGGCAGTGGGGAATGGCGGCAGACGCGATACCCTGATGCGGGGCAGCGCAACGCCCCGCGGCGACAAGTACCACCAGTCGGCCCACACACCGCAGGCCGCGAGCAGACACGACCACGAAGGAGTCCACCCATGACGTCTCGACACATCATCCGCAGGCTGACGCTCGCGGGCCTCGGCGGCGCCATCGTCCTCGCCGCCGTCGCCGGCCAGGCATACTCCACCCGCCCCCAGGCCGCGAACGACCCGCCCGCAGGCCAGCCCGACGCCGCCGAAATCCCCGACGCGGCCACCATCCAGGCCATGATGAGCTCACGCGGCGGGGCGCGGGGCGACCAGAACGACGACGGTCTCCGACCCTTCGACGAAGTCTCCAAGGGGTACCGCAAGGTCGTCTCCACCGCCGACGGCTCCGAGAGCTTCTACGGCCTCTGGGTCCGCGACAAGGACGGCCAGATGCTCGCCGAACTCCCGCGCGGATTCGACCGACAGCGGCACTTCATCGCCATGACCGTCGCGGGCGGAGACATCTGGGCCGGGCTTCAGGCAGGCGACCGCTACTTCTACTGGAAACGCTACGGCAACCGCCTCGCCATGATCGAGCCGAACTTCGCCACGCGCTCCACCGGCGATCAGGAGTCTCGCTCCTCCGTCAACCGCATCTTCACCGACCGCGTCATCCTCGACATCCCCATCCTCGCCAACGGCCCCAGCGGCCAGCCCGTCATCGACATGGACGAACTCCTTGTCGCGCAGGCCGGCACCTTCTTCGGCGCGCAGGCCCGCGGCGCCAACACACGCCTCGCCACCATCGCCAAGGCCAAGGCCTTCCCGGAGAACGTCGAGGTCGCCTTCGAGATGCCCGTCCAGGGCGGCGTCCTCCGCACCTTCCACTACTCCATCAGCCTCATCCCAGAGAACACCGGCTACAAGCCCCGCGTCGCCGACAACCGCGTCGGCTTCTTCACCACCAGCTACCGCGATCTCGGCAAGTTCGACGACGACGAGAAGTGGGTCCGCTACGTCAACCGCTGGAAACTCGAAAAGGCAGACCCCAAGCTCCGCCTCAGCCCGCCCAAGGAGCCGATCGTCTTCTACGTCGAGCACACCGTCCCGGTCCGCTACCGCCGGTGGGTCCGCGAGGGCGCGCTCCAGTGGAACAAGGCCTTCGAGCAGGTCGGGATCACCGGCGCGATCGAGGTCTACTACCAGGACAAGTCCACCGGCGCGCACATGGAGAAAGACCCCGAGGACAGACGCTACAACTTCCTCCGCTGGCTCTCCAACGACGTCTCCACCGCCATCGGACCCAGCCGCGTCCACCCCATGACAGGACAGATTCTCGACGCCGACGTCGTCCTCACCGACGGCTGGATCCGAGCCTTCTGGTACCAGTACAACAAGACTCTCCCCGAACTCGCCCTCGAAGGCTTCGCCCCCGACGCGCTCGCCTGGCTCGAGCAGAACCCCGAATGGGATCCGCGCATCCGCATGTCCTCCCCGGCGGAACGCGACCACATCCTCGCACAGCGCGCACGACGCGGCGTCCTCCCCTACGGCGGGCACCCCGCCGCGCTCGCCAACGCCGGCGGACTGGTCGGTGAGGGCGAATACGACGGACTCCTCGGACGAGTCAGCCAGATCAACGGCCTGTGCATGGCCTCCTACGGCAAGGCCATGGACCTCACCATCGCACGCGTCTTCTTCGACGTCATCGGCCTCCTCGACGAAGAGCCGGCCCAGGATTCCCCACGCCCCCGCCGAGGCGACCTGCCGCCCGAAGTCGTCGAGATGCTCAAGAAGCAACTCGCCGACGGAAACATCCCGCAGGGGCTCGCACCCGAAGTCCTCGCCATCCTCCAGGAGGGAGAACCGCAGCCCGAGGGAGAGCCGAAGACCGACGACGACAAGCCCAAGGAAGACAAGCCCAAGAAGGACGACGGCGACGTCCTCGACGGCGTCCCCGAGTGGTTCGTCGGACCCATGCTCCGCGAACTCGTCGCGCACGAGGTCGGCCACACCCTCGGCCTGCGCCACAACTTCGCCGCCTCCAGCGTCTACTCCCTCGCCGAGATCAACAGCGAGGAGTTCAAGGGCAGGAAGCCCTGGTCCGTCTCCGTCATGGACTACAACCCCGCGAACATCAACATGGGCGACGGCCCAATCCAGGGCGACTTCGCCGTCATCGACATCGGACCCTACGACATGTGGGCCATCCGCTACGGCTACGCCCTCGACGACAAGGCCGCACAGGAAGCGCTCAAGGAATCCGCCAAGCGCGAGCACCGCTACGCAACCGACGAGGACACCTGGGGACCGGACCCCGAGGCTCGACGCTACGACATGTCCTCCGACCCACTCGAATACGCCGAGAGCAGCGTCCGCCTCGCCGTCCACCTCCGACAGAAACTCCTCGACCGCTTCGTCAAGGACGGCGACTCCTGGGCCAAGGCTCGCCAAGGCTACATGGTCACGCTCGGCATGCAGACCCGCTCCAACAGCATGATGGCAAACTGGGTCGGCGGCGCCTTCGTCTACCGCGACAAGAAGGGCGACCCCGACGGTCGCGCCCCCATCGAGGTCGTCCCCGCCCAACGCCAGCGCCAGGCACTCAACTTCGTCATCGAGAACACCTTCCGCGACGAGGCCTTCGGCCTCACTCCCGAAGTCCTCCAGTACCTCACCATCGACAAGTGGTTCGACGACGGCGGCATGGCCGCCCTCTTCGAAGACCCCACCTGGCCTGTCCACGATCGCGTCATGGGCATCCAGGCCTCCACGCTCACCATGCTCATGAACCCCGTCACCCTCCAGCGCGTCTTCGACAACGAGTTCCGCGTCCCCGCAGATCAGGACGCCCTCACCCTCGTCGAACTCCTCGACACCGTCACCGAGGCCGTCTGGACCGAGGTCAACGGCACCCCCGACCGTCGCTACACCCCGCGCCAACCGATGGTCTCCAGCCTCCGCCGCAACCTCCAGCGCGAACACCTCGAACGCCTGATCTCGCTCGCGCTCCCGGGCGGCGCGTCCGGCGCGGCCGGCAAGCCCATCTCCGACCTCGCCACACTCACCCTGCGCCGACTCTCGCAACGTATCGAGAAGGCGACCGCCGCCGGCGCCAACATCGACGCCTACACACTCGCCCACCTCTCCGACGCCAAGGCCCGCATCGACAAGGCCCTCGAAGCCCAGTACATCTACAACGCACGCGACATCACCCGCGGACTCGGAGGCGGGGGCGTCGTCTTCCAACCCGCGCCAAACGACGACAACCGCCGCTGACGGCCCGACCCAGACTCCGTCGTGGGGGCGGGCGCCTTCCCTTCAAGGGGACGCGCCCGCCCCCGTTCGTTCCGCCTGCCTCCGTGGGGCGACCGAGTGCCCGCTTCCCGAAAACCGAAGGTCGCAATCCTCCACCACCTCGCCCGCACGGGCGGCACGCTCATGAGCCGATGCCTCGGCTCCATGCGCACCGTCCACCTCCTCAGCGAAGCCCATCCCCTCGGCATGCGCTGGATCAACCCGCTCCAGCAGGCCGTCGAGTGGCACCGTCTCATGACCGCAGCCGAGGCCCGCGCCATGCTCGCGCGCGGTCCCGTCCGCTTCGACACGCTCATCGAACTCCTCGCCGAACGCGCCGCCCAGCGCGGACGAACCCTCGTCGTCCGCGACTGGACCCACCTCGACTTCCACGGCGCACCCTACGCAGAGCCGGCCATGCGCTGCCGCACCGCCGTCGCGCTCGCGCAGGCCTGCCGCACCACACGCTACGCCACCGTCCGCCACCCCATCGACCAGTGGGTGAGCGTCAGCGCGCTGCCGCGCGTCCGCGAAACGCTCGGCATCGACGCCTACCTCGCCGGGTGCCACGCCTTCGCACGCACCGCCGCCCGCCTCGGCTTCGGACGCTACGAGGACTTCACCCGCGACCCCGAGGGCGAACTGCGGGCCATGTGCCGATGGCTCCGCGTCGAATACGACCCCTCCTGGCGCACGCGCTGGACCAGCAACACCCACGTCACCGGCGACACCGGACCCGACCGCGCACGCCCCACCGAAATCCGCCCCTCACGCCGGCGAACCATCGACCCGGGCATCCTCCGCGCGTTCGAACGCAACGACGACTACTGGGAAACGCTCCGCCTCCTCGGCTACGAACACCGACGCGCCCAGGCCGGCGGGGCGCCGGGCGGACGAGTCCTCCGCGCGCCGGGCCGGCGGTGGTGAGCGCTCATGCCGTCGGCGCAGGCTCCGCGGCGTCAGCACGCATGAAGAGCGGCTCCCCTTTCGCAATCCGCCGCCCGGGCCTGAGCGACCACGCCCCCCCCCACGCGGCCAGTTCCGCCAGCGGCGCCCCGAACCCCGAATCCGGGTCGTCAGGATCTTTCAGCGGCGAGCAGCTCCACGCCCGCCACAACGACGCCATCTTCGCCGGCATCGCCGGATACAGCAGCAGCGAGGCGATGCGGATCGCCTCGGCACACTGATACAGAATGGTGCCCAGGTCGCGGGCCGCCCCCGCGTCCGTCGCCATCGACTTGGCGAGCGCGAACGGCCTCGTCACGTTGATGAAAGAATCAACCCGACCGATCAGCCCGATCGCACCCCGGAGAGCGACATCGAACGCGAACGACGTCTCGAACGATCGCGCCGCCTCGACGGCCGCGACCGCGGAATGCTCCCAATCGAACTCCTGCAATCCGCCCATGCCGTCCGCAGCCTGAAAATCATCCCGACTCGCGGGAGCAGGCACGCTCCCGCCGAAGTACTTCTCGATCATGTTCCCCACCCGGCTCGCACAGTTCCCGATCCCGTTCGCAAGGTCAGCGTTGTACACCTCCACGAACCGCGCGTGCGCGAAGTCCGCGTCCGTCGCGCCCAGCGGCCCCTGCGTCGCCAGGTACCACCGCACCGCGTCGATCGAGTACCGCCGCCCGTACGCCTCCAGCAGGTCGATCTCGATGAAGTTGCCCAGGCTCTTGCTCATCTTCCGACCCTCGGCCACGAAGTACGCGTGCGCGTACACCGTCCCCGGCAACCCCTCCCCCAGCGCCATCAGCATCGCAGGCCAGATCACCGCGTGGAACCACAGGATGTCCTTCGCCATCACGTGCACCGTCGCCGGCCAATACCTCCGCCGCTCCGGCTCGTCCACCGCCGTCAGGTAGTTGCACAGCGCCTCGATCCACACGTACACCCGGTGCCCCGGATCGCCCGGCATCAGGATGCCCCAGTCCGCGTCCCCCTCCTTCACCGCCCGGCTCACCGGCACGTCGTTCAGCCCCTGCCGCAGACGGCCCAGCACCTCGTTCCGACGCGCCTCCGGCAGCACAAACTCCGGGTGCGCATCGAAGTGCGCCCGCAGCCGGTCCTCGTACCTGCTCAGCCGGAAGAAGTAGTTCTTCTCCGTGCGCTTCTCGAGCGGCTTGCCGGTAACGGGGCTTTTGAACCCGTGCTCCTTGGCGACCGTCTCCGTCAGGTACTCCTCCTGCGAGGCATCGAACCACCCCACGTAGTCCCCCAGGTACACGTCCCCCGAGTCCATCAGCCGCCGGATGTACGCCGAGGCCCGTGTCTTGTGCCGGTCCTCGCTCGTGCGCATGAAATCGCTCTCGGCCACGCCCATCAGCCGGAACGCCCTGCGAAACTGCTCGGCGTTCGCGTCCGCCCACTGCCGGGGCGTCAGCCCGCGCTCCCGCGCCGTGGAGACGACCTTCTCCGCGTGCTCGTCCGTGCCCGTCAGAAAGAACACGTCCCGCCCCAGCAGCCGCGCGAATCGCGCCGCCACGTCCGCGACCACCGTCGTGTAGCAGTGCCCGATGTGCGGCCGATCGTTCACGTAGTAGATCGGCGTCGTGACGTAGTACGGCTGGGCTGGCATGGGGCGGATTGTAGAGGGCGAGTGCAGGCCGAACGCCTCGCTCAGTCGGCACCCTCGCCTGACTCCTCGCCATCGCTTGGAGCGCTCAGCCGCACCCGCCACTCGGCGGCCTTGGCATCGTGACCTGCGCTGACGAGTGAAGTCGATGCGCTGCCGATCCGCCTCGCCCACGATGCGCGCCCACCTCATACCGCCCGGATCGCGTCCGGCGGGATCGACCGCGTCAGCGCATCCGGATCGACGGGTGCAGGCTCCCGCGTCTTCTCGCGTCCCCCCGAGTCGATCATGGCCAGAGCATGCCGGGAGATGCCCGAGGTGCGAAGGCACGATCGGGCATGTTCGTATTATGCGCGGGTAGCGTTCTCCGTCCCGGACCTGCCGTTTCGGCCCGGTTCTCTTGGGCTTCCCGACACCTTGCGGTAGACTGAAAAGAGGGAATCGCTGAGCACACACGGGGCGTGACGCGGCGTGCGAACGCTGCACCCGCGCTCCGGGGCAAACGGTGGGGAGTGGAGCAACGGCCATGGCCTGCGGAGGTCCAGTCAGTCGTCGTCTCAAGTACGCCACACTCGGTCTCTCACTCGCCGCCGGACTTGCCCGCGCAGGCGGCACGCCCGAGAACGTCCTGCTCATCATCGACCCGCTCGACCGGCGCAGCCTCGAAGTGGGCCACCACTACAAGGCCGTCCGCGGCATCCCCGACACCCACGTCCTCTACATGGAGCCGGGCGCGGCCGACTACGCCTCCTTCGTCCAGTTCAACCTCCCCGCACTCTTCGCCACCATCGAACGCCGAGGCCTCTGGGGACAGGTGGACTACATCGTCATCTCCTCCTCCGACACCTTCTACCTCAACGCCCCCAACCTTGTCTCCGACGGGTGCTCCCCTGTCACCAGATTCTCCCTTTCCGGCGCGTACACCCTCGCTTTCGTCGCCGACGAAATCCTCGCCGGCGGACTCACCTCCGCCTACGGCAACCGCTACTTCGGCGGCAGCAACACCCCCCAGAGGTTCGACAGCGAGTACTCCTGGCTCAGCGGCAACCCAAGCAACGACCCCAACGCACGCCGCTACTTCATCGGCGCCCTGCTCGGCTACACCGGCACACGCGGCAACTCTGCCGCCGAGACCATCGCCATGATCGACCGTTCCGCCGCCGTGGACGGCACCCGCCCGGCCGGCACCTTCTACTTCATGCAGACCACCGACCAGGCCAGGTCAGGGCCGCGCCACAACGCCTACCCCGCCGCCGTCTCCGCCATCACGAACCTCGGCGGGCAGGCCGAGCACCTCTTCGCCGTACTTCCCGAAGGCCGCCACGACTGCCTCGGCATCATGACCGGCATCGCCACGCTCGACGTGCCCAGCGCCAACCTCACCATCCTCCCCGGCGCGTTCTGCGACCACCTCACCAGTTACGCCGCCACCTTCGACGTCGGCGCTCAGACCAAGATGTCCCACTGGATCACCAACGGCGCGAGCGGAACCTGGGGCACCGTCGAGGAACCCTGCAACTACCCCGGCAAGTTCCCGCACGCCCGCGCCCACGTCTACTACTTCCAGGGCATGTCCCTCGGCGAGTCCGTCTTCCGCTCCGTCTCCTACGCACCCTTCCAGGGACTCCTCTACGGCGACCCCATCACCCGCCCCCACGACCACATCCCCACCATCACCGTCGCCAATCCCCCCCAGGGGCCGGTCAGCGGCACCATCAACCTCACCCAGTCCGGCTCCACCACGAGGCCCGGAGGCTCGATCACCTTCTTCGAGCTGTTCGTGGACGGGCGCCGATTCGACGACGCCTTCTTCTTCCAGACACTCACCCTCGACACCACCCTCCTCGGCGACGGCTGGCACGACATGCGCATCCTCGGCTACGACAACTCGCCCACCACTTCCACCGGCAGTTGGGCCTGGCCGCTCGTCGTCAACAACCGCGGCCGATCCGCCTCGATCGTCGCACAGAAAACCTCGGGCAACTGGAACACCGCCTTCACCTTCGAGGTCGCCGCCGCCGGACCCGGACTCCGTGAGGTCCGTCTCCTGCAACACGGCCGCGTCCTCGCCGCAACGAAGGACTCCACCGCACCGCTCACCGTCCACGGCTGGACCCTCGGCGCGGGTGTCTCTCGCCTCCAGACCGAGGCCCTCTACGACGACGGCATGCTCGTCCGCTCACAACCCGTCGAGGTCACCGTGGCCTTCGGCGGCGCCAACCCCAGCGGCAACCCACCCGCCGCCTCCGACTTCTCCATCCACATCGACCCCGGAACCGACGCGCTCGTCGAACTGCCCCACACCTTCGACGACCGCGACGTGCCCATCGCCTTCGAAGTGCTCTCGCCACCCGCCGGCGCGACCGTCGTCCCCGGCCCCGACGGACCATTCAGGCTCCTCCGCGCCAACGCCGATGCGACCGGCATGGACACCATGACCTTCCGCGTGACGAGCGCGACCGGCAACTCCAACGTCGCCACCGTGCGCATCCTCTACGCCCCGTGCGCCGCCGACTTCAACACCGACGCCAAGGTTGACACTCTCGACTTCCTCTCCTTCCTCAACGCCTACACCGCCGCCGATCCACGCGCCGACGTGAACGGCGACGGCACGGTCAGTTCCCTCGACTTCATCGCATTCCTCAACCTCTGGACCGCCGGCTGCCCCTGATCGCTCCGCCGGCCTGACGCCGATCCGCTTCGCGGGTACGCTTGTGGGTTCCCCCGGCCCGGGCCGGGGTCGGTGGCGAGCGCGATGAACGCAAGTTCGGTGCTGGAGAATGTCATCCGTCTCGACCCGCTCGCCGGGCCGCCCATCGACCCCGTCGAGATCACCGCCGGCAAGCCCTGCACCCTCGGCCGCGGCACCACCTGCGAGGCACAGCTCGCCGACCAGACCGTCTCACGCCGACACGCCATGGTCGCCTTCCGCGCCGACACCTGGTTCGTCACCGACCTCGAAAGCCGCCACGGCACCTTCGTCAACGGCGTGCGCCTCGAAGTCAACACCCCCTCGCCCATCAACGAGGGCGACCTCCTCCGCATCGGCCCCTGGACCTTCCGCGTCCGCTCCGCGGACGCCCCCCCCTCAACCCTCCCCACCACCAACGACTTCGGCTCCACCGGGCACCGCGTCCAGCACGTCCCCCAGCAGGAACTCCGCTCGATCGCCCAGCAAAGGCTCGAACTCCTCATCGAGTGCGCCGCGCAGATCAACGCCTCCCCGGACGAGAACTCGCTCGCCAAGGCCGTCCTCGACGCCGTCACCAGCGGCACCGGGTTCCCACGCGCCGCACTCATCCGCACCAGCGGCGCGGACGTCGAAGTCATCGGATACCGAGGCCCCAGCCAGCGCGACGCCCCCTCCCACGACCTCGCCTTCTCGCGCTCGCTCATCAACGCCGCATCAGGCGGCGGCGTCGTCCGACTCACCAGCCAGATGCAGCAGGGCGCGTACGGCGAATCCATCATGCGCCTCGGCATCCACTCCGCCCTCTGCGCTCCCGTCTACATCGGCGACACCGTCGCCGCCTATCTCTACCTCGACGCACGGCACCAGGAGTCCCAGGTCCAGGCCGACGCCGCCGCTTTCTGCCAGGCCGTCTGCCGCATGTTCGGCCTCGCCCTCGCCAACCTCAAGCGGGCGAGCCTCCAGAAACTCAACGAGGAGATCATGCGCGACGTCGGCGCCGCCGCCGCCGCTCAGAAGCTCCTCATGCCCCCCCCCCACGGCCAGATCGGACCCCTCGCCTACTTCATGCGCATGCGACCCGGACGAATGGTCGCGGGCGACCTCTTCAACATCATGCCCCTCCCGGACGGCCGCGTCGCCGCATACCTCGGCGACGTCGCCGGAAAGGGCGTCGGCGCGGCCATCCTCATGGCCACCACGCAGACCATGCTCAATCAGGCCCTCCGACACGACCCAGACCCCGCCGCCGCCCTCAACGAGGTCAACGCCCAGATCAGCCGCCAGATCGTCACAGGACGGTTCATCTCCCTCTGGGCCGGCGTCTTCGACCCCACCCACAACACCGTGCGATTCGTCGATGCCGGACACGGGCACTGGCTCTACCGATCTACCTCCGGCAGACCGCACAAACTCGACGCCAACGGCGGACTCCCCCTCGGCGTCGATGCCGACGTCCCCTACGAGAGCGAGCAGGCCCCCTTCCCGCCCGGCGCGCGCATGATCGTCTTCTCCGACGGCGTCGTCGAGCAGCCTTCGCCCGAGGGGCAGGAGTTCGGCCTCGACCGCATCCTCGCCACCCTCGCCGACGCCGACTCCACCGACGCCGAGGTCAACAGCCTCTTCGAGGCCGTGCGCCGCTTCGCCGGCACCGACAACCTCGCCGACGACGTCACCGTCGCGAGCCTGGAATACAGAGCCAGATAGCGACACCGTTGCGGCGAAGCCGGCTTCACGCTAAAGCCTATCCCGGAACCTCCTTCATTATCGCGCGTATGAGAATGCATGACGATAAGACTCACGGACGAGCAGCTTGACTGGATCTGCGAGCGGGTGTCCGATGCGCCGCGCAGCCCTCTGGGCGGGCGGCCGCCGACGGACAAACGCAAGGCGGTGGCGGGCATCTTCTGGATCCTCGACAACGGCGCGAAGTGGAAGGACCTGCCGCGGGAGTACGGCTCCAGGAGCGCGGTGCACCGCTGCTTCAAGCGCTGGGTCGAGGCGGGCGTCTTCGAGAACATCATGCGCGACGCGGGCCGGCTGGTCGAGGATCGCGGCGAGTACCGGCTCTACGAGTGCTTCATCGACGGCACCTTCAGCAAGGCCAAGGGCGGCGGCGACGGGATCGGGCGCACGAAGGCCGGAAAGGGCGTGAAGATCATGGTTCTCGTGGACGCGCGCGGCCTGCCGGTGGCGGTGGACACGGCGTCGGCCTCGCCGCACGAGACCAGGCTGGTGCAGCAGCTCTTCGGCTGGATGCTGACCGAAGAGACGCCCGAGCGTGTGGTCGGCGACAAGGCCTACGACAGCGACGCGCTCGACGAGGAACTGGCTGCGGACGGCATCGAGTTGATCCCGCCGCACCAGAGCAACCGGCGTCCGGAGAACGTGACGCAGGACGGCCGCCCGCTGCGCCGCTACAAGCGCCGCTTCACCGTGGAGCGGACGATCTCCTGGTTCCAGAACTTCCGCCGACTGTGCATCCGATGGGAGAAGTCCACCGTTCTGTTCCAGGGTTACCTTCACTTCGCGTGCTCGTTCATGTTACTTCGAGAGGCTCTGGGATAGGCTCTACTGGGAATACGGCAAGGCGTCAACACGACCCAGAGAGGGCCGCGAAGGTTGCACCATTGCCAGTGAGGCCGGTGTCTCACCTCCCCCCCTCCGTCCTGCACTCCACCTCCAGCCGGCCCTCGCGGGCCGCGATCGAGAGCAACCGCACCCTCCGCCCGTCGATGAGTTCGATCACCGGCTCTTCCATCAGCGGCCGCCCGCCCCGCAGGGCCTCGATCAGGTTGCGGGCGGCGGGCTTGTTCCAGACCGAGATCGGGACGACGCGTGCGTCGGGCGGGCCTTCGTCGCCGAGCGTCCAATCGGTCGGGAGCGAGAGCCGTCCGACGCCGACCGCCTCCGCCGAGACCCAGAGCGAGCCGTCCTCGCGCAGTTCCGGGCGCAGCGTCGCCGAGAGAATCCGCCGCGTGCGGCCATCGTCGATGAGCACGCCCACGCGGATGCGCCCGCGCTCGAAGACAACACGCAACTGCCGCACCTCATCCGGGATCGACGCCGAGCCGTTCGAGAGGCTCTCCAGCCAGGCCTCCAGGCGAGTGTTCAGCCAGGCGTTCGCGTCGTCGGACCGCATGGCGACGCGCCACGGCTCGCTCCGCCAGCGTTCGCCCTCGCCGAGCGCCGGGTCCGTCTCGCGGGCCAGGTGCAGGTGCGTGCCGACGGCGTTCTCGAGTTCCTCCGCGAGGATCGTCTGTCGCGAGTCGTGCGGGTCGAGGTCCGCCCACCACGCCGGCGGGCGGTTCGAGAGGATGAACGCGAACGCCACGCCCGCGCACGCGACCGCCGCGAGCGCGAGGGCGGCCCAGACCACCCGGCGACGGACGCGCCGCCAGTATCGGAGCGAGGAAGCGGCCCTGGACATCGACGCTCGAATCCTCGCCTCTCCCGCTCGCTCCCGCAAGCCGCAACGCGTGGATTCGCCACGTCATCCGCACGCCGAAGAAAAAAGCGACCCGGGACAGGCCCGGGCCGCCGCTGCATGGACTCCACGCCGCACGGTCAACGCTTCGAGAACTGGAAGCGGCGCCGCGCCCCCGCCTGCCCGTACTTCTTCCGCTCCACCTCCCGGGCGTCGCGCGTCAGGAAGCCCGCCGCACGCAACGCCGGCTCGAACGTCGGGTCGTACCCCGCCAGTGCGCGGCTGATCCCCAGCCGCACCGCCTGCGCCTGCCCCATCGTCCCACCGCCCGCCGCACGGATCACCACCTCCATCTTCCCGAAGGTGTTGGTCAGCTTCAGCGGCGCATAGGCGTCGTTCCGGTCACGCTCCTCCGAAAAATGCTCCTCGATCGTCTTGAACCGGTTCCCGGACTTCTGCACCTTCACCGTCGCCTCGCCCTTCGCAGGGCGAAGCCGCACACGCGCCACCGCCGTCTTGCGACGACCCGTGCCCCACCACCACCCCTGCGCGTCGGGCGGCGTCGGCTCCCGAAGCGGGCGCGTCGAGGTCGCCCCGGTCTCGGCGGATGTCTGCGTCTCGGTCCTCAGTGTCATCATGGTGATTCTCGCGTGCGCGGGTCGCGGTCCTTGTTCGTGGGAGTACGGGAGGGTCAGACTTCCATGCGGACGGGCTGCTGCGCCTGGTGCGGGTGCTCAGGCCCGCCGTACACCTTCAGTTTCGTGAGCATGTGCCGACCGAGCCGGTTCTTCGGCAACATCCGCCGCACCGCGTCCTCGACCAGCCGCTCGGGCCGGCGCTCGCGCACCGCGCCATACGCCTCCGCCTTCAGCCCGCCGGGGTAACGCGTGTACCGGAGCTTCATCCGCTGCTCCGCCTTGCGCCCGGTCAGCGCGACCTTCTTCGCGTTCGTCACCACCACGAACTCGCCCGTGTCCACGTGCGGCGAGTACTCCGGCCGGTGCTTGCCCATCAGCACCGTCGCCACCTCCACCGCAAGGCGGCCCAGCGGAACGCCCTCCGCGTCCACCACCTTCCAACCTCGCTCGACCTCGCCGGGCTTGGCATAGAACGTCTGGCGTCTCACGTCGGGCCTCCCGATTCGGACGTCGGCACGCCGACCGATCGTCCTGCTCTGGCGAAGGCACAAGCCCCTCGCCGGGTGCGTCTGCTCGCCGCCTACCGGGCGGGGCGGGCCGCGTCCTCCGCGGCATGGTTTCCCAAGGCTCCCGCGCCAAGGGCCTCCCAGCCCGGGCACGAGGAATCAACAGCCGGGAACCCTAGCAGCCGAGCGGCCCCGGTCAAGATTCCGCCCCGGCTGTGGCCCAGTCCCCCGCGCGGGCCGATCATCGGGAGCATGTCCATCCTCCCCAACGCCCCCCAACATCACCGACACCACCGCGAACCGCCCGACCCCGGCACGCCCCTCTCGCGCCGGATCGCCCTCACGCTGGCCATCGCCCTCGTCCTCCTGGTCGCGGGCCTCCAGGCGTTGACTTCAATCGCGAGCAGTCAGCCCGCCCCGGTCCAGCGCGCGGAGGTCGATGCCCCGCCCACCACCATGGACCAGTTCGGCCTCACCGCCCGCCTCTACGTACTCGTCCTCCACGGGCTGGGAATGCCCGACCCCAACGGCGAGGCCTCGCACGCCCTGGCCAAGGCCGCCCCGACCCCGCGAGACGATGTCCGCGCCGTCATCTCCATGGCCGAGATGGCGTCGAGACCGGACGACGGCGCGCAGCGCGCGCTCGCCCGGCTCGACGAGTTGCGCCCCGAGTTCGAGCGCCTGGCGAGCGAACGCCCCGACGAGCCGGAACCGACCGCACTCCTGGCCGACCTCGAAACCCTGCGCACGATCTATACCAACGGGCCGGAATCCCTCGACGACGAGACCCGCGACCGCCTCGTGCACCGCCACGGCTGGTTCGGCCGACTCGCGCTCGTCTTCGGACGCAACGACGACAACCCCGAACGCGCCGCCATCTTCGGACCCGCAACCGCGCTCGCGTTCGGCGTGCTCATCGCCGCTGTCGTCATCCCGCTCGCCATCCTCGTCGGCTTCGTGCTCCTCGTCATCGCCCTCGTCCTCTTCATGGGACGCTCGCTCAGACCACGCTTCGTCCCGCCCATGCCCGGCGGGAGCGTCTATCTCGAAACCCTCGTCGTCTTCCTCCTCGGGTTCCTCGGCGTGAAACTCCTCGCCGACCTCGTCGGCCTTGTCCTGAGCGACACCGCCGCCGTCGTCGCAGGACTCACGCTCCAGGCAGGCCTCGTCCTGCTCATCCTCTGGCCGCTCACACGCGGCGTCCCCTTCGCACGATGGCGCGCCGCCACGGGATGGCACGCTCCGCGCGGCGTGCTCCGCGAAGTCGGGTGCGGCGTCCTGGGCTATCTCGCCGCGCTCCCCGTCTTTGTCGGCGGCGTCGTCCTCAGCCTCATCCTCTCCGCCGTCTGGGCCATGATCGCCTCCGCCATTCGCGGCACGCCGGAGCAGCAACCTCTTCCCCAGAACGCGCCGCTCGACCTCGTCCTCTCGGGCAACACCCTGCTCGTCGTGCTCCTCTTCCTCATGGCGACCATCTGGGCGCCGATCGTCGAGGAAACCATCTTCCGCGGCGCCCTCTACCGCCACGCACGCGCAAGGGTCGGCGCGGCCGCCGCGGGGCTGCTCGCCGCGCTCGTCTTCGCCTTCATGCACGGCTACGGCCCGCTCTTCACCCCCCCTCTCATCGCGCTCGGATTCATGTTCGCTCTGCTGCGAGAGTGGCGCGGTTCGCTCATCGCGTCCGTGACCGCCCACTTCCTCCACAACTTCGTCACGCTCTCCGCGCTCCTCGTCGTCGTCCATCTCCTCGGATCGTGAGGATTCACCACGACCAGCGCGGGAAAGCCGCGGCATCACGCCACCAGGCCATGACCCCGGGCGCGGTCAAGCCCTCGCAACCGTGAGCGCGGCCCGTATCGCCCGCCGCTCAAGTTCTCCCGCCCGCATCACCGTCACCCCGCGCTCAGCGGCCAGCTCAGCGAGCGTCCGCGGATAACCCCCCCCCAACCCGAACCGCGCGCACAGCGTCGCCCGCGGCTCCGCGTCCAGCAGGTCCAGCACGCCCGCGAAACGCGCGTCCGGCTCCAGAAACGCCTGCCACGGCGCCAGCCGGCGTGTCCAGTCCTCGAACGCGACACCCCGCGACAGCCGCGGCATCGCACGCCGAGGGTCCGGCCGTGCCTCGCGCGCACGCCCCGCCGCCAGGCGCGTCACCGCCAGCCCCACCGGCGCAGCCACGCGACCGCCGCGCCACGGATCGTGCCCCATTACACCCGATGCCACCGCCACCACCGCCGATGCCAGCAGCGGGCGCGACTCCCCGGGCCGCAGCCCCTCGAGCGGCACGCCGAGCGCACCCTCCAGCGTCTCCACCATCAGCGGCAGGTGCGTACGCACCAGCGTCGCCGCCAGACGCGTCGCCCAACGCAGGTCCGTCTCCGCACGGTCCACCCCCGCCGCCTCGGCCGACGAAGAGCCGAGCAAACCCGTGATCCGCGCCGCCCGCGCCCGCAGCGCGTGCATCGCCATCGCTCGCATGCGCTCCTCGACCGCCACCGGCGCGGACCGCTCGCGCGCCGACAGGATGAACGCCAGCAGGTCCGTCTCACCCCGCCAGACCAGGCCCGACCGCACCGGCTCCGGTTCGAGCAACGCTGCGATCGCGTCGGCATCCAGCGCAGCCGCCGCAGGGGGAACGCCCCCGACCGGGTGCGCCCGCAGCAGCCGCGCCCGCTCCGCGAGCAGCGCGTGATGGATCGCCCCGCGCGTGCGGCCGTACCGCGCCGCGATGCGGCCGGGAGGCGCCCCGCGCCGCCACGCCCGCAGCGCGGCACGCTGCCGCCTGCCGGCCAGCAGCGCAGGCTCACCGAAGATCGGCTCGCGCCCCGCCGCGATCGCCCGCTCGTCGTGCCGGCGCAGCAGACGCCGGACCCCCTCGTGCGATCGCCCGAAACGCCGCGCGATCCGCGACGCCGCCTCGTTCAGCGACAGCCCCAGCGAGTCGCGGTACCGTGCCGCACGCCGCAGCATCCGCGCCTCGACCTCCGGCGGCACGCGCGAGAACGCCCCCGCCCGCGCGATCCGCGCCGCGTTCGCTCGCTCAAACCGCTCCACCGCTCCCGGCATGTACGCCACCCGCGAAAGCCCCCCCCCGAGGCTCGCTCGCCGCGCGAGCAGCCCCTCGCGCCGCCACCGTTCGAGCGTCTTGCGGCTCACGCCCCAGCGGGCCGCCAGCGCGTCTCCGTCGATCGCCCCGGCCGCCGCCAACTCCTCCGCCGTCAGGCCGGCCGCCGACGAAAGCCGCTCAACCAGCGCGGAGAGATCGCCGAGCAGCGCAGCCCCGACAACCTCCGCCGGCTCGTCGATCCGCGCCCGATACCCCGTGATGCGATACACGATCCAGTCCTCCGGATACGTCCGCTCGGGATCGATCTCGCCCGCCAGCGCCTCCGCACGCTCGATGTCGCGCAGCAGCGCTTCCCGGGGCGCAAAGCGCAGTTGCTTCGCCAGTTCACCCAGCGCGGTCACGCGAAGTCGTGGCAGGGGAGGCATGGACAACCGTGGACGGGGGACAATGGACAGTGAACATCGGCGAAAGCACCGAACACGACGGACACTCGAACGTCCGACCACGCCCGGGATGAGGTCCGGTCCTCCGGACCGATTCCCGGGATCATCGACACACCACGACGCATCATGCCGCCTGTCCCGACTCGACCCATTGAAGTTCGCTTCGATCGACGATGCCCAGCGCTTCCGCCTCGCGCAGGAACCGCCCCACCGCCTCGCGCTCGCGCT
The DNA here is from genome assembly GCA_030263455.1 of Synechococcales cyanobacterium CNB. Classification (NCBI taxonomy): domain Bacteria; kingdom Bacillati; phylum Cyanobacteriota; class Cyanophyceae; order Synechococcales; species Synechococcales cyanobacterium CNB. Next base: position 207,604 of record SZOZ01000007.1, read on the forward strand.
CGCCCACCCGGAACCGGAGCAGGTCGCCGACGTATTCCCGCGCCAGGTCCGCTGGCCAGCGGTGTTCGGGCGCGCGCCGCGCAACGATCCATCCCAGCCGTTGCTCGTTCCGCCGACGCTGTCGGTCCAGCAGCGCGCACGCCGACGCGATCCGCGCCGTGTCCGCCTCGTCCGCCCGGCACATCCACACCGCGTACACGAACGGCAGCCCCGTCCACTCACGCCACGCCGCGCCGAGGTCCAGCGTCTGCCCGTACCGGCCCTCGGGGGGGGGATCGGTCACCACCTTGTCCCCGATCACCAGCAGCGTCTCCGGCCATTCCTCGCCCCCGGCCGCCCCCGATCGCTCGCGCGCGTCGAACGGCGCAAACTCCGGTCGCACGCCGAACCTCGACCACAGCAGCACGCGGCACAGCGCGACCGACGTGTGGCTCTCCACGTCCGCGTACACCCTCCTCACACGCTCGAACGACGCCGCCGAGTGCAGCCGAACCGTCAGCGTCGCACCGTCGCAGCCGATTATCCCCACCGGCAGCAGCGCGAGCCTCGCACCAGCCTTCGCCGCATCCACCAGCGACACCAGCCCCACGTCCGCACGACCGTCCGCCACCAGGTCCGCGATGTGCGAAGGCGCGGCCGGGATCAACTCCACACCCCCCGCCTTCTCCAGCCCCTCCACCAGCGGGCGTGTGTTCAGGTAACGCACATACGCGATGCGGAGAGCGTCCATGCCGAAGTCTACGGGCACCCCGCGCCTCCGGCCGATGGTGGACGCATGAGCGCACCAGGACTCGTCCTGATCGGCGGCGGCGGGCACGCCATCGTCGTCGCCGAAGCCGCACGCCTCGCGGGCCTGCGCGTCGAGGGCGTGCTCGACGACGCCCCAAGCCCGGTCGCCACGGTCGGCCCGGGCGCGATCCCGCGGCTCGGCACGCTCGCCGAGGCCCGGCTCATCGCCGGCCGCCGGTGGATCGTCGCGCTGGGCGACCTCGGTGCGCGCGCCCGCGTGCTCGCCGCGCTGTCGGGCTTCGCCGACGCCGCCCTCGCCGTCGTGCATCCGGGCGCGATCGTCTCCGCCGACGCCGAGATCGCCCCGGGCGCTTTCATCGGCCCGGGCGCGATCGTCAACGCCCGCGCCGACATAGGCCCGCACGCCATCGTCAACTCCGGTGCGATCGTCGAACACGAGTGCGACATCGGTGCGAACGCCCACGTCGCCCCCGGCGCGGCCCTCGGCGGGCGCGTCCGCGTCGGCCCCAACTCGCTCGTCGGCATCGGCGCCCGCGTCGTCCCCGGCGTCACCATCGGCGCGGGCTGCCTCGTCGCCGCGGGCGCGGTCGTCACCGCCGACGTGCCCGACGGCGCACGCGTCGCAGGCGTGCCGGCCCACCCGATCCGATGACTCGCGGGGCGGGGCCTTGCAGGCCCCGAGTCACCACGCGCCAAGCCGCAGGACACGGTGGCACAGGCGTCCCGCCTGTGCGTCATCCCCTCTCCCCACGGTGTGCATCCGATCGCGCCTCACCCATCATCGTCAAACGGAAAGTCCTCTTCCGCCGGCGCGCCATCGTCCGCGCCAGGATCGTCGAACTCCTCCGTCGGCGCGGGCAGCGCGGACGCCTTCGGCCTCGCCGTCCCAGCCAGTTCCGCACGCATCGACCGCGCCCGCTCCGTCAGCAACCGCTCCGCCTCCTCGCCCGTCAGCGCGGCCTCCGCAAGCGGCGAGAGCACGAAGTGCCACCGCTGTGTGTTCCGGAACTTCATCGGCAACGCCTCGGCCACCAGGTCGATCGGCGGCCACTCGTACACCGGCGCGGCCGCCTCCGCCTCCGTCCGCAGCACCTCGTACCCCTCCAACTCCACCCGCACGTCGTACCACCCGTGATACAGGAACGACGTCTGGAGCGGCGTCCGCCCGACCTCCAGATCGTTGATGTAGACGAGCGCGCCCGCAGGCTCCGTCGTCACCACGATCCGACGCTCCACGCACCCGACCAGCAGGACACACGCCGCGAACGCCGGGATGGGGGTCCGCCATCGTTCCATGCCGCCACTCTACCGCGCCCCGACCCTCACGGCTCCCGCACCGCCGCCTCCGCCACGCCCTCGCGCCGTCCCCGCTCCGGCAGGTCGTCGAACTCGTCGCCCCGGAACAGCGAGCCGAGGTACACCCGACGCACCATCTCGTCGTTGATCAGGCCCCGCGGCGTGCCCTCCGCGAACACCTTCCCCGAGTCGATGATGTACGCCCGGTCGCACACCCGCAGCGTCTGTTGCACGTTGTGGTCCGTGATGAGGAACGCGATCCCCTGGTCGGCCAGCTGGCGGATCTCCCCTTGCAGGTCCTCGACCGCGATCGGGTCCACGCCGCTGAACGGCTCGTCCATCAGGATCAGCCGCGGCTGCGTCACCAGCGCCCGGGCAATCTCCAGTTTCCGCCGCTCGCCGCCGGAGCACGTCCGCGCCGCGTGCCTCGCCTTGTGCGTCAGCCCGAACTGCGCCAGCAGCGCGCCCGCACGCTGCTTGCGCTCGCGCCGCGACAGGCCCAGCGTCTCGAGGATCGCCAGCAGGTTCTGCTCGCACGACAGCCGCTGGAACACGCTCGGCTCCTGCGACAGATACCCCACGCCAAGCCTCGCCCGCTGGTACATCGGCAGCCGCGTGATCTCGTGCTCGTCGAAGAACACCCGACCGCCGTCGCAGTCGATCATCCCGATCGTCATGCGGAACGTCGTCGTCTTCCCCGCCCCGTTCCGCCCCAGCAGGCCCACCGTCTCCGATCGTTCGACGTACACCGACACGCCGTCCACGACGGCACGACCGCCGTAGGTCTTCCGCAGGTCTTTCGCTTCCAGCAGCGGCACGATGGGCAGTCTATGCGCCACACCCCCCGCGCCGGACGACACCCAACGCCTCCCACACCAGCCCCCCGCGCCCGCCCTCAGTGGATGAAGCGGAAGCACATCGGGTAGCAGAAGTACTGCCCGCGCGACGCCGCCACCACCGCCATCACCCCACCCACGAACCCGAGCACAACCGCGAAGATCGCCCCCACCCCGCACGTCACGATCCCGATCGGGATCGCGTAGATCAGAAGCGAAATCTCGAAGTTCAACGCCTCGCGCCCGTGGTGGTCCACCAGCGGCGAATCGTCCTTCTTCGCCAGCCACAGGATCAGCGGCACGACGATCGGGATGCCCAGGAAAAACATGACAAGATGGGAAAGATGCACGAAGACGCAGTATGTCCGCTCCCAGTCCGCCGCCTGGGCATCGATCAGTGGTCCCTGGGCGTCGGCTGGTGTCTCATACATGGCGGCTGCGGCGTGCATCCCAGACCCTCCCGGCGGGGACTCGTTCCGGAAACCCAAGGCCGGGTTTCGACCAAGCCTACCTCCACGCCGCAAACCACACCAAAAAACCGGGCGGCCGGTCAGAGACCAGACCGCCCGGCGTGAGTGGGCAGACAACAACCCCGCCGGTCAAGCCCGGCGACTCTCAATCATGCGCCATAATCCGTCGACTGCCAAGCCCTTCCGGGATCAAATCCCCCAAAATCGGGCCTGAGACGCCACACCGGCGAGCATCCGTCGTCAGGCATCCCCGAGGCGATTCTCGCCACCGGCCCGGTCCTGCGGAGCAGCAGGCCGCGGCGGCCCGGGGACGATGAACCGGGCGAGCGTCATGGGCATGAACAGCAGTACCACCGTGATTCCGCCCGTCACCCCGGCGAACACGAGGTAAGCGACGAAACTCGAAATATACCATCCGGTGTACTCGTCTCCCACTTGTGTCACCCAGCCCAGCGCGACGACGGCCCCCGCGATGGAGAGCGACGCTGCAAACCCGGCGAGCACACCACAGAACCTGAGCACGACCGCCACGATCTCCCGCGTTCTGATCACGCGCGCCGTCCGGCGAAGGTTCGAGTCCCGTTCCGGCGACAGGCCCATGAACTCCGGCGAGAGCGCCAGCCCACACTCAGGGCAGCGTGCCTCGACCAGCCCCTCCAGCCGGTACCGACACGCCGGGCACTCCGACCACCTGCGCAGCGGTACAACGAAATGGACGAACAGCCGCCCGAACATGAGCACGAACACGAAGTAGACGAACGGAAGAAAGCCGGCCGTCACCCGGGGCCAGTAGTACCCGACGTCCAGAAGGTCGCCGTCTCTCACCCCTTCCTGAATCCAACTTGCGAACGGCACGACGGCCACGGGCATGGCAAGCAACGTCGTGCACCGCAGCACGATCAGCACCGTCCACCGTCGCCGCGCGACCTCCGCCGAAGATGGAACCATGCCCCCCAGTGTACCCGATCGCCCTCAGTGCCCGAAGAGGTTCCGCTCACCGAACATCCCCGACAACTCGAAGAACCACAGCGCGTCCTGCACCGACCCGAACACCTTCGTCGCCGTCTCCGTGATGAAGGGGCTGGGCGGCTTCTTCGGCTTCCACACCACGTACACCTCCTTCGTGTGCTCGAAAGCGTGGTGCAGCTCCCGCTCGACGCCGCTCGACAGCCCGGGCACCCCCCCCGGCAGTTCCGGCACGTAACTCACGATCATGTCCGACTGGTCGATCAACTTGAAGTCCCGCATGTAGATCTGCCCGTCGATGTCCCCCGCGATGTCCAGCACCTCGCGCACCCGCACCCGGATCGGCGGCCCCGACCTCGCCCCGCCGAACGAGTGCGGCACGTGCTCGATGAACTCCGCCCCCTCCCGCGCAGCCGCCAGCGCACGGTCCAGCAGCAGCTTCTCGTCCACGTCCCCGGGGTCGAAGGTGATGAAGTGCTCCGCCAGCTCCGCCCGGAACCCGTCGATCTCCGCCAGCACCTCCGGCATGTCCACCACGTGGCTCATCGGAAAACTCGGGTACACCTTCCGCATCCCCGGCCGGCACACGAGCCGGAACAGCGTCCGCGTCGTCTCCGCGTGCCGCCCGCGCGACAGAATGAAAAACTGGCTCCCCTTCACCGCCTTCGACATCAGCTCCGTCGCCAGAATCTCCTCCTCGCGCCACACCATGCAGTCCTTCAGCGTCGCGTCGATCACGTGGTCCGCGTGCAGCCTGTGGTGCACCACCTCGATGTTGTCCACCAGGCAGATGAAGAGGTCCGGTGCGAACTTCTCGATCTGGTCGAAGTCGAACGCCGAGAACAGGCCGTGACGCCACCGGAACGTCGCGTGCGTGTTCACCAGCACGTTCGGACGACCCGCCGAATCCGAGATGATGTCCTTGAACGCCGCCCGACGCAGAGAGTTCAAACGGCTGATCGGCAGGTCCAGAATCCGCCCCGGCCGCACGTCAGGCGCCTCCGCGTACATCATGTCACCGACGTGGTAGACCGCGATCGACTCCCCCTGCTCCCCCGCGAAGTCACGCGCCCCGTTCAGGTACGGCTTCTTGTCCATCCCGACCTGGCCCGTCACGATCGCTCGCATGAGGGCCGATTGTAGGGGGGGAGATGCGCGGGCTTCTCACGCTCCGACCGGCCGTGCCTACTCGATGACCACCTTCACCGTCACCGACCCCTGACCGTTCGCGTTCCGGCACGTCAGCCACGTCATGTTCCCCGCCTGGGCGCTCGCGCACGCCTTCACCTCCACCGTGAACGAGTTCGACAAGCCCGTATCCACGCTGTGGCTCCAGGGCGAGCACACCACGCCCAGCGACGAGTAGTAGAACAGGAACGTCTGCGCCCCGTTCGTCGGCTGGTCGAGCGTGACCGTCAACACCGCCTCACCGCCCGCCGGAACGTTCAGCTGCCCCACCGACGCGTACGTCGGCACCGACTCCGTCGTGCTCACGTCCGTCATGTCGTGGCGATACTCCCCCGCGCCACGCTCCAGCTCCATGATCCGCAGCGTGTTGCTGGCGATCGCCGCCCACTGGAAATCGTTCTCCGAAGGCCGGCTCTTGCACCCGGTCACCGCCATCACGCACGCCGACGATGCGATCACGCCCGCGCACGCCACCCGACGACGCACCCGCTGTTTCATCGTCCGCCCCCTTCAGACACCGCCACGCTGCACGGCAGAGCCGCCGACCCCGAGCCACCGATCCACCACCGCGAGCAGTGTATCAGGTGTCTCCCCGGGCGCCAACGTCAAAACGCCGTCAACACCCGCCTCCCGCCGTGCCTCGTGCCACAGCCGATCCTCCTCCGCGGAACGAGACGCACCCGCCGCAAGACGGATCTTCTCGCTCGCAATCAGCAGGCCCGCGCCCTCCTCCGTTCGCTCCAGCCGAAGTGCGCACACCCCGAGCAACAGCGCAAGACTTGCGCAACTCGGCAGGTGGGTCATCCCACGTCGCAGCCCCCACGCCTGGACCAGCGCCTCCCTCGCCCGTCCGAAGTCGCCCCGTGTCATCGCGATGTCCGCAAGATTCCTCAGCGCGGCCGCTTCGCGGAATCGATCCCCCTTCTCCCGAAAGTCCGGCAGGCACGCCCGCAGGAGCGACTCCGCCTCCTCCAGGCGACCCTCGTGGATCGTCACCACGGCCAGATTTAGGCTCTCCTGCGCCGCGCGCACGCCATCCCCGCTCGCCCGGTAAAGGTCGTGCGCCCGTGCGTGCGCCTCTCGCGCCCCGGCCAGATCTCCCGCATCCTTGTTCAGGATCCCCAGCAGGCTCCAGCAACGCGCCAGACGCGCCCCGTCACCGATCGCCCCCGCGATCCCGATCCCGGCCTCGATGAACTCCCGAGACTTCCGACGGTCCCCGTCGCTCCACGCGAGGATCCCCGCCGCGTTGTACCCACGCGCCTGAAGCGCATCCGCCGCACCTCCCCGCGCCGAGATCAACCGCTCCAGCCACGACAGGCCGATCCTGATGTACCCGCGCGCCTGCCAGAACAGCACCAGCACGTTCGCAAGACGAAGACCCGACTCGGCATCCCCCCCCTCGCCCGCGAAGTGCTCGAGTGCGGCGAGGAAGTTGCCGTGGTCACGCTGGAACCGGTCGAGCGCGAGCGCCTCGCCCGGCCCGCCGTGGTCGCCGAACAGCCGCTCGCCGAGCCTCACGAAGTAGGCCGCGTGGCGCAGCCGGATCGCACCGGCGTCCGACTCCGCCTCCGCCCTCGCTCTCGCATAGGCAAGCACGGGTTCGAGCATCCGGTACCGCTCCGCCTCGCGGTCGAAAACAAGCAGCGACTTGTCCACCAGCCGCGCCAGAAGGTCGATGACCGCGAACTCGTCCCTTCCCGCACCGCACACCTCCACCGCCGCGTCCAGCGTGCACCCCCCGCTGAACACGCTCAACGCGTGGAACATCCCCTGCTCGTCCCGCGTCAGCGTGCGGTACGACCAGCCCATCGCCTCCTCGAGCGTGTCGTGCCGCCCACCGGCCCCCGCACCGCGACGGAGCAGGCGAGTCGCCTCGCCCAGCCGATCCGCAATCTCACCCACAGGCAGCGCACGCACACGCGCCGCAGCCAGTTCGATCGCCAGCGGCAGACCACCGACTCCCGCGCAGATCCTCGCCACGTCCCCAGCCGCCTCGGGCGTCAGCTGAAACGTCGGGTCCGACGCACGCGCCCGCTCCACGAACAACCTCACCGATCCGAACCGCTCCAGCGCGCTCGCGTCCACCGCCCACTCCCCGGGCGGAGGCACGCTCAGCCCCCCCAGCAAGTACACTCGCTCACCGGGCACGTGCAGCGGCTCGCGGCTCGTCGCCAGCACCCGAAGCCCCGGCACACGCGACAACGCCTCACGCACAAACAACGACGACGACACCGACAGGTGCTCGCAGTTGTCCAGCACCAGCAGCATCGGGCGATCCCCAACGACCTCCGCGATCGCCTCCACGCCTCGGCTCGCTCCACGCGCCCCCAGCGACCCCGCCACGACCTGCGGCACGTGCACCGGATCGGAAACCGAGGCCAGCCACGCCGCGCCGACCGCCTCTCCCCGCTCCTGGGCCTCGTGCGCCAGCCGAAGCGCCAGACGCGTCTTCCCGCACCCCCCGGGGCCGAGAAGCGTCACCAGGCGCGCCTGCCCGAGCAGCCCGCGCACCTCCTCTGCCTCGCGCCCACGCCCGATCAGCGGGTCCGTCTCCAACGGCAACACCGGACGCTCACGCGCCACGACCGCCCGATCTCCCGGCCGTGCCGCCGCACCGAGAGCCTCGGCGACCTCCCGCATCGACCCCGGACGCCCCGTCACGCTCGGGTCCAGGCATCGCTCCACCAACCGACGCACACCCTCCGGCAGATCGACCGGCAGCACACCCCAGTCCGGCGACGCCCGCTCGCCAAGAAACGCCCGCACGCCCGCCAAGCACTCGTACAGCACGCACCCGAACGCCCACACGTCCGCCCGGTGGTCCACCTCCTTGCCCGCCACCTGCTCCGGGCTCATGTACCCCGGCGTGCCGAGCGCAGCCCGCCGCGCACCCCCGCCCTCCCCCGCGCTCTCGTGAAAGTGCTTGGCGAGCCCGAAGTCCAGCACCTTCGCCCCGGTCCGGCCGAGCATCACGTTCGCAGGCTTCAGGTCGCGGTGGATCACCCCGCGCTCGTGGGCCGCGCCGATCCCTCTCGCCACCTGCAGCGCAATCACCAGCGATTCCGCAGGCTCGATCGGCCCCTCGCGCAGCCGCTCCGCGAGCGTCCTCCCCTCGACGAACTCCATCACGATGAAGACACGCCCCTCGTGTTCGAGCACGTCATGCACAGCCGCAACGTTCGGATGGCTGATCCGCGCCAACGCCTCCGCCTCGCGCCGAAAGCGCGCCACAGCCGCCGCGTCGCGCGTCCACGGGCCGCGCAGCGTCTTCAACGCCACGTCCCGCTGCAGCGCGGTGTCACGCGCCCGGTAGACCTCCCCGAACGTCCCCGCCCCCACCCACGCCTCCACCACGTACCGGTGCACGCGCTCGCCCGCAGACAGCCGAGGCCGCTCGACCCCGGACGCCTCCCCCAACGGCGAAGTCGGCGCGGCCGAATCGGCGCGGTCGTCACGCCCGGGCAACGCGCCGGTCTCCACTCGGTCTTCGCCCTCCCAATCTGCCCGCTTCGCCACCTTGCCCTCCCGACCAACGTCCAGCCTACCCCGGCCCTCCCCCGCAAGTCACGGAAAAGATCGGCGTCGAGCAGGTCGGCGCGGCTTAAAGTGTGCATAAGTTGTGCATACCGAAATGCACATGAGAACGACGCTCAACATCGACGAGAAGCCCCTCGAAGAGGCCGCCCGCTGCACCGGCATCAAGGAAAAAACCGCCCTCGTCCGCGCCGGACTCGATTCGCTCATCGCCAGGGAAGCCGCGCGTCACCTCGACGCCATGGGCGGCACGGATCGTGGCGCGACCGCCTCCACACGCCGTTTCCTCCATGCCCTGCTCTGTGCGCCCCTATCCTCCCCTTCCCATGGCCACACTCGTCAACAAAGACACCCGCGTCATCTGTCAGGGCATCACCGGCGCCTTCGGGGCCGTGCATACTCGCGGCTGCCTCCACTACGGCACCCGGATGGTCGGCGGCGTCACGCCCGGCAAGGGCGGGACCAAGGACGAGAACGCCCTGCCCATCTTCGACACGGTAGATAAGGCCGTCCGCGAGACCGGCGCGGACGCCACCATGATCTTCGTTCCCCCCGCCTTCGCCGCCGACGCCGTGCTCGAGGCCGCCGCCGCCGGCATCCGCGTCATCTGCTGCATCACCGAGGGCGTGCCGGTGCAGGACATGATCCGCGTGCGGGCCGTGCTCGACGAGATGAACCTCGGCGCGCGCGGCGCGGACGTCCACCCCGCGCAGCAACTCATCACCCTCATCGGCCCCAACTGCCCCGGCATCATCACGCCCGGCCCGAAGACCGGCGCCGGCACGGGTCCGTCCGACCCCTACACCAACGCCGGATGCAAGATCGGCATCATGCCCGGCTACATCCACACCCACGTCAGCGAGGCCAGGACCGGCAAGGCCGTCGGCATCGTCTCTCGCTCCGGCACACTCACCTACGAGGCCGTCTGGCAGTGCTCCCGACTCGGCATCGGCCAGAGCACCTGCATCGGCATCGGGGGCGACCCGGTCCGCGGCGTGAACCACGTCGATTGCCTCAAACTCTTCGAGGCCGACCCGGAGACGCACGGCATCCTCATGATCGGCGAGATCGGCGGCACCGACGAGGAGGACGCGGCGGCATTCATCAAGACCCACGTCCGCAAGCCCGTCGCCGCCTTCATCGCCGGTCGCACCGCCCCCCCCGGCAAACGCATGGGCCACGCAGGCGCGATCATCTCCGGCGGCGAGGGCACGGCCGACAGCAAGATCGCCGCCCTGCGGGCCGCGGGCGCGACCATCGCCGAAAGCCCGGCCGACATGGGCAACGCCATGGCGACGGCGCTGAAACTCCGCTGAGATTGTTCCATCGGATCAGCGCGACCGCGCGCCCCGCTCCGCGCAAAGGCTTCAAACAAACCGCACTACGCCAGCCGATCCGCCTGCAACCGGCTCTGCGCCGTCGCCGAGGGGTCGGCGTGCTCGGCCGCGTCCGCCGGCAGCGTCATCTTCACCGTCGTCCCCTTGCCCACCTCGCTGATCAGTTCGATCTGCCCGCGGTGCTCCTCGACGATCCGCCGCGTCACCGCCAGCCCCAGGCCCGTGCCCTTCGTCCCCTTCGTCGTGTGGAACGGCTCGAAGACCCAGCGCAGCCGGTCCTCCGGGATGCCCGGCCCGTTGTCGATCACGTGCACGTCCGCGTAGGCGTGCCCCTGCCCGAGCAGCGGGTCCGTCACGCGGTAGAACGTCCGCACCGTCACCGCCCCCGTCCCCGGCGGCACGGCCTCGACCGCGTTCGTCAGCAGGTTCATCAGCGCCTGGTGGATCAGGTTCGCGTCGATCGGGATCGGCGGCATCTCCGGGTCGTGGTCCACGATCAGCGCGACCTGCCGGCCGGCGCACGCGCTCTCCAGCAGTTGCGCGCAGTCCTCGATGAGCGCGCCCAGCGGCGTCAGTTCCAGTTCCACCGAGCGCTGGCGGCTGAACGCCAGCATGTTCAGCGTCAGCCCCACGATCCGGTCCAGGTTCCGCTTCAGGATCGCCCACCCGTTGCGCGCCAGGGCGGGGTCGTCCTTCTTCAGCCCCATCTCCACCACGTCCGCGCCGCCGCGCAGACCCTGCAGGATGTTCTTGATCGAGTGGCTCAGGCTCGCGACCGTCTCGCCGATCGCCGCCAGCCGCTCCGTGTGAATCTTCTGCCCGTAGTGCTCCGCGTTGGCGAGGGCCAGGCCCGTGTGCTGGCCGATCGCGTTCAGCAACGCCAGCTGCTGCTCCGTGAACGTGTAGTTGGCGATCGACGAGTCCACGTAGATCGTGCCGTACACGCGGTCCTGAAACCGGATCGGCGAGCAGATCGCGCTGCGAATCCGGAACCGCTGCACGCTGTCGCCCGCCTGGAACCGCCGGTCCGCCATCGCGTTGGAGCTCAGCACCCCCTCCGAGTGCTTCAGCACGTGCTGCAGGATCGTCCGCGACACCCCGATCCGCGCCTCCTCCTTGTCCTTCGGCGGCGTGCGGTGCATCGCGGCCGCGGGCCTCAGCGCGCCGTCCGGCAACTCCTCGCGCAGCATGATCACGCCCCGCTCCGGCTTGAACTCGCGGAACACGAGGTCCAGCACCGCGTTCAGCAGCTGCTGCCGGTCCATCACCTGCGTCGTCAGCGTCGTCAACTGGTAGATCACGCGCAGGTGGTCCACCGCCGCCGCACGCGGCTCCGGCTCCGCCAGGATCACCGAGTCCTCGTTCGACGGGATCGTCCGCTCGAACTCCACGTCCAGCTCGTCCGCGTGCAGCAGTTCCACCCCGAACGAGTCCGGCCGGTCGCTCTGCCCGAACACCAGCAGCGTCGAGCCGACGCGCACCTGGTCACCCGCGCGCAGACGCGTGCGCTCCGCGATCCGCACCCCGTTCACGTACGTCCCGTTCTGCGACATCAGGTCGCGGATCCACCAGATGCTCCCGTCCGGCGTCAGCTCCGCGTGCCGACGGCTCACCGTGTCGTCCGTGATCGGCAACGCCTCGCTCGAACGCCCGATCAACTGCGGCTCGTTCGGCGGCAACTGGAACGTCCGCCCCTCGTCCGGCCCCTGGATGACGCTCAGCGACAGCATCCACCCAACGATACGACGACGCCCGCCCGCCGGGTTCGCTATCGTCACCCCATGGCGAAACGCGCCGCCGCCACCACCAAAGCAAGCACCCGGGCCGTCAACTTCCGCCCCGATCCCGCCGCGCGCATCGTCGTCCTCCACGGCCCGGACGCCTTCCAACGCGCCGACCGAACCGCCGCCATCCGCGCCGCGCTCCTCATGGCCCACGGCGAGGTCGAAACCATCTACCTCGACGGCCAGTCCGTCAGGCCCGCCGACGTCCTCGACGAGTGCCGCAGCTTCGGACTCCTCCAGCAGCACAAGCTCATCGTCGCCGACGCCGCCGACCAGCTCGTCAAGGAGGACGCCCGCCCCATCTTCGAACGCTACGCCCACGCGCCCGCCGACTCCGCCACCCTCGTCCTCCGCGCCGACCGCTGGAACAGCGGCAGACTCGACACCCTCATCGAGCACGCCCCCGGCGCGATCGTCAAGTGCGACGGACTCCAGCAACGCGAAGCCGTCCCGTGGGCCGAACGCCGCGCCCGCGAGGTCCACGCACGCGCCATCGACAAGCGCGCCGCGGAACTCCTCGTCGAACTCCTCGGCCCAGACCCCGGACGAATCGACAGCGAACTCGCCAAACTCTCCCTCAGCGTCGATGACGACGACGCCATCACCACCGCCCTCGTCAAGGAACTCGTCGGCTGCACCCGCGAAGAGGAAGCCTGGGCCATCCAGGCCGACCTTCTCTCGGGCGACCCGGAGGCCGCCCTCTCGCGCCTGCGCATCGTCCTCGAGAACGGCCCGCGCGACGCCGACGTCCCGGCCCAGTGGGCGATGCTGGACCTCGCCCGCAAACTGCACGGCGCGTCGCACGGCTTCGCGCAACGCATCGCACCGGGCCAGGTGATGAGCGTCCTGCGCATCTGGGGCGCGGGCAGCGAGGCCGTCCTCCACGCCGCCAGGCGCATCACCCCGTCCGACGCCGCCGCCGTCCTCCGACTGTGCGTCGAGTCCACCGCGCTCGCCCGCTCCGGCTCGGACCCGCGCCGCCTCCTCGAAGCACAGGCCCTCCGATTCGCAAGCCTCACCCGCTGACCGGCCGATGACAGGCCGATCGTGCGCCGGGGTTGCGCGCCCGCACCGCCCCGCGACAGACGCAGTTCGACCCGCCGGCGAGCGCAGGAGGCCACAGCCGTGCATCCACGCCAATCCATCGTCACCGTCACCCCCCACTGTCCCACCGGTCGTGCCCCCGCGTGCCTGCTCGCGCTCGCCGCGGGAACCTGCCTCATCGCCGCAGGCTGCGGCTGGATGGGCGGCTCGGCAGGCCGCGACGATGCCACCCTGAACACCGGCCTCGGACACCTCGCCACCACCGACGACCCCGCCGCCGGACCCGCTCCCATCCCGGACCCCGAGCAGCCCAGGCGCGACGACGTCTCACGCCTCGCCCTCGACCTCGAACGCCTCCTCGCCGAGAGCAGGACCGCGCAGGCCGAACCGACTCCCGCGAACGCGCCCGATTCCACAACCGAAACCGGCATGGTCGTAGTACCCGAATCGAACCCCGCGCAACCGACAGAAGCCGCGACTCCACCCGCCGAACCGACGCCCGCCCCGCCGCCGGTGAATCCCGCCGTCACCCTCGCCGAGGCCTACGACCGCCTGACCCTGCTCCTCCGCGACCGCATGAACGCCGCGAACGAACCGTTCGCCGACGCGCTGGCCCTGGTCGCCGCGACCGCCTCCTCCCCCGCCGCGATGCCCGTCGATCCAGCCTCCGACTCCGGCGGACGCCTCTCCCCCGATGAACTGCGCACCCTCCGCGCCGTGCGCGACCTGCTCACGCGCCTCGGCGACTCACGCGACGCCTCCGACGCCGCGCGAGCCCTCCGCGAGGTCGCCGACGACCTCGAAACCGGCATGGGCGTGCGCATCGCCCGCGCCGAACTCTGCCGCCGCGTCGATGGCTTCGGCAGCTTCCAGCCCTTCCCACGCAACGACTTCATGGCCGGACAGATCAACCGCGCCATCGTCTACGCCGAGATCGACCGCTTCGCCCACCGCCCCCGCACGGAAACCAGCGACAACGGCACGCCGGGTGACACACTCGCCGTCGAACTCTCGCAGGAACTCCTCGTCGTCCACCGCGCCGACGGCCGCCTCGCCTGGAGACGCCCGCCGGAACGCATCGTCGAGACCTCTCGCAACATCCGACGCGACTTCTACCTCGTCTCCGAGATCGAACTCCCGCGCACCCTCACCGTCGGCTCCTACCTCCTCAAGGTCCGCATCCGCGACGAAATCGCCGGCAGCGTGGACGAGGTCTCCATCCCCCTCGGCATCGTCGCAGACCCCGCCCTCGCCTGGGAAGGGGCAACGCGATAGCTGAACCCGGCGGAATCGATCCCTAATCCGTTGTCACACACCTACAGAGCGTCGTTCGCCCGCTCCCCGACCAAGGCTTATCCGCTCCACCGGCGGGTTGAGTCACTTCCCCCTGCCGATTCGGCAGTGCCCCGCCTCACGCGGACCGCCCGCACAGACCGAACCCCTCCACGGCCACCCCAACCGCCCTTTCCTCTCTCCGGACAACTGGCACGCCCCTCGCAGCCGATACTGGGGCACGGCACGGCCTCGGGGGCCTTTCCGTGCCCGGGAAGGCCGCCGGGTGCGTCGGGTCGCCCCGGGCGTGCGAAGAATGATCCAGAGCGGACCGGCACAACCCCGGTCCGCGGGAGCCTCAGATGTTCGAGCGATTCACCGATCGTGCACGAAAGGTCATGGCTCTGGCCAACCAGGAGGCACAGCGCTTCAACCACGAGTACATCGGGACCGAGCACATCCTGCTCGGCCTCGTCAAGGAAGGCTCGGGCGTCGGCGCCAACGTCCTCAAGAACCTCGACGTCGACCTCCGAAAGGTCCGCCTCGAAGTCGAGAAACTCGTCAAGGCCGGCCCCGAGATGGTCACCATGGGCCGCCTCCCACAGACCCCGCGCGCCAAGAAGGTCATCGAGTACGCCATCGAGGAAGCACGCAACCTCAACCACAACTACGTCGGCACCGAGCACCTCCTCCTCGGCCTCCTCCGCGAGCACGACGGCGTCGCAGCGCAGGTCCTCATGAACCTCGGCCTCAAACTCGAAGAGGTCCGCGAGGAAGTCCTCAACCTCCTCGGCGCAGGCTCAGAGTCCGAATCCGGCGAGGCCGGCGCCAGCGGCGGCTCCGGCGGCTCCTCCGGCGCAACCTCCGAAGCCCGGCGCGGCCGCAGCAAGACCCCAGCCCTCGACAGCTTCGGACGAGACCTCACCGAACTCGCCAAGGAAGGCGCGCTCGACCCCGTCATCGGACGACAGAACGAGATCGAACGAGTCGTGCAGGTTCTCTGCCGACGCACCAAGAACAACCCCGTCCTCCTCGGCGAGGCCGGCGTCGGCAAGACCGCAATCGTCGAGGGACTCGCACAGCGCATCATCGCCGCCGACGTCCCCGAAATCCTCCACGATCGCCGGCTCGTCGTCCTCGACCTCGCCATGATGGTCGCGGGCACCAAGTACCGCGGCCAGTTCGAGGAACGCATCAAGGCCGTCATGAACGAGGTCCGACGCGCCAAGAACGTCATCCTCTTCATCGACGAACTCCACACCCTCGTCGGCGCGGGCGGCGCGGAGGGCGCGATCGACGCCAGCAACGTCCTCAAGCCCGCCCTCGCACGCGGCGAGATCCAGTGCATCGGCGCCACCACCTTCGACGAGTTCCGCAAGTACATCGAGAAGGACGCCGCCCTCGCACGCCGCTTCCAGCCCATCCCCGTCGACCCGCCCACCAACGAGCAGACCATCGAAATCCTCAAGGGCCTCCGCGACCGATACGAGAGCCACCACCGCGTCCAGATCACCGACGACGCCATCAAGGCCGCCGTCGACCTCTCGGGCCGCTACATCTCGGGGCGTGTGCAGCCCGACAAGTCGATCGATGTGATCGACGAGGCCGGCGCCCGCGTGCGCCTCAAGAGTATGAGCAAGCCGCCGGACCTCGCCGAGATCGAGGGCGAGATCGAACGCCTCAGCGTCGAGAAGGACGAGGCCGTCAAGGGCGCGGACTACGAACGCGCCGCCGAACTCCGCGACAAGGCCGAGCAACTCCGAAAGAAGAAGGAGGAGATGCTCCGCGAGTGGCGCGCCCGCTCCATGGAAGTGGACGGCGTCGTCGACGAGGACGTCATCGCCGAGGTCGTGAGCAAGATGACCGGCGTCCCCCTCCAGCGCCTCGAAAAGGAGGAGGCCTCCCGACTCCTCGAACTCGAGAAGGAACTCCACAAGAAGGTCATCAGCCAGGACGAGGCCATCAAGGCCGTCGCCCGCGCCATCCGACGCGCCCGCGCTGGCCTCAAGGACCCCAAACGCCCCATGGGCTCGTTCATCTTCGTCGGCCCCTCGGGCGTCGGCAAGACCCTCCTCTCCAAGGCACTCGCCGAGTTCATGTTCGGCGACGAGGACGCCCTCGTCCACCTCGACATGAGCGAGTACATGGAGAAGCACAACGTCTCACGCCTCGTCGGCGCGCCCCCCGGCTACGTCGGCTACGAGGAGGGCGGCCAACTCACCGAACGCATCCGACGCCGCCCCTACTCCGTCATCCTCCTCGACGAGGTCGAGAAGGCGCACCCCGACGTCTTCAACATGCTCCTCCAGATCATGGAGGAAGGACGCCTCACCGACTCCTTCGGCCGCAACGTGGACTTCCGCAACTGCGTCCTCATCATGACCAGCAACATCGGCGCCGAACTCATCAAGGGCGGCGGCGGCTTCGGCTTCCAGAAACGCGACGCCACCGTCGACTACGACAACATCAAGACCATCCTCATGAAGGAGATCGAACGCTTCTTCCGACCCGAGTTCATCAACCGACTCGACGACATCATCGTCTTCAAGCCCCTCACCCGCGAAGACCTCGTCCTCATCATCGAGTACGAGGTCGGCAAGGTCTCCAAACGCCTCCAGGAGCAGGGCATCCACCTCACCCTCGAACAGTCCGCCAAGGACTTCCTCATCGAGAAGGGATACAACCCCGACTTCGGCGCACGACCCCTCCGCCGCGCCATCGGCACCTACGTCGAAGACCCTCTCAGCGAGATGCTCCTCTCCGGCGAACTCCACGGCAAGGGGCAGGTCACCGCACGCCGACCCGAAGGCGAAGACAAACTCGTCTTCGACGCCAGCGCACCTACGGGTGAAACCGGCGGCGGAAGCAGGCCCGTCAGCGCGGGCGCGCAGAGCACCTGAACCCACGCACAGACCCGCAACCCCTCAAACGCCCGCGCCGGGGAGCGCGGGCGTTTCATCCGACGACGTCGCGCAACGCCCTCACCCGCCCGGCCGCAGAATCCTGCTCTCCAGCGTCCGAACCACGCGCTCGAAGTCCGGGTCGTGGTCGCGCCGATGCCCCACGATCTTCACCGCGTGCAGCACCGTCGTGTGGTCCCGCCCGCCGAAGTACCCGCCGATCTCCCCCAGCGAGTGCTGCGTGTGCCGGCGGGCCAGGTACATGCACACCTGCCGCGGCAGCGCGACCGATCGAGCCCGCCGCTTCGACTGCAGGTCCGCCAGACGCACGTCGTAGAAGTTCGTCACCGCGTCCACGATCGTCTGCACCGTGGTGCGCGTCGGCCCCCGTCCCGCACCGAGGCTCGCCCGCGCCATCTCCACGTCGATCGCCCTGCCCTCCACGCTCGACTGAATCTGCAACCGGACGATCGCCCCCTCAAGCTCCCGGATGTTCGTGTCCACACGCTCCGCGATGAAGTACGCCGCGTCGTCCGGCAGCTCCAGCCCCCGGATCCCCGCCTTCGTCTTCAGGATCGCCACGCGCGTCTCATAGTCCGGCGGCTCGACGTGCGCCACCAGCCCCCACTTGAACCGCGACACCAGCCGATCCTCCAGGTCCGGGATCTCCTCCGGGGGCGCATCCGACGAGAGCACGATCTGCTTGTTCGCCTGGTACAGGCTGTTGAACGTGTGGAAGAACTCCTCCTGCGTGCGGTCCTTCGCGCCCAGAAAGTGCACGTCGTCGATCACCAGCACGTCCACGTCGCGGAAGCGGTGCCGGAAGTCCGTCATCCGCCCGCCCTGCACCGCTTCCATGAACTGCGTCACGAACCCCTCGCACGACAGGTAGCAGATCGCCGACGCAGGGTCGTTCTCGTGGATCGTCAGGCAGACCGCCTGCAGCAGGTGCGTCTTGCCCAGCCCCACGCCCCCGTGGATGAACAGCGGGTTGTACGCACGCCCGGGGTTCGCGCCCACCGCCACCGCCGCCGCGTGCGCCAGACGGTTGCTCGGCCCGACCACGAACGAATCAAACCCATAATCAGGGTTGATCGGCAGCGACTCGCCGACCTTCGCCGCCGGCCTCGCCGTCGGCCCGACCGGCGCATCGTCAGGACGCTCGTCAGGCCCGATGAACCGCGCGCCGATCAGGCGGCCCGTCACCGTACGGATCGCGTCGTTGAACGCGTCAAGACAGTACCGCCGCAGATAGTCGCGGTGGAACGGCGAGTGCGCACGCACCACCAGCGACCCGCCACGCACCCCGAGCGGCTCGAGTTCATCGAACCAGCGCCGGCACAGACCAGGCTGCGAAGCACGCAACTGCGCAAGAACGGCATCCCAGATCGGACGATCGGGGTCAGGCATGGACGACCTGCCTCGGGGCGGGCGTGAGTGGATGAACGAACGAACACAATGCCGGGGCGTCGCCTGCCGCTGATCCTCCCATCAACGCCGACGGACAGGGGCCGTTGCCCGGGGGAGCCAAACCTAATCCACAACCACCGCCCTGTCAACCTCGCTCCGTCGAATTGCCCCTGGCGCGTGCCCGGCGCGGGTCCGGCTCCACCCCGGCCTCCACCAACTGCCGCTCGTACCGCGCTCGCGACGCGCGGTGATCCATCAGAAAATGCACCCGCGACGCCAGCTCCGGACCCAGCCGCTCCGCCAACCGCGACGACGCCTCCCCAAGGTGCGTACGCCGCGAGACGTGAACCACCACCATCGCCTCGCACTCGCACACACGCAGCCACTCCGCCAGGTCCTCCAGGTGCAGGTGCTTCCCCACCACCGCACGCTCCCGGTGGTCCGCGTCGAAAAACGTGCACTCCGTGATGATGACCTTCGCCTTTCGCACGTCCTCGCGCACCAGGTGCGGCCCCGGCCCCGTGTCGCCAAGGTACGCCACCAGCGGAATCTCCAGCGACCGCGTGATCTCCACACCACGCTCACGCAACTCCCGCAACTTCTCCTGCGGGAAGTCCGTGTACTCCGGCCGAAGCTTGCTCCGACGCTCCACGACCGAATACCCCATCGACGGCGACGTGTGCTCGGTGTGGAAACCGCGCAGAAACACGTTGTTCTTGATCTCCACCTGTCCGCCGTCCGACAACGCAACCACCTCATACGGCGTCCGCTGCTGCTCGATCTCCACGAAACCCGCCATCATCTTGTGCACCGCCGGCGCAAGACGCTCGTCGCACACGATCGTCCCCGTCCCCATCCCCTGGAACCGCCGCTGCGAGCAGTAGTACGCCAACCCCCCGACGTGGTCCATGTGCCCGTGCGAGATCGCCACGAAACGGCTCGCCAGCATCGGACGAGGGCACGAACCCATGTCGAAACACACGTCCAACTCGGGAATCTGCACGCACGTCGCCTCGCCCGCGACAGACGATCCCTGCACGCGGAACGGCGGGATGTACAGGAAACCGAGCGGCGGCTCCCGCGGCGGGGGCTTGGGCAGCATCGGAAGGCTCCGGCGTCGGGCTGCCGCCCGGCGTGGTGCATCTCACGGGCGGCCACGCCGCCTCGAAAACCATCGTACCGCGACGAACCACGCCGTCAAAGCGCACGTGCCGACGACGCCGGCTGCTCCGAGCCGACATCGGCGCCCAGCGTGCTCTCGGTCCACTCCGGCCACAAACCCACTCACCTTCTCCGTTTCCCATTCGGCCATGTGCTCTTCGCCCTCTCCTCACCCCCCTTCCTCCGAGCCTCGGGGCGGGGCCTTGCAGGCCCCGCCGACCCACCTGCGACCTCCCGCGCGCACACCGCGCGCCCCGCCCAGCCCAATCCCCGCC
>SZOZ01000008.1 GCA_030263455.1 Synechococcales cyanobacterium CNB
GCAATGGTGAGGGGGGATCGGGGCGGAGTCGAGGTGGAGAAGGCGCGTGTGCGCGGATCGGCGCGCGCGGGTGGTGGGTGCGTGGTGGAGAGCGCACGGATGGAGCGGATGCGGTCGGACCGGAGGTCGCGTGTGCTTGGGCACCGACGTCGGCTCAGGGAAGCCGACGCCAGCGGCACGGTCAGTTTGTGAGTTGAAAGGTGATGGCGGGGTTGGTGTCGTTGCGGACAGACCAGCGGATGGTCGAGCCGGGGGCGGGGCCGACGCGGATGGAGCCTTCGAGTGCGTCGGTGGTGGCGCGATCGCCGAAGGTGGCGAGGAGCGTGGCGAGATCGGCGGCGACGCGCGCGGGTTCTGCATCGGGCGCGAGTGGGATGACCGCGCGGTTGCCGGCGAGGATCGCCCAGGGTGCGGTGGAGCCGAAGAGTCGTTGGAGGCGCGGCATGTGCTGTCGTTCCCAGCGGGCGCGGCGTGCGTCGAACTCGATCGTGCCCCAGCCGTCGCGCGAGGCTTCCCAGGTGCGCACGGCCCATTCGTGGGCGCGAGACCATGCGGCGGGGACGGCGGATGCCCAGAGCGCGTCGTCGGGAGCGAGTTCGCTGGCGTGGCCGGGCCATGATGCGCCGATGATCGGCTCGACGACGACGGCGCCTGGCGGCCTTGATCGTGCCTCGAAGGCGGCGGCAAGGAGCAGCGCGGGGGGGGCGTCGCCGCGCGGCAGGGTCGCGGCGCGGAGCATCAGCGAGCGGGCGTTGGGGATGCCCCAGGCGTGCGCGAGTCGGCCGAGGCGTCCGGAGGCGAAACTCTCGGGGAAGGCGCGGCGGAGGGCGTTGGCGTCGATGAATGCCGCGGCGACGGCGGTCGCGCCGGCCTGGTGCGAATCGAGCGCGGCTTCGTGCATGGACCATGCCGGTTCGGTGTCGGCGGCCGCGGCGTGATCCCACGCGGCGAGCGCGTCTCGGCCGACGGCGAGGAGGATCGCGCCGGGTTGTTCGGCGATGGTGATGGTCTGCCATGCGGGAGCGCCGTTCACTGCGAAGAATGATGCATCGAGGGGCGAGCCTGGGAAGGACTGACTGACAACGGCACGGATCGCAGTCGAGGTTGCTCCCTCGACGCGGACGATGAGCGCGAAGCGAACCATGATCGCGGTTCCGTCCTTCGGTCCGGGATCGGCGGCGAAGTCGAGGAGGACGACTTCGATGCGGTTGCGGTTCGAGAGCGCGTGCCCGATGACGGCGGCGACGGCGTCGGCGGTTGGGGAGCGAGCGGGGAGCATCGCAGAGACGAGTGTTTCGACGAATCCCGCGCTCGGCGGAGCAGGGCGGGGCGCGTCGGGGCCTGGCGGTTGGGCTTCAACCACAATCCACGCCAGCGCACCCTGCGGGGGGCCGGCGTCGGCGGCGCGAACGATGGCGCAGAACACGGCCAGAAGGCACAACGCCGACCGGAGCATCCGGCCGGCGTGTGTCGGTGTGTGCGTCGAGCGGCTCGCGTACATCAGGGCTTCGCGTCCGTGGCTGGGATCGGGAGCGCGTCGCGCTCCGCGTCGTCAGGCCGGGAAGGGTAGCCGTCGGCGGCTCCGAGGAGCATGACGGTGCGGGCGGCGGGGTCGCCGAGCATGGCGCGTGCGGCGAGGGCGGTTGTTGGGCGTGCGAGCCAATCGGCGTCGATCGCGCCCAGCCCGCCCTGCTCGGCGGCGTTGGCGATCGCGGCGAAGGCGACGATGGGCATGAGGGGCGAGGCCGCGCCGAGCGCGCCGCCGGCGCGGATGAGGAGCGATCGATCGCCTGTGGTGTGGGTGATCTTGTCGTCGCCTTCCCACCAGGAGAGTTGGACGATGGGCTGCGCGTTGCGGTGGAGGTCGTTGTAGAGGGGGACGATCATGCCCGGGTCGCGGGTGTCTGCGTGGGGAGAGCGGACGGTGTTGCCGAGCGCCGCGCCTGCGAGCACCAGGAAGGGGTAGCCCGCGCGGAGTGTGCGGTCGGTGTTGATGAATGTCGCGGTGGTTACGGGGGAGCGAACGGCGGTGAAGCGCGAGGCGAAGGCGCGGTTCGCGGTGAGTCCGTCGTCGCCGCGTCCGTTCGCCTGTCGCACGGCGGCGAGGGCGGCCTGGGCGGACGGGGCGAGGATGAGCCACTTGTCGGTGATGGCGCAGGTGAGTTCGAGCGGCAGCGGGAGTCCGCGTGCGCGGAAGGTGAAGAACTCGTTTCCGTCGCATGTCCACGGCTCGATGCGGAGATACAGGGCGGCGCGTTCGTCGTGCTGCGCGATGGCCGCGTTGGCGAGACCGGCGATCTTCGCGCGTGTGGCCCGGAGGCGCTCGGCGTCGCGGACGCTGAGGACGACGACGCCGGAGAGGAGTGAACCTGCGCCTGTGGAGTCGGAGGTGTAGAGGGCGACGGAACCGCCGAGGGTGCGCAGGATGTCTTCGAGTGGGTCGATGCCGGTTGAGCGAACGATCTCGGCGAGAACCTGATCGACGGGGAGGCCGTTGGCGCGGAGTTGGGCGAGGAGTCGGTCGGGGAAGCCCATGTCCACGGTGGCGATGGAGGCGAAGTGGGCATCGGCGGGGATGATGCGCAGGTCGTCGGTGGTAAGCCCTGTGGTGGACATGCCGAGGGCTTCGCGATAGCGGGCCGCGCCGTGGATGACGGTGCGGGTGTGGGCTGCGTCCTTGGCGATGCCGTCCTGCAGCGTGATGCGCATGGCGTTCTCGCCGATGAGTCCTGCGGCCTGCATCTGCGAGGTTGCCTGCGCGAGTTGCGGCGCCTGCGGGCCTGGGATCGAGCGGGCGATCGTTGCGGCGGGGGTAAGTCCGGAGAGGTTCACGAGAGCCGAGACGGTTGGGGTGAAGCCGGGGGCGTCGAGCGACACGGGGAGTGCGTCGAGGCCGGCTGCTGGGTCGCTGACGGAGCCGATGTGGAGTTCGTAGCGGAGGGACTGTCCAACGCGGCGTGGTCCGTAGCGGACCTGGGCGACGGCGGTCCATGCTTCGCTCATGCCGTCGAAGGCGTCGCTCGGTTCGGGCGGGCCGAGGAGAGCGGGGCTTTGGCGGATGCCGTCTTCGAGGATGGCGTGGAGGCGTGCGGCGTCGGCGTCGTTCTCGCACTCGAAGGAGAGGACGAAGCCGTAGCCGAACATGCCGCCTGCGACGTTCATCGGGTCGTAGCAGAGGCTGAGCGTGGCGGGGCGCGCGACGGCGGCCATCGCGGTGCGGATGAGGGCGGCGACTTCGGGGGGCATGTCCGGCGCTTCGCCGGGGAGTTCGGCGACGCGGGCGGGGAGCATGGCGAGGGCGGAACGGAGGGCGGCGTCCGGGCCGTCGGCGGAGAGGGCGGCTGCGCCGTGTGTGCGGACGACCAGCACGGGCACGGGCTGCGCGGGTGCGCCTGCCGCGAGAGCGAGGGCCGCCGTGACGAACGGCGCGAGGACACGAGTGGTGATCATGGTTGACCCCTTTCCTGGGGACGGACAGCACGCGAGCATGCCCGCCCGTGGCATTGTTGGGGCGTGGGAGGCGGAAGTTTCGGGGTCGTTGGGGGTGGCTCGTATCATCCGGGCCGCGTGAACGCCCCGAGCCGCATCCTGCTCATCCGGCCCAGCGCGCTGGGCGATGTCTGCCGTACCGTGCCGGTGCTGGCGAGTCTGCGGCGTGCGTGGCCCGAGGCACGGATCGATTGGCTGGTGCAGGACACCTTTGTGGATGCGGTGCGGGCGCACCCCGCGCTGACAGGGGTGGTGCCGTTCGCGCGGCAGCGGATGGGCACGGAGCTGCGCACGGGGCATGCCGGAGGGCTGCGCGGGTTCGTGAGGGCGCTGCGCGAGGCGGAGTACGACCTGGCCATCGACGCGCAGGGACTGTTCCGGTCGGGGTTCTTCGCGTGGGCGAGCGGAGCGCGGCGGCGGATCGGGTACTCGGATGCGCGCGAGGGAGGTTGGTTCTTCTGCAGCGAGCGGTGCCGCGTGTCGGAGGAGGCGCACACGGTGGAGCGGATGCTCGCGCTGGCGCGGGCGGCGGGCGCGGAACCGGTGGAGGACATGCGTCTGTATGCGCCGGCGGAGGATGAGCGGGCGGTGGAAGAGGACGGGCGGTTCGCGGGGCAGTTCGTGGTGATCGCTCCGACGAGCCGGTGGGCGGGGAAGCGGTGGCCGGCGGAACGGTTCGCGCGGCTGGCGTGCGCGCTGCTGGCAGGCAACCCCCACGGTGCGGGCCGAGTCGTGGTGGTCGGCTCCGCGTCGGAGCGGGATCAGTGCGGAGCGGTGCTGGAACTCACGTCGCGCGAGGAGCGTGTGGTTGACCTGATCGGTGGGACGAGCGTGGGGCGGCTGATGGCGATCGTGCGGCGTTCTGCGCTGGTGGTTGCGAACGACTCGGCCGCGCTGCACATGGCGGTGGGGTTCGGGCGGCCGCTGGTGGGGCTGTACGGGCCGACGCGGGTGGCTCGGGTGGGGCCGTGGCGGCGCGAAGCGGACGTGATCCAGCACGTTGGCGCGGGAGAGCGGCTCGACCACAAGGACGAGGCGCTGGGGCGGGCGATGATGGAGCGGATCGGTGTCGAGGAGGTCGTCGCGGCGTGCGTGGATCGGCTCAGCCGTGGCGACGTTCAAAGTCGCGCATGAACTGTGCGATGGCCTCGCAGCCCTCGAGTGGGAAGGCGTTGTAGACGCTGGCGCGCATGCCGCCGGTGGAGCGGTGGCCCTTGAGGTTGACCATGCCTTCCTTCTTGGCCTCGGACATGAAGAGGGAGTCCTGCTCTTCAGTGGGGCATCGGAAGGTGATGTTCATGAGTGAGCGGCTGTCGGGGCGGGCGTGTCCGCGGTAGAACTCGGAGGCGTCGAGGACGTCGTAGATGATCTTGGCTTTTGCGGCGTTGCGCTGGCCGATGGGTCCGAGTCCGCCCTGCTTGAGGATCCACTTGAAGACGAGGCCGACGACGTAGATGGGGAAGACCGGGGGCGTGTTTGGTCGGCTCTCGTTCTTTGCGAAGACGCGGTACTGCATGAGGCTGGGGAGCGGGCGGGGGTTTCGGTCGAGGAGGTCCTTGCGGATGATGACGAGGGTGGTGCCTGCGGGGCCGACGTTCTTCTGCGCGCCGGCGTAGACGAGGCCGAACTTGGTGACGTCCCAGGGTCGGCTGAAGATGTCGCTGGAGGCGTCGCAGACGAGGGGCACGCCCTTGGGCGGCTGCGGGACGTCGTGGTACTCGGTGCCGACGATGGTGTTGTTGCTGGTGTAGTGGACGTAGGCGGCGTTTGGTGAGAAGTTGATCTCGTTCTGCCTGGGGACGTAGGTGTGTTTCGTGGGGCGGCCGTCGAAGGCGAGGTTGATTTTGCCGTAGAGGGCGGCTTCCTCCGCGCTCTTCTCCGCCCAGTATCCGGTGACGAGGTAGTCGGCGACGCCGTCCTGTGGGAGGAGGTTCATGGGAACCATGAAGTTCTGGGTCGTTGCGCCGCCGGTGAGGAAGAGGACTTCGTAATCGTCGCCGATGCTGCCGACCTTTCGGCAGTCTGCGATGGCCTCGGCGAGGACGCGATCGAAGAGCTTGTCGCGGTGGGAGTGCTCCATGATGCCCATGCCGGTGCCCGCGATGTTCCAGACGTCCTGCTGGACCTGTCGGAGGACTTCCTCGGGGAGGACGCCGGGGCCCGCGCTGAAGTTGAAGACGCGATCGGTCGCTGTCGCTGGCATGGTGGTCACCTCGAGTACCCCTTTTCAAAAAGTCCCGTGCCCTACCTGATCTCTCCGGCGTTGACGCAGTTCTCGAACCTGCCGGTCTGCCTGAACACCCTGACGATACGCACGGTCTCGTCGGCGACGGCCTGCTGGGCCTGGTCGGTGGAGGCGCCGCAGTGGTGCGTGCCGTAGACGCCGGGGAGGGCGGCGACGGGCGGGTTGAAGTCGGCCTCTGGCGTGGCGGGCTGGGCGGCGTAGACGTCGAGGCCGACCTTGATGCCCCTGGCGCGGACGGCGTCGGCGAGTGCGGCTTCGTCCACGACGGCGCCGCGCGAGGTGTTGACGAAGATCGTGCCCTGCTTCATGGCGTTGAAGAAGGCGGCGTCGCACAGGCCGCGGGTGTCGTTGGTGAGTGCGACGTGGACGCTGACGGCGTCGCACGCGGCGAGCATGCGGAGGAGGTCGGGGCGTGTGTTGCCGCCCGACTCGACACCGAGTTCGGCGGCACGTTCGGCGGTCATGCCGCGGGACCAGGCGAGAACGCGCATGCCCATGGCCTGAGCGACGCGTACGACGTGGCCGCCGATGGCACCGACGCCGACGACGCCGAGGGTGCGTCCGCGCAGGCCCCTGGCCCTGCCGTATTCCTTTTTGTTCCAGTGTCCGGCGCGGAGTTCGTTGACCTGATCTGGGATGCGCCGGTCGCAGGCGATGAGGAGGCCGACGGCGAGTTCGGCGACGGCGGCGGCGTTCATTCCGGGGCAGTTGCAGACGGCGATGCGCCTGGCGGAGGCGGCGGGGACGTCGATGTTGTCCACGCCCGCACCGGCGCGGACGATGAGGCGGAGGGCCGAGGCGGCTGCGAGGGCGGGTGCGGTGACTTTCGTCGATCGGACGATGAGGACTTCGGGGGCGAGGTCGGCGAGTGCCTGGGGGAGAGTTTCGGGGGCGAGAGAGGGGTCGGAGACGACCTCGACGCCGAGCGAGCGGAGAGCGGCGACGCCCTCGACCTCGAACTTGTCCGCGATCAGGATTTTCATCGTGCCTCCCGCACACACGCCGCGAAACAGCGGATGATACGGCGGCAGGCAGGACGAGCGGTGGGTGTGGTCCTCAAGGCATCGACTTCAACCCTGATCGTGGTCCTGGGGTTTGGCAGCCCGCGGACTCGCCGCGCTCCCCCGGCGTCTGGCGTGCAGCCCTTCGGGCTGATGCAGCGCACGGTGATTCAGCGGGGAGTCCCTTGGTGAACAAAGAAACAGCCCGGCGGTGAGGCCGGGCTGCCGCGAACGATCAATTGTTGGGAGAGGTGACTACTTCTTGGGCTGACCGGTGTTGATCGGCTCACCGTCGAAGTCGGTGCCCTGAAGGCCGCCGCGGGTGTAGTTGTAGACCTGGGCGAGGGGCTTCGTCATCTCGCCGTTCTTGTTCGGTGGTTCGTACACGCCCGGGGCATAGTTGACGATGTATTCGGGTGCCGTGGGGGCCAACGGGTTCCAGCCCAAATTGGAGTCCTGCGTCATGCGGACGGAAACGGAGCTATCGAAGAAACTGATGACGGCCTTGGCCTCCGGCTCTGGGAAGTAGAGGGCCTTCTTGCCGAAGTGGCGCTGGTGGGTGTCGTAGAAGTCCACCTTCGAGCCCGGGTACTGGACATCCGCGATCTTCACGCCCCCGAGCATGCCGTTGTCGGAGTTGACGTAGTACGAGTTGTGCACAGGATTGCCGGGCGCGTTTCTAGTTCGCTTGTTGTTGTACTGCTGGTTTGTACCGCGGATATTGATGCTATGAGTGCGGTCGAAGGTCGCGATGCCGGGGACGTAGGAGGAGGAGTAGGGCCAGCGCTTGTTGTAGGGGGAGCCGCCCATGCCCTTGACGCGGGGCTGGTGGGGAACCCAGAAGTCCTCGTCGAAGTAGTTGACGGGGTCGAGCTGCCAGTTGATGCGGAACTTGTCCTCGGGGCAGACGACCATGCGCTCTGGCAGACGCTGCGCGAGGTAGTCGTTCAGCACCAGGTGCGTGTACAGGATGTGCGGGATCCAGCTCAGGATACGCGGGAAGTCATCGCGGCCCGTGCGGCGGCGGATGATGTCCACGGCCTGGCGCGCCGCGGCCTCGACGTCGAAGTTCCACGGACCCTGGAGGTCGCTCCACGTGTTGCGATCCCACTTGTCAACGGTCCAAGTGAACGAACGCACGCGGTCGTGGAAGTCCGCGGAGTACGAGTGCGTCGCGGTCGCCATCTGGTTCATGTTCGACAGGCAGATGGCCAAGCGTGCAGCGCGCCTCGCTTCGCCCAGAGCGGGCAAGAGCAGGCCGATCAGGAGCGCGATGATCGCGATCACGACCAGGAGTTCGATCAGAGTGAACCCCTTCATGCGGGGCTGCGTCCGACTCTTCATGGCAGACCTCCGTAAGCCGCGAGTGCGGCCGAAGAATGATCCCCCCACACGACAAACCTAATGGATCGTTGACCCTTTGTCCAGCCCCGGATCGGCCAATTCCCGGACATTTCGAGAAAAGACCCCCTGCCCGTGGCATCCATGGAACGGATGCGGCCGATTGTGTTAGGGATATGTGCGTAGTTCAAGCCAGGCGATCCGAAGTCGCAGTGCGTCACGAAATCGGGTCGCCTCGTCGGTAGGGAAGCCTTCGGCGAGAGCAAGACTCACGAGGTCACTTGCACTTTTAAGCTCTTCGAGCCGGCCCGAGCGGGCAAGGTCTCGAAGGCGTTGCCAGGATTCCGGGACGGCATTGGGTGATGCGACAGGGGCGACCAAAGCACGGCCATCGCCGCTGTCCGGCGCGTCCGAGGTCGGCCGTGACGAGATGCCCGGCTCCGGTGCGGGTTGGGATTCGATCCTTGCGGGGTCCGGCGCGGGCGTGATGGGAGCGGGACGAACAGGAACCGGCTCGGAGACGCCGAGGTCCGGTGGCGCGAGTTCGCGTGGCTGCGTCGGCACGCGGCCCAGCCAGCGATCGACGGGCCCGAGCGTGATGCCGAGCGACGGAGCGGCGAAGACGAACGCGGCTGAGAGGAGCAAAGTGATGGCCGCCGCGAGATAGATCGCTCGTGAACGGCGGAGAACGCGGAGGTTTCGCTCGAGCGTCTGGACGCGGGCGAACACGATCTCGTCGGGATGGGGAAGTGGCGGCTGGATGTCCTGGGGCTGGGCAGCGGGGACTGCATCCAGTTGATGCGGGAGGTTGACACTCGGCTGCGGGTGGTGCGGTTCGGACATGGCCGCAACGTCTTCGGGAGCGGCGTGGCCTGGGAGGAGGCGGACGCTCCCGAGGCCGAGTTGCTGGCGATCGGGGGGCGGCTCGAAGGAGGCGCCGCAATGGCGGCATGCGCGGTCGCCCGGCTCGACTGGGCGTGCGCAGGCGTGGCAGATGCCGAGAAGATTGGCGACGGCGGGGCAGCGCTTGGCGAGCACCCAGAACTGGCGCGTGGTGGGGCCGCGGATAGGGGTCTCCGGGCCGATCTTTCCGCGACGGATGAGCGTGCGGAGGGTGTCGTAGGAACAGCCGGGCCGGAAGGGCTGGGCGTCGTCGCGGATGAACCACGGTCCCATCGCGTTCTGGGTGGCCTGGCGCGAGAGCGGGTCGAAGTAGCCTGAACAGGACTCGCAGCGGTGGGGATCGCGTGAACGGGAGCCGCAGTAGGGGCAGAGGACGACTCGCGGCTGCGGGCGCGGGGCGGCACGGGGTGTGGGGTCGTGTTCGGTCATCGGAGGGGCGTGGTGGTGGTTCGATGACGGCCGCGCCAGCATGACGATACACCGCGCGAGGGTGGATCGGTTGACCTTGCTGGGTGAGCGCCCCTCTGATCGGGTCATGAATCACCCACGGAAGGCATGGCGGGGCCTGTTTCTTCGGACCTTCGCCGCTTGGGCGGGTTGCTTCGTGCTGGCGGCGTGTTCGAGCCAGAGCGAGACCCGGGAGGGGCCGAGCGCGCGCGACCTGCGCGGGCTTGAGGCTTCGGAGCGGCAGGTGTCGGCGGGACGGCAGCCGACGGCGGTGGAGCGGCCGCCGGTGATGGTGGAGGGTGAGCCTGTTTCGTGGGATGAGATGCGAGCGATTCTCTCGGAGGCGGCGGGAGCGGCGGCGGTCGAGGAGGTCGCGCTCACGCGGATCGTGGAAGCGGAGTTCGGGCGGCGCGGGCTTCAGCTGACCGAGGCGGACCTGCGACGTGAGCGGGAGCTGGTGGAGCGTTCGCTGGCGGCGGAAGGGGCGGGGAGCGAGGCGGCGTCGGAGCTGTTGTCGCGGATTCGGCGATCACGCGGGCTTGGACCGACGAGGTTCGAAGGGCTGCTGCGGCGCAACGCGATGCTTCGGCAGTTGGTGCAGGGGGAAGTGGAGATCACGGAGGAGCAGGTGCGAACGGCGCACGCGGTCCGGCACGGGCCTCGGTGCCGGGCGCGGATCATCGTGGTGGCGAGCGAGCGTGAGGCGGCGCAGGCGCGATCGCGGGTGGAGGGCGCGGCGGATCGGCGGGCGGCGTTCATCGAGGAGGCGGTGTCGCGGTCGAGCGACGCTTCGGGGCCGAGGGGGGGGCTGCTGGAACCGATCAGCCCGGCGGACCCTGCATACCCGGTGTCGGTGCGGCGAGCGCTGGATGCGCTGCGGCCCGGGGAACTCAGCCCGGTGGTCGCGTTGGAGAGCGGGTACGCGCTGTTGCTGCTCGAGGAGCGGACGGAGGGGGACGGCACGGCGATCGAGGCGGTGCGGGGGGAACTGGAGCGGCTGCTGCGGCTTCGCCAGGAGCGGGTGCTGATGGACCGAACGGCGTCGCAGATGGTCGAGACGGCGCGGATCACGGTGTTCGACCCGTCGCTGGAGTGGTCGTGGCGGACGCGGCGGCAGGATTGACGACGCCGGGGCGAA
The DNA here is from genome assembly GCA_030263455.1 of Synechococcales cyanobacterium CNB. Taxonomy (NCBI): domain Bacteria; kingdom Bacillati; phylum Cyanobacteriota; class Cyanophyceae; order Synechococcales; species Synechococcales cyanobacterium CNB. Next base: position 10,565 of record SZOZ01000008.1, read on the forward strand.
GAGGAAGCGGACTACTCGGGCAACGCTTCGCGGAGAAAAACGGCGACGGCGCGCTGGGCCGGGCGGGTCAGCATGAGGTCGTTGTGCGTGACGCCTTCGAGGAGGAAAACGGTCACTGGCACGCGGGCGGCGCGGGCGGAATCGGCGATGCGTTCGGCGTGGTAGGCTGGGACGATCTCGTCGGCGGTGCCGTGGATGACGAGGAGCGGGCGATTGCCGAGCGTGGCGGCGGAGACTTCGGCGTCGAGGCCGTGGCGGATGAGGGCGCGGCCGAGCAGGCCCGTGTGGTCGGCGGCGATGCGCTGCCAGCGCGAGAAGGCGGCGGCGGAGACAACGGCACGGACCTCCGGTCGTTCGGCGGCGAGGGCGAGACCGACGACCGCGCCGAGGCTGTTGCCGTAGACGGTGATGCGGGTCGGATCGATGCCGGGTCGGGCGAGGAGCGCGTCGAGAGCGGCGTGCGCGTCGGAGACGAGCCGGCGGCGTCGCAGCGGGCCCGGGTCGGATCGGCCGTAGGAACGGTAGTCGAAGAGGAGGACGGCGAAGCCTTCGTCGGCGAGGAAGCGGCAGAAGTCGAGGTGTTGGGAGACATTGCCGGCGTTGCCGTGGACGTGGAGGACCGCGGGCGCGGGGGGAGCGTCGTCGGTGCGGCCGTTGGGCGGGATGAACCAGCCGTGGAGGGTGAGGCCGTCGGGCGTGGAGAAGGAGACGTCTTCGACGCCCGGTGGCGTGGTGAATGGAGAGCGGTCGGGGTAGAAGAAGAGTCGCTCCATGCAGCCGGAGACTCCGACGGCGAAGGCGCTGGCAGCGAGTGCGAGGAGGAAGATGGCGTAACGGAGGGGTGCGCGGCGGCGGCCGTGCGGGGGCTTCATCTGGCGTACTCGACGGCCCGGGTCTCTCGGAGGACGGTGACCTTGATCTCGCCGGGGAAGGTCATCTCCTCGCTGACGCGCTTGGCGATTTCGTGGGCGATGAGGTAGGCCTCATCGTCGCTGATGCGTGCGGCGTCGATCATGACGCGGACTTCGCGGCCGGCCTGGATGGCGTAGGCCTCGGTGACGCCCTTGTAGGAGAGAGCGATGTCCTGAAGTTCGTTGAGGCGCTGGACATAGCGTTCGAGGCTTTCGCGGCGTGCGCCCGGCCTGGCGCTGGAGACGGCGTCGGCGGCCATGACGATGGGTGTGTAGAAGGTGGTGGCGGGGATGTCGGCGTGGTGTCCGCCGATGGCGTTGAGGACGGCCTCGTCCTTCTCGCCGTGCTGCCTGGCGAAGTCCATGCCGATCTTGGGGTGACCGCCCTCCATTTCGTGGTCCATGGCCTTGCCGATGTCGTGGAGGAAGCCGCAGCGTCGGGCGAGTCGGCCGTCGAGTCCGAGTTGCTCGGCGATGATCTGGCAGAGGAAGGCGACCTCGACGGAGTGTCGGAGGACGTTCTGGCCGTAGCTGGTGCGGTAATGGAGTCGGCCCATGGCTTCGATGATCTTGGGGTGGAGGCCGCGGAGGTTGACTTCGAGGGCGGTTTCGCGACCGATCCTGACGATGCGCTCCTCGACCTCTGACTTGACCTTCTCGACGACCTCCTCGATGCGAGTAGGGTGCATCCGGCCGTCGGCGATGAGGCGTTCGAGGGCTTCGACGGCGACGGCCTGGCGGACCTTGTCGAAGCAGGAGACGACGATGACGCCGGGGGTGTCGTCCACGATGATGTCGACGCCGGTGGCGCGTTCGATGGCGCGGATGTTGCGTCCTTCGCGGCCGATGATGCGGCCCTTCATGTCGTCGGAAGGGATGGCGACGGTGCGAACGGTAGAGTCGGAGGTGACCTCGTTGGCGTAGCGCTGGATGGCGTTCAGGAGGATCTGTGTGCTCCTGTTGCGTGCGTCCTCCTCTGCCTGCTCGACGACCTTGCGGACGACCTTGGCGACCTCGTGGCGTGAATCCTGCTCGACGCGCTCGAGCACCTGGCGCCTGGCATCCTCGCGGCTGAGTCCGGAGACCTCGTGGAGGCGTTCGCGCTGCTCGTCGATGAGCCGCTCGACTTCTTCCTCGCGTTCTTCGGCCTTTCGCTCGCGTTCGCGGGCGGCCTCGATCTGCCGGCTGAGTTGCTGCTCCTTGAGGGTGAGGGTTTCCTCCTTGCGGTCGAGGAGATCCTCTCGCTTGGCGAGTCGGCGTTCGGCCTCGCGGGTTTCCGCGCGAGCGGCCTCGGTCTCCGCGTCCAGTTTTTCCTTGCGTGCGAGGGCGTCACGCTCGGCTTCGAGGCGGATCTTCTCTGCGGCGGTTTTCGCTTCCAGTTCGGCCCGCTCGCGGAGCGCGGCGGCCTCCTGCCTGGCGCGTGCCAATGCCCCCGTGGCGAGAGCACGGCAGAGGAGGAACCCCCCGGCAGCACCGGCGACGAAGGCGACGATCGCCCAGAGCAGGACCCCGGGTGTAGAACTCTGCGCAATCGTCGTCGTGACGTCGTGCATGGACCACCTTCCTGACGACCCTGCTCGGTCGCGGTTCCCCGACGGGTGCTGAGCGCACCGCGTGCGTGGATGCCGCCGGAACCCCGGCCGGGTTTCCCGGTGCGAACGGGATCGTCAAGAGGTATGGAACGCCCCCACTGCCTTCAGTCCGCGGCCTCCGCCACGAGCGTGGTACAACGCGTGCCGCACTCACACACACTGCCGTTCGCGTTGCACGTTCTGAGCAGCATTCCCCGGCGTCCTTCCGGCCCGGGCGACGGAGGACCGTCGCGCCAGAGCCGTTCTTGTCGATCGTCGCACCGCCCACCCCGTCGGTTGCGGGTCGGTCGGTTCTTTCATCCTCTCGGCGGCCGGCATCATCCCGGCCTCAACCCGATCTTAGCAGGGAGATGGGGTTCTGGTTTCGGGTCGGCCGGTGAATCCGCCGGATTCGTTCGTGAACGACCCGTGGACCGCGGCGGCCGGTCGGCCGATAGACTCGGTACCCGCGGGCGGCGTGGTAGCCCGTGGTACACGACCAGACCGCGAACGAGAGAACCCCCATGAGCCGATCCCCCCGTTTTGTCGCCCGCACGCTGCTGCTCGGTGTTGCGGCCGTTGTCGCCGTTGCCTCGCTGGGCGGTTGCAAGGCCCCGAAGTCCAAGCGGATCGCGATTGCCGGACCGGCCGTTGTCGCCGGTGGGGCGGTCGGGTTGGACGTGCAGAACCAGAACGGGGGGGTGAAGGTGGTGGTAGACGGTTCGCGATCGGAGGCCGTGGTAGTCGCCCGGACCCGGAGTGGCGGTCGAGTGGTGACCGAGGGCGAGAACGCGCGGGCATGGATCGCTGCGGAGTCGGTGGACCAGGAGGGCCGGAGCATCCTCCGCGTGCTCGCGACGCCGGCCGAGGGGATCGCGGAGGAGCCGGTGGACCTGGTGATCTTCGTGCCGCGGTGCGACGGGCTGACGGTGCGTAACGCGGGCGGTCCTGTGGAACTGGTCGGTGTGGCCGGGGCGGTGGACGTGGAGAGCGGCGGCGCGGGCAGGAGCGGGGGTTGGATCCGGCTGCGGTCTGATCACGCGATCTCCTCGCCGGTGCGGCTCATCACGGACGAGGGCACGATCGTCTGCGTGGTGACGCCGGACTCTGCTGGGCGGGTGAGCATGAACGCGCCGCACGGGTCGGCGAAGATTTTCGCGCCGCAGACGGTGCTGCTGGGGGCGCAGGTCTCGCAGACGGCGATCTCGGCGACGCTCAACGGCGGATCGAACGACATCGTGATGCACACCGCGAACGGCGACGCGCAGCTGATCGTGCGCGAGAAGCCGGAGAGTTACCTGACGGCGCGCATGAAGCCGTAGCCGTGGTTGTGTGCAGCTCCCTCTCCGGTTTCGTAGCCCTCGGCGTCGGCTGTCGCACGCCTTCGGCGTTCGTCGCGTCGTGCGGGTTCGGTGGACTCTACGAGTTGCGTGAGGTTCTCTCGGGTAGGGAGCAGGGGCAGGAGAGAAGTCGCCACGGAGCGGCGGGGTTCTCGATCGCGAGGGCCTGACACAAACCGTGTCACGCGGCCGCTCTGCGTGCGCCCGGGAGGAGTGCGGCGACGCATCGGCCGACCTGATCGATGACGAAGTCGCGGTGCCCTGCGTTGAAGCCGAACTCGAAGGCGACTCCGGCGTGGACGCGTGCGGTGCTGTCGGTGTGGCAGTGTGCGATGCGTCCGGTCATGGCGATGGGGGCTGGGACGTGGGGGCGCAGATCGACCCGCATCCAGAGGTAGTGTGAGCGGTCGAGCGCCTGGGCGTCGTCTGGTTCGACGAGGAGTCCGAGGCCGCCGCCGGAGACGTTGAGGAGGCTGGCGGAGAACCCCGGTCCGACTTCGGGCAGGAGCGTGTCCTCGATCGTCATCCGGGCGTCTGATTGGTCGCCGGTGGAAGCGAGGCGGAGGACGTGGTCGCGGTTGGCGACCTCGGCTGGTGCGACGGTCATGGGGTCGAGGAGGGGCCAGCACTCGACACGGGGGAGTGAGAGTTCGGCGGTCGAGATTCGGAAGAAGGAGCGTCGTTGACAGCGTTCGACGCGGGTTGGGAGGGCGAGGCGGAGTCCTCCGCGCGGCTCGTCGCCGAGGGTTCGGGAGTGGAACATCCAGCGGTTCTGGCCGATGGAGAAAGCGCCGATGAGGGCAAGCCCGGCGTCGAGTCGGATGATTCTTCCCGCAGCGGCGGGGTGCTCGACGAGCAGGTGATCGTCGCGGATGTCGAGGAGCCGGACGCGCCAGACGAGGTCCGCGCCGCTTGCGCCGTTGAGGGGCGAGTTGTCGGTAGCGCGGGCGAGGGTGATTTCGAGTGCGCCACCGCGCTGGCGCACCTGCTCGATGCTGTCGCGCCAGCGTTCGGTACGAGACCTGTTGGGGGGCACGGGTGACCTCGCTGAAGCCCGAGAGCCGAAGAGGGCATCGACCTGCGCGGGGGTCTGCTTGAGCCTGATTCGAGAGAGGGGCGTTGCCGAGTCATCGGACGGGGGAGGCGGCGGGCGGGCCATGATAACCACGCAAGGACGCTGCGCCGGCGGAGAGCCGATCCCGGAGGCGTGCGAGGGAGGCGTGTGCCTGCTCGAGTTCGCGTGGAGTCAGACTCCGCCCGCCGAACCGGGCGACATAGAAGGCGTTCGCGATGGCGTGAAGCCCCTCGGCAAGCGCGGGGTCCACACGGTCGAGTTCGCGGGCATGGAGTTCGGGGGGGCGGTGATCGGGCTTGGCCAGCCCGGCGGCGCGGAGGAGCGAGAGGGCCTCGGCATAGAAGGCGGCCTGTTGGACCCGAGCGCGGACTTCGGGATCGGCGATGTGGGCGCGGCGTCGAGCGCGGTCTGCGCGGGCGGCGCGGAGGCGTCGGACGAGCGCGATGACGCCCAGCCCCGCGGCGAGGACGATCGAGGAGGCGACGAGCGCGTTCACGAGCACGCGCCCCCACCACTTCCAGTCGGGGGTCTCGAACTCACCTGCGACGCCGTCGTAGAGCCGGATCGAGCCGTCCTCTTTCGATCGCACCCAGGAGAAGAGCGAAGAGCGGGAGGAACTGTCGAATCCGACGACGGAGGTGATCCAGGCGTATTCGAGGGCGTCGAGGGCGCGCGAGATCCGGGCGAGCAGGCCGGGTCTCGGGGCGTGAAAGCGTCGGAGATCGGCGGGAGCGGTGGGGTCGTGGACTCGCCAGAATCCCGGCCCCTCTTCGACTTCGACCCATGCATGTGCGTTGCTCTCTCGGACGACGTAGTGGCCGGTCGCGGGGCTGTATTCGACGGCGACATAGCCGGTGATGACGCGGGCGTCGATGCCGACGCTCCTGCACATGGCGGCCATGGCGGAAGCGAAGTGCTCGCAGTGGCCGGCGCGTGAGACAGTGAGGAAGTGCTCGATGGGGTCGATGCGGGGCGGTGAAGGGGGGGAGTCGAGGGTGTAGGTGTAGTTGTTCCGAAGGTCGTTGCGAATGGCGATTGCGGCCTCGCGCATGCGGTCGAGCGGGCAGTTGCCGTGTTCGTCGAGTTCGAGTCCGGCGTCGGCGAGGACTTCGACGGCGCGTTGCCTGATGCCCGGGATGGGGAAGGAGGGGCGTTCGAGTCGTCGCCAGAAGGATCCTCTCGGGGGGCGTGGCTGGCCGCACTCGACCTCGTAGCGGAACTTCCCGCCTTGGCCGTCGCGCATGACGACGCCTGTGACGGGGTTGTGTGATTCGCGGCCGCCGTCGAGGAAGGTGACGGTGAGAGGCCTCCAGACGGTGAAGAGGTGGCTTGGCCCCGGGGGTGTGTTGCGGAGGGTGATTGCGAGACGGATTTCGCGTTCCGCGCCGCCCGCGCCGAGTTCCTTGCGTGATCCCGCCGGGAGGACCCCGACCTGTTCGTCCCAGTGGACGGCTTGAGCGTTTGCGATCCACGCGCGTCCTGTGTAGGTGTCGAGGGCCGCGCCGCGGAGGTAGTAGATTTCGCCGTCGCCTCCGAGTCTGACGCCGCGTTGCCAGTCGTAGACGGTGAGGTCGAGGACGGGTGTCTGTGATTCGGAGATGAGTCCGCCGAGGCCGACGTCGACCTTGGTGGAGAATCCGGTGACGCGACCGACGCCAGCGTTTCCCCATCGGCCGAAACGGTCCATGCCGAGGCCGCGGGGCATGAGGACGAAGACGCCCGCGCTGAGGAGGAGTGCGCCCGCGACGACGAGCGCGTTGAGGCGTCGGAGGTCTCGCTGGACGCAGCGTCCGGAGGGTGCGCCGAACTCTGGAACGGGAGCGCCCGGTGGCGCGGCGCGTGATCGGGCGGTGCGTGCGTGTTCGAGTCCGGAGGCGATCTGATGTCGCATGACGGCGGCGCAGAGCGTCGGTAGCATCGCGACGAGGAGGAGGCCGGTGGCGAGGCTGTTGCTGGTGAGGGCGGCGGCAAAGGCGAGAAAGACGCTGAGGGAGAGGAGTTGTGCCTCGTCGCGCGGGCGGCGGCGGTCGAGCATCTTGATGATGAGAACCCACATCAGGAAGCGTGCGAACTCGTCGACGCCGAGGGAGCGATCGAAGGCGACGCGGACGGCGTCGAGCATGGCGAGAAGGACGAGAGAGTTCACGACCCAGCGCGGGGGCATGCGTCCGCCGGAGCCGCCGGTGGCGAACGAGAGCACGATGACGGAGGCAGCAACGAGCGCGGCGCGTGCGGCGTCGCCCGAGGCGGCGCCCCAAGCGGCGACTCCGAGGAGAACGGTTGAGAGCACGAGCGATGGCCTTGGCAGGGCGCGCATCATTTCGGCGCTCCGGCCGCGACGGGGGCAAGGTTTGTGGGCGCGCCCGGCGCGAGCCATGCGTCCGGGGCGTCGGCGGCAAGGCGGAGGGCGCGGCCGGGCGTTGGCCATCCTCGGTCGCCGTATTCGCTGACGACGACAAAGGCATCGAACCGGCCGGGTGGCGGGACGTTGGCGTGTTCGCCCGAGAGCGTGGGTGTGGGAGCGTCGAAGAGGGCGAGTTCGTTGAGGAGAGCGCGGAGCGCGGGCCTGCCCGAGCGAGGGGCGAGTCTGGCGCCGTCGGGGATGGTGAGACCGACGGCGTAGCCGTCTTCGAATGCGGCGGTGGCGACGGCGGCGGCGAGGCTGATCGCGTCCTCGCGGGTAGCTTCTGGTATATCGCCGGTCGAGGGCGTGGGTGGTACGTCGAGGACGATCCAGAGCCTTCGTGGGGCGGGCCGCGAGGTCTGGCGGACGACGAGTTGGCCTGTGCGCGCCGAGGCGCGCCAGGCGATGAGTCTGTGGCTGTCGCCGGTGGAGTATTCGCGCAGGCCGTAGAACTCGCCTCCCGACCCTGCGGAGCGCAGTGCGGCCGCGCTGCCGTCGCCCTGCGGGCCGAGGGTTTGCAGGAGTCGTGCGCGAAGGGGAAGCGGTCTTGGATGGACGATCGCGGCCTGGCGCTGCTGGAAGGTAACGCTTTTTCGCGTGAGTCCGAAGGGGAACGTGCTTGAGACGGTGATGCGTGAGAAGGTGGCTTCACCGCGTCGCGTGGGCCAGACGACGGCCTCGGCGTGAACGGTCTGCCTTGGTCCGACGTGTGCGACGAAGGCGACGGGTTGTGGCGTGTGTTTCGGCCAGGAGGGCGCCTCACGGCCGCGTCGCGAGGCGGGCGACTCGGTGATGGTGAGCGCGCAGGCGGGGATGAATCGGTTTCGGTTGCGGACGCGGTAGCGCACGACCATGCGGCCGCCGACCGCGCACTCGGGGATGGGTTCGCGTTCGACGTGGACGCCCATGAGCGCGGAGCCGGAGACGAAGCCGGAGAGGATGAGGCCTGCGACGGCGACGCCGAAGAGCCAGAAGAGGAGGTTGTTCTGGCTGTTGAGCGCGCCGACGGCGGTGAAGACGGCGACGGCGGCGTAGACCAAGCCGGGAAGGTGAAGGTGGTATCGGCGGCGCACGGCCGGTGGTCGAGGGGCTTGAATGGGAGGCGCGCTCACGGCGGTTGCCTCAGGCTTCTCCGCCGGTGCCGTCGAAGTTGAGTTCGGCGACGGTTGGGAGGTCCTTGATCGAGGCGAGTCCGAAGGCGTCGAGGAACTGCTTGCTGGTGCCGTAGAGCATGGGGCGGCCCAACTCCTCTGCCCTTCCGGTGATGGCGATGAGCCGGCGTTCGAGGAGGGTTCGGAGGACTTCGCCGCAGGCGACGCCGCGGATGGCCTCGACCTCGGCGCGTGTGACAGGCTGCCGGTAGGCGATGACGGCGAGGGTTTCGAGCGCTGCGCGGCTGAGGCGTGAGGACGCGCGCGCGCCGTGGTAGCGTGAGACAACGCCGGCGTGCTGGGGGAGCGTCATGAGTCGATATCCGCCGGCGAGGGCTTCAACCCTGAAGGCACGGTCGCTGCGGGCGTACTCCGCGTTGAGAGCGTCGACACCGGCGCGGATGGTGTTCTCGGCGCGTGACGCCTGGCGCGGGTCCGCGCCTTCGGGGAGCAGCCCGAGGATTTCGGCGATTCGGCGCGCCGGCACGGGCCGATCCGCGCTGACGAGGACGGCTTCGAGCGGCGCGGTGAACGGCTGGTCCGGGAGTGGGGCGTCGTCGGTCGTGGGGTTTCCCGCGGCGTGTTCGAGGGCGTTGGGCATCCCTCGATGGTACCACCCGTCGGGGGCGCGGTCCGAGAATCGGGCAATCGTGCGAACCGCGCGTCGGCGTGCTGGTGAGGGGGAGGGGAGGCTCAAGAACGGGCGTGGCGGGGTCGATGCTGCCCCCGACGAACCGGCGGGTGCAGGCCGCGCTGCATCGCGTCGCCCGTGAGGCGTCCGAGGACACACGACGATGACACCGCAGACCATCCTGCTGGCTGACGATGAGGCCCACATCACGCACGTGGTCGGTATGAAACTGAGAGCGGCGGGGTATGCGACCGTCGTTGCCCGGGACGGGGAGGAGGCGCTGACGCTTGCGTTGCAGCACCGGCCGAACCTGGTGATCACGGACCTCCAGATGCCGTACATGAGCGGGATCGAGCTGGCGACGCGGTTGCGTTCGGACGAGCGCACGAGCGAGACGCCCGTGCTGATGCTGACTGCGCGGGGGTACGTGCTGGACGAGGGCGAGCTGCGTGCGACGAACATCCGCGCGGTGCTGAGCAAGCCGTTCAGCGCGCGCGACATTCTTCGGCGCGTCGAGGAGGTTCTTGGTCCGGCGAGCGAGTCGGACCCGTCGCGTCTTCGGAAGGTGGCATGAACTACGCGCTTCCAGCCGAACCTAACGATGCTCCGCAGACAACGCTGCGTGAGCGGTGCCGCGCGTTGGGGCTGCCGGTGTGGCGGCTCGATACGTCGGGCGTGGTGATCGACGACACGAACCAGCCCGGGCTTGCGGGCGTGTGGCTGCGGAGCAGCGTGATGTGCCGGATGCTTGCCGATGCGGTTCGGCGGTGGAACGCGCAGGAGACGCCGGATCGGCTGGAACTGTTCTCCGGTTGCCACATCGTTCCTTGCTTGGAGACGATCCGTGGTCGGCGGCGCGGCTACACGGCGTTCATGTTTCTGACGCCGGAGGCGCTGCAGGCGCCGGAGTTCGATGCGGTGTGCGCCGCGTCGCAGGCGGACAGGGCGGCTGCACGGAGCGCGGTCGGGCGGCTGGCGACCTTCACGGCGGCGGAGATCGACCGGACGGCGCCCGTGCTGGACTGGATGCTGAACGACCTGAACCGTCAGCACGAGAGCGAGCGGACGATCGGTGGTTTCACGCGGCACCTGACGGATGCGTATGAGCACATCGAGTTGCTGTACGCGCTGGGGAACTCGATGCGAGACCTGCAGGAGCCGGAGCGGTTCATCCGGCTTGCGGTGGAGCAACTGCAGCAGACGACGGAGTTCGGCTGGGCGGCGGTTCGGACGCTTCGCGGTGCGCGCCTGCCGGACTCGATCGCGGATTCGGTGTTCATCGCGGGCGAGCCGGGGTGCGACGCCCGGGCGTTCCGCGAGATGATCGATGCTTTCGCGGGGACGCTGCCGCCTGACGCTGATGCGCACATCGCGAGTTCGATCGCCGGGCGTCCGCTGCCGTGCGGGGCGCAGGTGGTGGTGCAGCCGATCACGGGCGGATCGCGCCGCGCTGCGGTGCTGCTGACGGGCGACAAGGGTGGTGACGACCCGCAGGTGAGCAGCTACGACACGCAGTTGATCGCGACGGCGTCGGCGTTCCTGGGCACGTTCTTCGAGAACGTTTCGCTGTGGCACGAGCAGAACGCGCTGTTCCTCGGCTCGCTGCAGGCGATGACGGCGGCGATCGACGCGAAGGACCGGTACACCTGCGGCCATTCGGAGCGTGTGGCGCACCTGGCGACGGAGTTGTCGCGGCTGGTCGGGTTCGACCAGCACCGCGCGGAGCGGGTGCGCATCACCGGTCTGGTGCACGACGTGGGCAAGATCGGTGTTCCCGAGGCGGTGCTGTGCAAGGAGGGCAGGCTGACGGACGCGGAGTTCGCGTTGATCCGCCAGCACCCTGTCATCGGGTACGACATTCTGAAGGGCATCCCGCAGTTGGAGGACGTTCTGCCTGGTGTGCTTTCGCACCACGAGCGGTGGGACGGGCGGGGGTACCCGCACGGTCTGAAGGGGGAGTCGATCCCGCTGGTGGCGCGGATCATGGCGCTGGCGGACACGTTCGACGCGATGAGTTCGAACCGTTCGTACCGGCCGGCGATGCCGCGCGAGCGGGTGTTCGAGGAGATCCGTCGGTGCGCGGGGACGCAGTTCGACCCCGAGTTGGCGCCGCTCTTCCTGACGCTGGATTTTTCGGTGTTCGACCGGCTGGTCGCGCAGCACGAGGCGGCGTCCCGTTCGGTCGCGACGACGCGCGCGGCGGCGTGAAGCGGGGCGGGCGTGCCGCGGACCGGGTTGGGTACCGTCGCTAGCGATCGGTGTTCCGTCCGAGCGCGTCGATCAGCGAACGTGCGAGGTCATCGGTGGACGCGGGGAGTTCCACGACGGAGACGATGGAGCGCTCGCGTCCGAGCAGGACGACGGCAGCCGGCGCGGAGGGCGCGATTCGATCCATGGTGAGTCGTTGCGCCGGGGACCAGACGACCTGCTCCGCGGGCTGGAGGCCGGCGCCCTGCCAGCGGTCGTGGAACGAGGCGAAGCGTTCGACGGAGGCGGCGCCCGCTTCGAGCAGCACGACGACGATGGTGTCCACGCGCGGCACGGCTGAGACGCCGCCGACACGAGGTGAGCGGATCGAACGCCGCGTCAACTCGCGTCGGAACTCGACGACGCCATCGACGCCGGTTCGCGCGGCGACGATCGCGGCCTCGCGGCCATCCGCCCACCATGCCGGGTCCGAGGGATCGCGGACGAACACGAGGGCGGTGTACGGCGCATCGAAAGCGGGTCGTACCTCCGCCGCGCCGGCATACATGGAGACAACGGGGATGCGATCCCCCACGCGGAGCGGCCGTTCGAGGGCGGAGAGTCCTGAGAGGGAGGCGATGAGCCTTCGACCTCGCGTGTCGATGCGCCATGTTGTCGGCGTGCCGGGTTTGAGAGGCTCGAAGGTGACGTCGAGTGTTGCGATGCCGTCGGCGGTGGGCAGGTCGGCGGAGAATGCCCGTACCCGACCGCGAGCGAGTTCGATCGAGGCGCGGCCTGTTGGGGTTCGGCCGACGAGCCTGACGGTGCGTTCACCGTGCTTGCGTGCGATGACAGCGCCCTGCCAATCGATCCGCGGGGTGTAGGCGGTCAGGGCGAGGGGGGAGGCGAGGTCGTCGAGCGCGAGGGCGATCTGTGGCAGGGGGAGTGCGGGCAGGCGTGCCGCGACGGCGGCGGAGTCCACGCGATCGGGAGCGGACCACGCGACGGCGGTGGTCGGATCGCCGGGATGTGCGGCCGCGCCGACTCCGGACTCGAACCAGACAACGAGCGACTGGGTCTGGAGGGAGACCATGCCCCCGTTGGCGGCACAAACGCGAGTGGTGATCGGCTCGGTGCGGGTCGCGCCGTCCGGGAGAGTGAGCGTGACGGTTGCGCGATCGGCGATCGGCGCGGAGCGATGCACGAGCAGCGCGTGAGCGTAGGCGAGCGCGCCGATCGGTCCGGAGGAAGCGGCGGGGGAGAGCGCGGCGGCCAGATCGACGAACCAGCCGAGGATAAAGGCGAGGAGACTCATCGCGCCACCGTCCCGCGGAGGGCATCGCGCAGGTCGAGGATGCGCCGGCCGATGCCCGGCACGACGGCGTTCGGAGCGATCTCGGCGAGGGGTTCGAGGACGAAGGGGCGTTCGTGGAGGCGCGGGTGCGGGAGTGTGAGCCGCGGCCCGGCCTCGACGCGCGAGCCGTAGAGGAGGAGGTCGAGGTCGACCACGCGCGGCCCCCAGCGGACGGAGGTGGCGCGATCACGGCCCATGGAGCGTTCGATGGAGAGGAGTGCGTCGAGGAGGTCGAGGGGGACAAGCGAAGTTTCGATGACGACGGCGGCGTTGAGGAAGGGGCCCTGCGGGACAGGCCCGACGGGATCGGTTTCGTGGATGGAGGAGCGGGCGATGAGGCGGGTGCCCGGGAGCGACGCCATCGCCCGGACGGCGCGCTCGAGGGCGTCGAGGCGGTCGCCGAGGTTCGACCCGATGGCGACGCAAGCGAGTTCGCGAGCGGTGGTGTCGTGTTGCCTCGCCCCGGGTGCCGTCATGCTGAATCGAAGGCGCGGGGGTGCGGGAAGGCGAGGATGCGCCCCCTACTCCTCCTCGGGTTCGAGTTCCCTCATGCGGTTCTGCATCTGGGCCTTGAGCCGGGCGAGGATGGAGGAGTGCATCTGGCTGACGCGGGACTCGGAGAGGTCGAGAGTTGCGCCGATCTCCTTCATGGTGAGTCCTTCGTAGTAGTAGAGCGTGACGATGAGTTGCTCCGCCCGCGAGAGGCCCTTGGTGACGATGTCCTTGAGGTCGCGTCGCTGGATCTCTCGGAAGGGGTTGACCTGCGTGTCGTCGCGGATGACGTCGATCTCGCGGACGTCGCGGGTGCCGTCGGTGGTGAATGCCTTTCGGTTGAGGCTGAAGGTGCCGACCGCGCTGCCATCGCGCTGGTACTTCTCGAACTCCTCGGCGTCGAGTCCGAGGAATGCGGCGACGTCCTCGTCGGAGGCTGGGCGGCCGGTGCGCATTTCGAGCTGCTGTCGAGCCTGCTCGATCTTGCCGGTGCGATGGCGTACGAGTCGGGGCACCCAGTCCATGTTTCGGAGTTCGTCGAGGATGGCGCCGCGGATTCGCGGGGCGCAGTAGGTCTCGAACTTGACCTTTCGTTCGAGGTCGAAGGCGTCGATGGCGTCCATGAGGCCGAAGAGTCCGGCGGACATGAGGTCTTCGAGGTCGACTTCGTCGGGGAGTCGGGTGTAGATTCGCTCGGCGTTGTAGCGCACGAGGGGGAGATACTTCTCCATGAGGTAGTTGCGGAGGGAATCGGAGCGTGTGGCCTGGTACTCGCGCCAGAGTTCCTCGCCCTTCATCGCGTCGTACGGTGACGGCGCGTTCGAGGCTTCGGCGTGGCGTGCGCTCCTGCGAGCGGCGATGCGACTTCCAGCGAGCGATGCGTGTGCAGCGGCCATCGGTCCTCTCCTTGACCCTCGGCTTGCCGGCCGGCGTTCGTGCCGAACGGCGTGTCGTGGTCGATCCATGACCCGACAGGCGGGGAGTATACAGACTTTGACGGGCTGTCAAGCCGCGTTCTCCGCGCTGTGGGAATCATGCTCTCTCGGCCTCCGCGCGGGGCGACACACGCCCCGCGCCGTTCGCGTTGTCGTTCGTTCGTTGGTAGGTGTCGGCGTGCTCGGCGACGACGCGCGCCGCGACGGCCGCGAGCGCGGCGCCGACCAGGTACATGACGAGCATGGCGGCGATCGCGCGTCCGACGACGGAGGCCGCATCACCGCCGGCCGACGCTCCGGCGACGATCGCCACGGCGAAGCCCGCGAGCGAGCAACAAGGAGCGACGGCGCTGATCGGGCGTGCGTTCATGCAACGAGCAGGGCGAATACCGGACGCGACCTCGCGAGCGCGCAGCCACCCCGGTAGGTGCTTTATCGTCCGCGCGAAGGCAAGCGATCAGTTCGGACGGGCGCAAAGATTCGCGGATCGGCCGTCGCAATCGGCGTGCGCGGCGCGACCGGCACGACACGCACAACCCCCCCCTTGAGGATCGCCACTACCCGTTGCGGTGAGAGGGAGGCGCGGCCCCAAGGGAGGCGATGATCGAAGTTGACAAACGCCGAACATCCCGGCTCGCGCGTGCGCGAGGCCATCGGATGGAATGGGGAAGTCGATTGCGGACGGAGGCAGAGACGCGCGAATCCTGCGCGATCCAGCCGAAGAATGGCACGTCGACCCCAAGGAATCTCCCCGCACACGACGACAAACGCGCATGAACCGCGCTCGCTTCCGGCTCGGAGCGTGCCTGATTCACGACCAGTCCGAGGCGAGGGAGCGTGGAGCCACGCTCGCGTGTGAGGAGGTGGAGGCACTTGATAAGCCCGTAGGCATCGGCGATCGAAGTCGGTTCTGGTGTGGCGACGACGATGGCGAGCGAGGCGGCGAGCATGAAGGTGGTGACGTCGCGGCCGATGCCCGCGCCGGTGTCGATGACGACGAGGTCGCTGACAGATTCGAGTTCGGCGAGTCCGGCGACGAGCGCGGTGCGGCGGCGTGCGTCGAGATCGGCGACGCGGGCGACGCCGACCGCGCCGGGAACGAGGAGGAACCCTCCCGGCGCGTCCACGGCGACGTCGCGCATGGAGAGGTGAGCGGGCGCATCGTGGGCGACGAGGAGGGCGTCGAGTCGGCGGTGCGGGCTGAGGCCGCAGAGGACGTCGGCGTTTGCCATGCCGAGGTCGGCGTCGAGGAGCGTGGCGCGGCGTCCGGATCTGGCGAGTGCGATGCAGAGGTTGACGGCGAGATTGGTCTTGCCGACGCCTCCCTTTCCGGAGCCGATGGCGATGATGGGGATGCCGGGGCGGAGGGCTGGCGCGGCGTGCGCACGGAGGGGGGCATCGCGTTCGCGGACGAGGGCCTCGACGATGTCACGGAGGCGGGAGGCCTGGTCGGCTGGGCGAGCGAGGGCGGGAGTGGCGAGCATGGTCGTCACGCGACGGCCCCCGCGAGAGCGGTTGCGCCGCGGCCTTCGAGGACGAGTCGGGCGAGTGTCGCGCCCTGGGCGGCTTCGACATCGTCGGGGACTTCCTGGCCGGTGGTGAGGTAACTGAGGGGGAGGGCGAGACGAGCGACTGCGTTGAAGGCGGGGCCGAACAGCTCGGCCTCGTCCACTTTGGTGAGGATGATGCGGTCGGGGCGGAGGGAGCCGAAGCGTTCGGCTGCGCGCATCATGACAGGCTCGGAGGCGGCGGCCGAGAGCACGAGGTGCGTCTCGTCCGGCGTGGCGGCGCGGACGAACTCGGCGAGTTCGCGCAAGCGACCTTCGTCGCGCGGGGAGCGGCCGGCGGTGTCGATGAAGACAACGTCGTGATCGCGGAGGGCTTCGCGGGCGGACTGCATTTCGCGGGGTGTGAGGGCGACGCGCATGGGCAGGCCGACGATCTCGGCGTAGGTGCGGAGTTGCTCAACGGCGGCGATGCGATAGGTATCGCTGGTGATGAGCGCGGCGCGGAGACCGTGGCGGAGTTTGGCGGCGGCGGCGAGTTTGGCGATCGTGGTGGTCTTGCCGACGCCTGTTGGGCCGACGAGGGCGATGGCGCGGCAGCCAGCGGCGTTTGCTCGCCCTGGTATCGGGGGGGCGACGGGCACGACGGCGGCGATCTCGTCGGCGAGGGCGGCGCGGACGCGGTCCTGGTCGTGGAGCGAGGCGGCGGGAAGGCGCTCGCGGACGGCCGCGATGAGCCGGTCGGCGAGTTCGGAGGCGACCTGCTCATCGGTGAGCCGGAGGTAAAGATCGGCAAGGGCGTCGGGCATTGCGGCGGTCGAGTGGGCGGAGGCGCCGCGGCCGGTGGCGTAGAGGACGTGGCCGAGGAGCCGTTTGATCGAGGCGAGTTCGTCTTCGATTGCGAGGCGGGCGGTCTCGTTGGCGGGCGCGATGGTGGTCTTGGTGGTGGGAAGGCGCGGCTCGGCGCGGGGCGTGGGCATGGGTTCGATCGCGGCTCGTGCTTTCACGCCTGCGCCTGCCCAGTCGCGGACGGGGACGAACTCGTCCTTGACCGAGGCCGCACGGGCAACGGAGGGCGGTTCGGGCTTCGGCTCCGGGTTGGGTGCTGCGCGCACGGAAGGACGGGGCTGCTGCTGTTTGGGGCGAACCGGGCGCGGTTCCGCGTCGGCGGAAGCGGTGATCTCGACGATCGGCCTGGTGCCGACGCCGAGGACTCCGCCGGCCTTGAAGGAGCGTGTGTGGAGGATGACGGCATCGGAGCCGAGGTCTCGCTTGACCTCGGCGAGGGCTGCCGCCATGGTACTGCCGCGATAGGTCTTGAGTGTCATCATCGCCATCCTTGGCTTGTCGAAGACTCGGGCAATCTACACGGTGTCGCTCGGTTTCGCCAGTGGCTCCTGTTCATGCCGCGGTGACGGCGGGTTCGTGCTGCTTTGGGGGAGTGACGAGGGAGAGAGATTCGACTTCGAAGGGCGAGGCGACCTCGTTGTACCCCAGGACGACGACGGAGGGGAGGTGCGGTTCGACGATCTGCCGGACGACGGCGCGCACCTGCGGCGAGGCGACGACAACGGGGAGGCGACCTGCCGCGGTGACCTTTTCCAGGGCACGGACGATTTGTCCCGCGATGGCGCCTGCGACACGGGCGGGCATGGTGACGCTGGTGCCTGCCGGGCCGCGGTCGATGTAGGCGGCGACCTGGTCTTCGAGCGAGGGGTCGAGGGTGACGCAGACGATGGTGCGTTTGCCATCTGTGCCTGGGGCGGCGACCTGCTCGCAGATGGTGCGGCGGAGGGCGTTGCGTACGTACTCGGTGAGGACATCGGGGTCCTGGGTCTTCGGCGCCCAGTCGCCGAGCGTTTCGAGGATGGTTTCGACATCGCGGATGGGGACGCGTTCGCGGAGGAGGTTCTGGAGGACTTTCTGGAGGTCTGCGGTCTTGACGACGCCGGGGACGGTTTCTTCGACGAGTTTGGGGGTGCGTTGGCGCAGGCCTTCGAGGAGGTTGTTGACCTCTTCGCGTGTGAGGAGGTCGGCGGCGTTTGCGCGGACGACCTCGGTGAGGTGCGTCGCGACGACGCTTGTGGGATCGACGACGGTGTAGTTCATGGATTCGGCGCGTGCGCGCATGGCGGGGTCGATCCACCAGGCGTCGAGGCCGAAGGCGGGTTCCTTCGTCGGCTCGCCGTCGATGGGGGCGGAGGCGAGGCCCGAGTCCATGGCGAGGAGGCGTCCGGGCCGGACGTTGCCGCGTGCCGTCTCCGCGCCGCGGACCTTGATGCGGTACTCGGTGGGTTCGAGTTGCATGTTGTCGCGGATGCGGACGGGCGGCATGACGAAGCCGGCTTCGGCGGCCATCTGTCGGCGGATGGCCTGGATGCGGTCGAGGAGGTCGCCGCCCTGCTGGGTGTCCACGAGCGAGACGAGGGCGTAGCCGACTTCGAGTTCGAGGACGTCGACCTTGAGGAGCGTCTCGATGGGTGGCGGCTCTGGCGGGGCCGAGGCGCGCTCGGACTGCTCTCTGGCCGTTTCGGCGCGCGAGGATCGCGTCATGGCCCATGCGAGGGCGCCGAGTCCGGCGGCGGTCGCCAGCAGCGGCAGCGTGGGAAGCGGGCTGAAGGCGAGGAGCGCGAGGAATGCGGCGGTGATGGCGAGTCCGCGCGGCTGACTGGTGAGTTGTCCCGTCAGTTCGTCGCCGAGTTGCTGCTTGGAGCCGGAGCGTGTGACGATGAGCGCGGCGGCGATGGAGACGACGAAGGAGGGTATCTGGCTGGTGAGTCCGTCGCCGATGGTGAGCTTGGTGAAGACCTCGGCGGACTGCCCCGCGGGCCAGCCGCGTTCGATGGTGCCGACCGCGAAGCCGCCGATGATGTTGACGGCGGTGATGATGATGCCTGCGATGGCGTCGCCGCGGACGAACTTGCTGGCGCCGTCCATGGCGCCGAAGAAGTCGGCCTCGCGGGAGATGTCTTCTCGGCGTCGGCGAGCCTCCGCCTCGTTGATGAGCCCGGCGTTGAGGTCGGAGTCGATCGCCATCTGCTTGCCCGGCATGGCGTCGAGCGTGAATCGTGCGGCGACCTCGCTGATGCGGGTCGCGCCCTTGGTGACGACGACGAACTGGACGATGATGAGGATGAGGAAGATGACGACGCCGACGAAGAGGGAGTCGCCCGCGACGAACTCGCCGAACGCGCTGATGACCTGTCCGGCGACACCGATTGCTTCCTCGGGGCTTCCGGCGTCGGCGGTGAGTATGAGGCGCGTGGAGGCGATGTTCAGGACGAGACGGAACATGGTGGTGGCGAGGAGGAGCGAAGGGAAGACGCTGAACTCGAGGGGTCGTCCCATCGAGATTGTGGTGAGGAGGACGATGACAGAGAGAGAGATGTTGAGCGAGATGAGGAGGTCCAGGGCGGGTGGCGGGAGCGGGACGAGGATGACCACCATCAGCATGACGAAGGCGATGGGGACGATGAGGCCGCGGTGCTTCGCGAGCGCGAGGAGCCACGCCGGCAGGCCGCTGCCGTTGGATGCGCCGTGTTGTGGCGGGTTGGTCGGGGCCATGGTTCAGCGTTCGATCAGCGTCCTGCTCTCGCGGTGCGACGGCGGCCGCGGGGGGCGCCTCGTTTGGTCGCGTGGTGCGAGGCGCGGCCTTCGAGGCGGTAGACGTAGGCGAGGATTTCGGCGACGGCCTCGTAGAGGTGGGGCGGGATTTCGCGACCGACCTCGACGCCGTAGTAGATGGCCCGCGCCAGGGGCGGGCGCTCGACGATGGGGACGCGATTGGCGGCGGCGACGTGGCGGATGCGGACGGCCATGTAGTCCGCGCCCTTGGCGATGAGCCGCGGCGCGCCCATGGACTCGGCGTCGTACTTGAGGGCGACGGCGAAGTGCGTGGGGTTGGTGACGACGACGTCGGCGTCGGGTACGGCGGCCTGGATGCGCTGCATGGCGATCTGGCGCATGAGGCGCATGCGGCGGCCCTTCATCTGCGGGTCGCCCTCCATGCTGCGGCGCTCGTCCTTGACTTCCTGCTTGGTCATGCGGAGGTCCTGCGAGTGCTGCCACTTCTGGTACATGAAGTCGATGACGCCGAGCACGAGGAGGAGGAAGACGAGCCAGAGCGCGAGTTCGGCGGCGGCGCGTGCGAGCAGGAGCATGCCCGGCACGGGTTCGAGGGCGGCCAGGCCGACGAGGCGCGGCATCCAGCGGACGATGACGATCCAGGAGATGGCGACGACGAGGACGAGCTTGCCGGAGTTAACGACGGTCTTCACGAGGTTGCGCTTGCTGAACATGCGCTTGAGGCCGGCGATGGGGTTCAGACGTTCGAGTTTCGGGCGGAGCGGCTCGGGGGAGAAGAGCAAGCCGACCTGCATGACCTGTCCGACGGCGGCGACAACGAACATGAGGAGCAGGACGGGAACGATGACCAGGACGCCCTGCCAGGCTGCCCACTTTGCGCCGTCGGTCATGGACTCGAGGGTGAGGGCGTGACCGAGGGTCTCGCCTTCGAGGAGGCGGCGGACGAGGGTGGACATGCCGCGGAGCAGCAGGCCGCCGACGGCGATGAGAACGATGATCGCGCCGAGGAGATCGACGGCGGCGGAGAGGTCGGTGCTCTTGGCGACGCGGCCTCGCCGCCTGGCGTCCATGAGGCGGTGCTGGGTTGGTTGCTCGGTCTTTTCGCCCAGGTCTTCGGCCATGCGGGTGATCCGTTGCGCTGCGTTTCAGGGGTGGCTGTTTGCGGCTACTGCTGTCCGAAAGCCCATCTCACGACCGTGCCCAATCCATCGCTCAGTTCGTCGCGGATCACGGTGTCGAGAAGACGGAGTGCGAGGCTCAGCACGATGAGGCCGACGATGATCTTGATCGCGAAGCCGACACTGAGGACGTTGATCTGCGGCATGGTCTTCATGATGAAGCCCATGGCGAGCATGAGGAGCATGATGATGCCGGTAACGGGTGCGGCAACACGGAGGGCGAGTTCGAATCCGGACGCTGCGAGGGCGGTCGCCAGGTCGAGGGCACCGGGCTGGACGGCGGCCGCACCTGGTGGGAGCGAGTCGAAGGAGCCGACAAGGGCGGTGAAGAGCAGTTCGATGCCGCCGATGGAGAGGAAGGCGGCGACGGCGAGGTAGAAGACGAGTTCGCCGAGGGCGTCGCTCTGGGTGTCCATTTCGGGGTTGTAGACAGAGGCGATGCCAAGCCCCATCTGGTATCCCATGACGTGGCCGCCGGTCTGGACGGCGACGAGAGGGATGGAGGCGAGGAGTCCGATCGCCGCGCCGATCATGGCTTCGGCGGCGAGGACAGGGGCAACGCTGAAGAGCGAGAGAGGAACGGCGTGCGTGAGGCCGTCGGCGATCAGGCCGGGGTAGACGGCGAGCGAGGCCATGACGGCGAGCATCGCGCGCACCTTGACGGGGACGGCGGGTCCGCTGAGGAGCGGGGCGAACATGAAGAGACCGCCGAGTCGCGCGGTGACGAGCGCGAAGGGGACGAGGTGCGCCAGCAGGCCGTCGGTGAGGCTCATGCGGCGTCGTCTCCATGGGTTCAGCGGAGCGAGAGGAGCACACTGGCGTACTCGACGAGGTTGACGGCGATCCAGGGGATGAGCAGGGCGGCGACAATGAGCATGACGGCGATCTTGGGGACGAAGGTGAGCGTCTGGTCCTGGATGCTGGTGACGGACTGGAGGACACTGATGATGAGGCCGATGGCGACGCCAGCGAGGAGGATGGGCGCGGCGATCTTGAGGACGATGAGGAGCGTTTCGCGGACGAGCAGGACGGACGATTCGTCGTAGTTCATGCGACCTCCGCGGCGTACCCGAGGCACGCCAAAGCCCGGCACCCGTGGGAAGCGATCTCGGTCGCGGCGGGCCAGACGGCGGCGGCCGCGTGCTCGAAGCCGGAGACGGGCGCGAAACTGGCGAGCAGCCCGCCGACGACGAGCGTCCAGCCGTCGACGAGGACGAAGAGGAGGAGCTTGAAGGGCAGGCTGATGAGGACTGGCGGGAGCATCATCATGCTCATGGAGATGAGCAGACTTGCGATGACCATGTCGATGACGAGGAAGGGGAGGTAGACCTTGAAGCCCATGAGGAATGCGGTTTTGAGTTCGCTGAGCATGTAGCCGGAGACGAGGGAGGCGGTGTCAACGTCGGCGCGTGTGAGTTTGGAAGGGTCGGAGACGTCGACGCCGCGGTGTTCGAGGACGACGTAGAGGCTGGACCAGTTGCCGGTGGCGGCGATCTGCTCGAACATGAAGTCGCGGAAGGGCTGGCGGGCGCGTGCCCAGAGGTCTTCGTAGTCGGCGACCTCGCCGCGCTGGTAGGGGACGACGGCGTCGTCCCAGACGCGCTGGACGGTGGGGGCCATGACGGTCATGGTCATGAAGAGGGCGAGGGCGGTGATGACCTGCGGGGGGGGGACGTTCGCGGTGCCCAGGGCCTGCCGGAGCAACGCGAGCACCACGATGATGCGCATGAAGCAGGTCGCCATGAGCATGATCGACGGCGCGAGAGCGAGAACGGTGAGGAGCAGGAGGACGCTCATCGCGCTGGAGATGCCTCGGACGTGCTCGTCGGGGCCGGCGGGGAGCGCGCCGGCTGCGGAGTCGAGGAGGGCGATGGGGTTGAAGGCGGCGGAAGGGTCGGCCGGGGAGGAAGGAACCGGCGGTCCGAACTCGCTTTGAGCGAGCGCAGGCCCGCACGCCGCGAGAGAGAGCAGAGCGACGAGGGCAAGGCGGAGGACGGCGTTCATTGCGCGTCCCCCAGGCCAGCGCTGCGGAGTTCGGCGACGCGGCGGCGCAGGGCGTCGATCGCGCCCTGATCGGCACGCTCGCGGGGCGTGGGCCAGGAGACTGCCGCGTCGTTCTCGACGTGGGTTGCGTCGAAGCGGCGGAGCATCGAGGTGAAGCGTGCGCTCATCGATTCGTCGGCGGCGTCGCGGGTCCTGACGAGGAGCGAGGCCACGTCCTCGGGGTCGTCGAAGGCGCAGAGCGTCCGGAAGCCCCCCCCGCTGCCGCGTCCGGAGTGCGACTGCGAGAGGAGCAGCACACGTCGGTCAACTTTCAGGAGCACGAGGCTCTGGCCGCGACCGACGGGGTATCGGCCCAGGACCTCGATGACGCCGGAAGGCGACGGCCCTCCCGGCCCGAGCGCGACGGCGAGCGTGGGGCCTGAGCGAGCGAAGCGGCGGAGGCCGACTCCTGCTGCGAGGATGACGCCCAGGACTCCGACGAGGGCGACGATGGTGCGCGTCCAACCGGTGTCTGCGCGCGGTTCGCCATCGCCGAGCGAGGTTGATTCGCGTGAATCGGCGGCGATTGCGCGCGTCGCGGGTCCGAGGGTGAGGCGTTCGGTGGCTTTGGGCGGATCCTGCTCCCGTGCGGTGTCGTTCTCGAGCGCTTCGAAGATCGTGGCGGCCGGGGCGGGCGGGCCGAAGTCCTGCGCATTGGCGAAGGCCGCGGTGCAGACCGCCAACGCAACCGTGCATGTCGCTCGAACGCGGGGCATGTCGCCATCCTGGCTTGCACTCGGGCGGCTCCACCGCCCGGGGACCGGTCAGCCGGCCTTGGCCTGGCCGTCGGCAGAGGGGTCGATGATCTCGTTGATGCGAACGCAGAAGTTGTCGTTCAGCACGAGCACCTCGCCGCGTGCGACAGGGCGGTCGTTGACGTAGACGTCGACGGGGTCGCCGGCGAGCTTGTCGAGCTCGACGACCGCGCCTTCGCCGAGGCGGAGGACGTCCTCGACGAGCATGCGGGTGCGGCCGAGTTCGATCTTGACGTTGAGGTTGACGTCCGCGAGGAGGTCGATGCCGTTCTGGGGCGTGTCGGCGCGGACGGAGTCGAACGACGGGAGGCGCATGGCCTCGGGTGAGTCGCCGCCGTCGGGCATCGGCGCTGGATCCCCAGGCGGCGCGGTGGCCGATTGCTCGTCGGGAGCCTGGCTCGCTTGTTCGTCGGTCATGGGTCGCGGCTCCTGCCCCGCTCCTTGGCGCGAGGCGCCGGCATCCTGCCGGTTTGGGACGGCCACCAGCGGCCGCGCTCCAACGCGACCGGCCCGGCGACCGCCGGGCGGGTCGGTCATCGGTCAGAGGACGGCATGGCACGCCACTTTTGCCGATCGCGCAGCAATCCTCGCACGACAGCGGCATGGGGTGCGTGTCTGTACGGCTTGTGATCGGGAGACCTGTTTGAGCGGTCAGTCTGCCGGGAAGCCCTTGCACTTGGGAATGAGGACGCGCTCGACGCGGGGTGTGCCGTCCTGCTGTGTGCCGAAGACCTCGTTGACGTAGGCGGTGA
This sequence comes from Synechococcales cyanobacterium CNB, assembly GCA_030263455.1. Classification (NCBI taxonomy): domain Bacteria; kingdom Bacillati; phylum Cyanobacteriota; class Cyanophyceae; order Synechococcales; species Synechococcales cyanobacterium CNB. The sequence continues at coordinate 34,434 of SZOZ01000008.1, forward strand.
GTTGGCGTGTGAGGGTTTCCTGGCCCGGCTCGCGGAGTTGGTTGTGCTGGGCCTTGCGGAAGATAAGGGAGACGCCTGCGGCGATCTCGGCCTTGCGTGTGTCCATGATCTTCTGAACGGCGGGGCGGTTCTTCTCGCGGACCTTGAGGTAGATGGCGGCGTCCCAGACCCAGGCGCGGTTGGTGGACATGTTCTGGAACTTCTCCTCGATGAGGAGGAGTTCGACGGCGGCCTCGCGACCGGCCTCTTCGAGGCCTTCGAGCTCCATCGCGCTGGATCGTGCGGTGCCGCTGCCCGTGAAGGCGAGGAATCCGAAAACGGCGACGGCCTCGACCACCATGATCGCGGAGACGATCAGGATGAGTTTGAGCTGGGGCTTTTTCTTCTGCTCCGGGGCTTCCGCCGCGGCTTCCTGCTCGGCCATCGTGCGCGCTCCATCGCCTACCGCGTCCGGCCTGTCCCGGCCGGGTCAGGGTGCAGTTCGTCGACCGCGACCTCCGTGCGGTACACCTCCACTCGGCGGTTCTCTGGTGATGCCTCCAGCGCGTGTCGGCTGAGCGCCATCGGTTCTGCCGTTCCGACCGCTACAGGCATCAGAATCAGTTCCTTCACTCCACATTCCTGGACCATGAAGTCCACGACGGCCTTGGCTCGTCGCCAGGAGAGTTCCATGGGATCGACGCCCGGTGCTCGGTCGTCGAGTCCCCAGGCGTGTCCGCGGACGGCGACCTTGTAGTTCTGGCCTCGGACCATGGGGGCGATTTTCTCGCGGATGAAGTCCTTGGCTTCGGGTGTGAGTTCCCACGATCCCGGCGCGAAGGAGAGCGGGCCGCCGACGACGAACTGCTGTCCTTCGTGGATGCGGGCGACCTTCTCCTGGCGTCCCTCGATGTTGGGGTCGGTGGGCTGTGCGTTGGACTCGACCGGCTCGTTGGTGTCTGGATGCGTGACGAGCGGCTTGAGGGTGGTGATGTCGAGAGAGTCGCTGATGGTGAAGGTTCGGCGCGCGCCGCTGGAGCCGAGGGCCTGCTTGATGGCGTCGATGACGCGCTGATATTCCTCGGGTTTCTTGAGTTCGCTGAAGGCGGCGAGGAGGATGAAGAAGCAGAGGAGGAGCGACATCATGTCGCCGTAGGTGAGCACCCATTCGGGGATGGGCGGGTTCGAGGGCGGCTTCCTGCGGCGTGCCATGGGAGGCTCCCGATCAGGCGGCCTTCTGCTTGGCTTCCTCGAACGCACCACGGCGTCCGGGGGGCAGGTAGGTGAGGAGTTTGCTCTCGACGACGCGGGGGTTGTCGCCGGACTGGATGGACATGACGCCCGCAACGATGATGGTCTTGACGAGGACTTCCTCGGCATCTCGTGCGGCGAGTTTGTCGCCGAGCGGTCCTGTGACGATGTTTGCGATCATCGCGCCGTAGAGCGTGGTGATGAGTGCGACGGCCATGCCGGGTCCGATCTTGGAGGGGTCGTCCATGTTCTTGAGCATGAAGATGAGTCCCATGAGGGTGCCGATCATGCCGAAGGCGGGCGCGTAGCGTCCGATGGTGTCGAGCATCTGCTTGCCCTGGGCGTGCCGTTCCATGAGGGCTTCGAGCTCGGTGTCCATGATGGTGCGGATGAGTTCGGGGTCGGTGCCGTCGACGGCCATCTTGACGCCTCGGACGATGAAGGGGTCCTTCATCTCTTCGATGAGGTTTTCGAGTGAGAGGATGCCTTCGCGTCGTGCGACCTCGGCGTACTTGACGAGGTCGGCGATGGTCTCGACGGGATCCGCGGACTTTGAGAAGACGCTCTTGAGGATGACGGAGTGGAGTTTGAGGATTCGTGCGAGGGGGAAGGAGATGATGGCGGCGCCGAGGGTTCCGCCGAAGACGACCATGATGGAGGGCATGTTGATGAGCGAGGGGATGTCGCCGCCGCCGAGGACGATCCCGGCTGCGATCGCCGCCCCCGCCAGCGCCAGGCCGATGACAGTGCCGAGGTCCACGCGAGCGGTCTCCCCGCCGCGCGAGCGCGCGGCCTGCCCACACTCTCATCGGGAACCCGAACGCGCACCTTGAACCCGATTCGTGCCGGTTCGGGTCTGTGGTGTCGCTCAATCCGGGGGGAGGAGTCTTCGGAGGATGCGGCCGTACTCGACGACCCTGTCCACGACCTCGCGGAGGGTCTCCTTGACGACGACGTGCTCTCCGCTGACGAGGGTGATGAGGGTGTCCGGTGTCTCTTCGACCGTGCGGATCAGTTCGGCGTTGAGCACGAAGCGTTTGCCGTTGAGGCGCGTCAGCGAGATCACGGCGGCCCTCCCTGGGAGTAATCGGACGATCGGGGGGGTCGCTCAAGGCGCGGCGGGGATGTGGGGTGGGGTGAGGGACTTCGGCTTATCGGCCCATGACGAGGAGTTGCTGGACGAGTTCATCGGCGGTGCGGATGACCCGTGAGGCCGCGGCGTATCCGGTGGAGGAAAGGATGAGTTTGATGAACTCCTGTCCGAGATCGACGTTGGAGAGTTCGAGCGCGCCGCCGACGATGGAGCCTGCGCCGAAGGTGGTGGGCGTGGTGAGGACCGGCTCGCCGCTGTTGGCGCCCGGGCGGAAGAGGTTTGAGCCGACGTCGACGAGTCCCGCGGCGTTGCTGAAGGAGGCGAGGACGACACGGCCGAGCGGGCGGATGAGGCCGTTGCTGAAGGAGCCGTAGATGGTGCCCTCGCGATCGACGCTGAAGTCGGTGAGCGCGCCGGGCGCTCGGCCGTCGCGGTAGGTGGAGGCGATCTGGGACTGGTTGCCTGCGAGGGCGGTGACGGACTCCTCGCCCTGCGAGAAGTGGATGTCGAAGGTGAGTGGCGTCACCGCGCCGGTGTTGTTGCGGTCGAGTCGGACCTGCACGGGCGTGGGATTGACGATCGCGCCGAAGGAGTCGAAGGAGACGGTGCCCGTGGTGAGGCGGACGTCGCCGTCGGTGTCGGCGGGTGACTCGACGTAGTAGCGCCAGGTGGTTCCGATGTCAGTCTTGGCTTCGAGGACCATGGTGAGCGAGGCGTCGATCTCGGAGCCGAGGGAGTCGTAGACGATGAAGCTGGTGCGCTGGCTCTCGCCGGTGGCTTCGGCGAGTTTCGAGGGTGTGAACGGGAGTGCGGCGAGCGTGCCGTCGGGGTTGAGGAGTCGGAGTCCGGAGGTGGGCATTTCGAGGTCGTTTGCTGCGCCGGTGTTGCCTGAGAGGACGATGACGCCGTTGGCGGGGTCGAGCATCGCGCCGGCGGGGAGGCCGTCGGGGTTTGTGAGTTCGGTGCGCAGTCCGAGTCCTGCGTTGAGGAAGTCGAGGAGGTTCTGGACGGTGGTAGCGGGTGTGATGGCGAGGTCGCGGACTGGGAGGGCGGCGCCGCCCTTTCGCGCGCCGTTGAGTTGCAGCCGCTGTCCGTCGGCGAAGAGGGGGGTGCCGGAGCCGGGCTGAGCGGGGTTTTCGATTTCGGTGAGGAGGCTGGTGAGTTCAAGGAGACTGCCCTGCGGGGGGGGGACGGTCGCGCCGGGGATGAGGGAGAACCCGCCGGAGCTGGAGGAGAGGAGTTCGATGATGGCGCCGCCGGTGGGGAGTTGCCCCGCGGCGTTGAGGTTCCCGCCGAAGCGGACGTTGGAGGAGGCTTCGGCGATGCTGCGTGTTCCGATGGGGATATTGAGGCGAGTGAGTCCGCCCTGCTGGACGTTGAAGCGGTCATCGACGCCGTAGCCGAGGAGGACGTCGCCGTCGATGGTGACGAGGTCGTTGTTCTCGTCCTGTCGGAAGGCGCCGGAGCGTGTGTAGAAGCGTTCGCCGCCGCGTTCGACGATGAAGAATCCCTCGCCCTCGACGGCCATGTCCCGTGCGTCTCCGGTGGCTGAGATGGAGCCTTGCTTGAAGTCCCGGAGGGTGCCGCCGACGGAGACGCCGAGTCCGATCTGCGTCGGGTTGACGCCGCCTGATTCCTCGGAGGGTGGCGCGCCGGTGCGGATGTTCTGCTTGATCATGTCGCTGAAGAGGAGGCGTGTTGCCTTGTAGCCGTTGGTGTTGACGTTGGCGATGTTGTTGCCGACGACCTCGATCTGTCGCGCGTTGGCGTTGAGACCCGAGAGGCCGGTGAACAGGGCGATGGTCGAAGACATTGCTGAACTCCGGGGCGATCAGGCGTTGTTCCGGCTCTCTTCCAGCGCACGGGCGAGCGAGGGCGCGACGCCCGGGCGTGGCACGAAGGACTCGACTCTGGGAGCGCCGGCGGCGCCGACTCGCACGACCGCGTCGATGCCGGTGAGGACGCCCTCGGTCTCGAGGTCCACGGTTCCGGTGATGGTGCGGGCGAGGACGTCGAGTTCGAGCGCCATGCCGTCGATGAGGACGAGCGCGCGGCTCGCCCCCTCGGCGTGTGCGCGGTCGGCGGCGATGGCGAGGCGCTCGAGTTGCGAGGGCGAGAGTTGGACGCCCGCGCCCCGGGCGACCGTGACCTCCAGGCCGGTGTGCACGTCTCCTGCTCGTGCCTTGGCAAGGATCGCGGCGAACTCGCCGCCGGCCTGAGCGGGCGCGGCGAGGGCATCGGCCGGGGACGGCGCCCTCGCACCGAGCGCGCGCAGCATCTCGGCCCCGGCGGCGTTCACGCCGCGGCCTCCTCGTGGGATTCGGCGAGCACCTCGTCGAGCCGCTTGACGGGGACGCGCTCGCCGTTGTCGAGTTTGAGCACGACGCCGGAGTCCGTGCGTGAGGCGGATCGCACGATGCCCTGGACCCGGGAGCCGCTCTCGGAGAGTCCGCTGACGTGGCGGCCGATGAGCGAGGCGCCGCTGACGAACTCGTTCTGCGTCACGAGTTGTCCCATCCGATCGGAGAGGTCCATGTCGGACTGGATCGAGCGGATGGTGGAGAGTTGCTGGAGGAGCGCGGTGGTGTCGTTGGGTTGGAGGGGGTCCTGGTTGGCGAGTTCGGTGAAGATGACCTTGAAGAACTGCTCGGGCGAGAGCGCGGTCAGCCCGGCCCCCCCTGTCGGGGACGTACGGATCGCGCCCGCCCCCGCGATGCTGGTGGACATCGGCGAGGCTCCGCGTTGTTGCGCCCGGCGACGCGCGATCCGTCACGCGACCACGTCGAGCCTGATGGGAACGGCGGCTCCGTCCGCCGTGACGACGATCTCGGCGGAACCGTCGATCCATGACGGCCCGTCCGACCCCGCGCCATCCCTGGCGTCACCGTTGGTTGCCGGCGCGGCTCCCGCGCCGACCTCCGCGCCCGCATCCCGCGGGTCGCTTCGACCGTGCCCCTCCGGGCCGGTCCCTGCCGCGCCGTCTCCGCCGGCGCGATCGCTCTCGCCTCCGTCGCCGCTGGAAGGCTCTGCCTTCCCGTCGGGCAGGTGCTGCGCGTTCGGCTGCACAACGAGCCGATCGACGTGCAAACCCCGCGCCTCCAGCGCGGCCCGAAGCGACGACAGACCACGTTCGAGCAACTCGCGTGCCGCGCGTGTCGTCGGCTCCAGGAGCGCCGTGACGGCGCCTGCGCGCACGCCCATCGTGACGCGGACCATGCCGAGGGACTCGGGATGCAGTCGGAGGACGACCTGGCCGTCGCCGCGTCGGAGGGCGGCTGCGAGGCCGCGCGTGAGCTGCGCCCGGAAGGCCTCCGCAGATGCGTCCTGTGGCGTTGGATGAGCCTGAGCGGATCGTGGTGTCGTCGTCGCGGCGCGAGCGGCGGCGCGGTCGAGGCTTGTGTTGATCGCGATGAGGGATCGGAGCGAGCCGGTTTCGCCGCCGCTTGTGCCCGCACCCGGTGAGGCGCTCGAGGCTGCCGATGGTCCGGTGGTGTGCGGCGGAACGCGAGCAGGTGTTCCGTTCGCCGGGGCCTGGGGAGGAGCCGTCCCATGCACAGGCGCTCTCGCCTCGCCGTAGACCGGAGATTGTTGAGCAGTGCCTGTCTTGTCGCCGGCTGCCGGCTGCTGCGCCGACGCATGCTGATCGGACTGAGCTCGCTCATTCCCGTTGTCCGTGTTCGATCTCGCGTCCGAGCCGTGTGCGGCACGTTCGTTCGGCGCCGAGATCGCGGCGCGATCCGTGGTGGCGTTGAGCAAGGAATCCCTGAAGCCGGGTCGATCGCCCGCCGAGCGGAGTTCGTTCCGGGCCGCCTCGACGATGGGCTTCGTGGCGTTCGGCTCGGCGACGGGATCGGAACGAGGGCGAGCGGCCTGTCGGGCCGCGAGTTCCTTCGCCAGACCGCCGGGTTCGGGGAGCGCACCGTCGGCGGCCTGGAGCGCAAAGTCCGCGGCTGCTCGCACGGTCACCGGCAAACCCTGCGCGAGCGCGCTCAACAATGCATCGAACCCGGCGTCCGTCGCCGGATTCCTGTGCGATTCATCCGCAGTCGCATGCGCTGCGCGGCGGGGCGTTTCAGGGAGTTGTGCGGCGATGTTCAAGGCCCGGCGCCTCCGGACGCCTGCGCAACGATGCCGTGCGTCCGGAGCCGTTCGAGCAAATCGGCTGCCAGGGCGGGGTCGTCGGCGACGAACTCGGCCATGACCTTCGAGCGAGTGCGGGAGGGCATGGCGTCGAGGTAGGCGACGGCCTGGCTTTTTCCGTCGCCCCAGCCGTTGATGGGGGTGGCGGCGCCGGCTTCGCCGCCGATCAGTTCCATGAGCGCCGCCTTGGCGTCGGCGGGCTTGAGGCCGGCGAGGACGGAGAGCGCCTTGCGGAACTGCTCGTCGCCTTCAAGGGCGACGATGCGGTCGCGCATGGACTCGAAGGCCTCGCGCTCGGCGTCGAGTTCCACGCGTCGCTGTTCGAGTGTCCGCATCTCGCGCGCGACCATGGCAGCGACGGTGCGGGCCTCGTTGCGCATGCGTTCGAGGCGCTGGCGCTGGGCCTCGTCGTCGTGGAGCCGAAGGGCGATCGCGTCGGCGGATGAGGCGGGGATCGGCGGCGAGGTTTCGGCGACGGCTTGGGCCCGTTCGGCTCGTCGGGCGTCGCGCTCTTCCGGGGGTTCGCGCAGGACCTGACGGACGCGCTCGACGGTTGCCGCGTCGGCGCGTCCTGTGCTCCAGAGCCATGCGGCGACGCCGAGGAGAGCGATGAGGTGGGCCACGGCCATGACCGAGAGGATTGTCCACGCCGTTCTCATGGTTCAGTCTCCACAGCGGAGTCGGGGGCCCGGGCTGTGCGTGTGCCGATCTCGTCCACGAGCAGGAACTCGGCTTTCGCTTCGCCGCGCCTCCACTCCTCGTAGCGACGCTCCCTCAGCAGTTCCATCGCTCTCCGGCGCTTGGCGGCCTCGATGAGGAGGGCGCGGTCCTTTTCGATGCGCTTCATCAATCCTGCGAGTTCGATGGCGGCCCGGGAGGCGCGGGCGGCCAACTCGCCGGCGGCTGCGGCCTGCAACCGCACGGGCCAGAGATCGACGCGCCCCCCTTCGGCGAGCGCGTCGCGCAGAACGCCGCGCTCGGTGCGCGAGGCGCGCCGGCACTCGCGGATGAGCGATTCGAGGCGCAGCCGCTCACGTTCGAGGACCGCCACGGCGCGCTGGCGCTCGCGTTCCTCGCGTTGGCGCAGGTGGAGCACGGGTTGCAGTTTGAAGACGAACTTTGCCACGGGTTACCTCGCCATCGCGGCGGCGGCGTGCGTCGCGGCCGGGTTTCGCCCCGGGGGGATGGCCCTTCGGAGGTCTTCACCCGCCCGCACCATGAGGCCGACCAGTCGCTCCCTTGCCATTTCGAAGGGTTCGGACTCGGACGACGACTGGCAGAGCAGTTCGTCGATTTCCTTTCGTCGTGCGATGGCGACGTCCGCTTCCGGGTCGGAGCCCGCGGCGTACGCGCCGATCTGCACGAGTTCCTCGACTTCGCGGTATCGGGCGACGAGGCGGAGCGCCTGCCGGCGTGCGGCGACGAGCACGCCGTCGCAGACCTCGTCGGCGACGCGGCTGACGGAGTCGAGCACGTCGACGGCTGGGTAGTGTCCTCGCTGGGCGAGGCGTCGGGAGAGGATGACGTGGCCGTCGAGGATGCCGCGAGCGGCGTCGGAGACCGGCTCGGTCATGTCGTCGCCTTCGACGAGGACGGCGTAGAGGCCGGTGATGGATCCGCCGCGGGACCTGGAAGAAGACTCGACCGCGCCGGCGCGTTCGAGGAGGCGTGCGAGCGCGGCGAAGACGCTGGGCGTGTAGCCGCGCGTGGCGGGCGGCTCGCCGGCGGAGAGGCCGACCTGACGGCAGGCGTGGGCGAAGCGCGTCACCGAGTCCATCATGAGCATGACGTCGCGCCCGCGGTCGCGGAAGAACTCGGCGGCGGCACATGCGGCCTTTGCGGCGCGGACGCGCATGACGGGCGACTCGTCGCCGGTGGCGACAACGACGACGGCTCGGGCCAGGCCGTCCTGCCCGAGTGCGTTCTCGACGAAGTCGCGGACCTCGCGTCCTCGCTCGCCGATGAGGGCGATGACGCTGACGTCGGCGGAGGTGAAGCGAGCGACCTGCCCGAGGAGGGTGCTCTTGCCGACGCCGGGACCGGCGAAGATGCCGATGCGCTGGCCTCGCCCGAGTGTGGCCATGAGGTCCACGACGCGGACGCCGGTGTAGATGGCTTCGCGGATCGGTCGTCGTCGCATGGGTGCGAGGGGGTCTGGGTCGAGTGGCTGGGGCGCGAGATCGGCGACCGGCCCCTTGCCGTCGATGGGGCGACCGAGGCCGTCCACGATGCGGCCGAGCATGTGCCGGCTGACGGCGATGGTCTGGGCGACCTGCTCTCCGACGACGCGGTCGCCGGGCCGAACGCCTGAGCATCCGGTGAGCAGCATGATGATGGATTGCTCGCGGGTGAAGCCGACGACCTCGCCGGGAAGGATGGTGCCGTCGGTATGGACGGAGACAAGAGAGCCGACGGGCATGGGGAGGTCATCGACGAGGAGGGTGAGGCCGCGCAGGGAGGCAACGCGGCCGGAGACCCTGAGTGCCGGCTCTCGCCGGACCTGATCGATCTGGGCTTCGAGGAGGGTCACGCGGCGCGCTCCCGGGCGGCCTGGGCGCCGGACTGTCCTGTCAGGGCGGCGGCGATGCGTTCGAGTTGGGTGTCGATCGAGGCGTCGATGACGCCGCCGCGGTCGGTTTCGAGGACGCACGAGCCGCGGCCGAGGGATGGATCGGGACGGAGTTCGGCGTGTGCTGCGCCGCCGAGGCGCTCCAGGAGCGCGGGCATGGCGTCGCGGAGGCCCGGGAGGTCGTCGGGGTGCGCGGCGACGCGGAGGCGAGTGGGTCGTGTGACGAGGGCGAGCGCCTCGCGGACCTGCTCGGCGGCGACGGCGGGGTCGGTGCGGGCGACACGCTTGGCGACGCGACGGCCGATCTCGATGGCGAGTTCGAGCACGTCGCTTTTGGCTTCGACGAGCATCGATTCTCGGCGTGATTCAAAGGCTTGGAGAGCGTCGGTCCAGGCGGTTTCGAGGGCTGCGAGCCGCTGCCTTGCTTCGTCGAACGCTTCGCTCCTTCCCTGCTCGCGTCCCTGGGCGAGGCCGCGTGCAAGCCCCTCGGCGCGCCCTTCTTCGGCGGCGCGAGCGCGGATCTGCGCGGCGTCGGCGTCGATCTTCGCCCGTGCGTCGGCGATGATGCGTTCGGCCTCGTCGATCGCTGCGTCGCGGATGAGGCTCGCGCGGCGTGCGAGGTCACCGAGGTCCATGGCGGCTGCCCGTGCCGCCATCTGCCCCGCATCGTTGCCGCGGATCAGTGCCATGGCGAGTGTTCTCCGTGTCGTGTCGGGGAGTGGTCGAGGTGCCGAGGGATCAAGGGATGAAGGGGTTTGCAGCGTGCGCGATCGTGCATTCGTGCGCACGGCGTCCTGTTTGGGTCTTCCGCGTCGCCGGACCCATATCCGCGGTCGATAGTTCCTTGTCCACCGTTCGTCACACGACCATCTCCGCCTCGCCGCCGCGGCCCTGGATGAGCACCTCGCCGGCCTCTTCGAGCCGTCGGACCACGTCGACGATGCGCTGCTGGGCGGCCTCGACGTCGCTGACGCGCACGGGCCCCATGAACTCCATGTCCTCCTTGATGAGGGCGGCGGCGCGTTGCGACATGTTGGTGAAGATTTTTTCCTGGAGTTCCGGGCTTGCGGTCTTGAGGGCGAGGGCGAGTTCGTCGTTGTCCACTTCCTTGAGGACGGCCTGGATGCCCTTGTCGTTGACGAGGAGGATGTCCTCGAAGACGAACATGAGGCGGCGAATCTGCTCGACGAGGTCGGGGTCCTCGGCTTCGAGGCCCTCCATGATGGACTTCTCGGTCGCGCGGTCGGCGAGGTTGAGCACCTCGGCGACGGTGTCGACGCCGCCGGCCTTCTCCATCGACTGCATGAGCATGTTGGCCAGTCGGCTTTCGAGGCCGCGCTCGACTTCCTTGATGACTTCCGGGTTGGTCTGCTCCATGTTGGCGATGCGTTTGACGACTTCGAGCTGCTTCTGGAGGGGGAGGCCGGCGAGGATTTCGGCGGCCTTGTGGTGCGGGAGGTGGCAGAGGATGAGCGCGATGGTCTGCGGGTGCTCGTCCTGGATGAAGGTGAGAAGGTTCTCGCTCTCGGCGCGCTGGAGGAAGGAGAAGGGAGTCTTCTGGACCTGCGTCTGTATCTGCTGCACCATCCGATCCGCGTCCTTGGGGTCGAGGGACTTGGAGAGGACGGCGCGTGCGTAATCGACGTTGCCTTCGCGGGCGTACTGGCTGGCGATCGTGAGGCCATAGAACTCCTCAACGACGCCGGCGATGAGTTCGGGCGGTGCGCGGCCGAGGCTGGCGAGTTCGCGCATGACCTCCTCGACGGCTTCGGGCGGCATCTTCGCGAGGACGACGCCGGCCTTCTCGGGGCCGACGGCGAGGAGGAGCACGGCCGCCTTGGTGAGGCCTTCGAGTTCGTGGGGCGAACTCGGGAGTTTGTCGTGCGGCTTGCGCGGCATCGCTCGTCAGGTCTCCACGTGGATCCAGCGTTGGAGGAGGTTGGCGGCCGTCGCCGGGTCGTTGGCGAGCATCTCCTCGACCTTTTCGAGCACCTTCTTCGTTCGTACGGCGTCGTCGTTGAGTTCGATGCCGGTCATGGCGGTGTCGCTCTCGTCGGCTTCGCCGATGATCTCGGTGTCGGTGACGAGCTTGGGGGGGATGCCGGCGAGTTCCTCGGCGTTGGGCATCGGGGCGGGCTTGCCTGAGCGTCGCACGAGCATGAGCATGAAACCGAGTGCCGCGACGGCGAGCGCGACGAGCAACCCCTTTTCGACGAGCGGCGCGACGCTCATGCCGCCTCCGCCTCCCGTCGCCAGCCCGCCGAGAAATCCGGCGGTCTGGGTTTCCGGGATGGCGAAGTCGATGGGGATCATGGTGACCACGACCTCGCCGGGGGTCACGCCGTCGGGCGAGGCAGCGGTGACGTGCGGCTCGACGCTGCGCACGATGGCGTCGCGTTCCTGGGCGAAGCGTGCGGTGATCTCCTCGTCTGTGGGTTCGTCGGCGGCGTCGGGCGCGCGGCCCCGCTTCACGAGAGCGGCGACGTAACTGCGGGGGATGTTGATCGATGCGGCGAGCCGGGTGGGCATGCCGCGCGGGTCGGAGAGGTTGGTGGTCTGGGTGCCGAAGCGAGTCTCGAACTCGGTCTCGTCGTCGGTCTGGGTGGAGGTCGAGGATGCGGCGCCGCTGCGGGAGATGTCTGCACGGGTATTGGAGCGTACGCCCGGTTCCGCGCCGCGCGTCGCCCCGCCCTGTTCGATGGATGAACTCCGTTCTCGGACTGGCGCGGTCACTGTGCCCCGCTCGGATTCGAGGTACTTCACGGTCTGCGAGTTGACACGGGTGACGTCCACCTGGGCGGTGACCGCGATGGTCCTGCCCGGGACGTGCGCGAGGAGTTCGTCGATCTTGGTGCGCACCTGGTCCTCGACGCGGGCGGCGTGCTCGAGGTAGGTCGTGGGAAGGACGTCGTTCTTGTCGGTGGGGCGTCGCTGACGGCCGACCGAGCCGTCGATGACGCGCACGCGCGTGACATCCAGCCCCGACCTCGCACCTGCGATCAGTTCGGCGATAGCGTCCACGGTTCCCTGGTCGAGGGGCTGGCCGGTGCGGGTGAAGACGGTGGCGGAGGCGGTGGGCTGGCGGACGCTGCGGCCGAAGCCGGTCGGTTCGGGGACGTCGAGGAGGACGGTCGCGTCGCGGACCGCACTGAAGCCTCGGATGACCCTGGCGAGTTCGTTCTGGAGGGCGATGAGGTAGAGCTGCTCGTTCTGCTGGCGTGAGAGGTGCAGGCCCTGCTTTTCGAGCATGTTGCGGAAGAGGATCGTGGTGTCGGCGGGGAGCGCCCCCTCCTGCGCGAGGGCGGCGAGCGCACCGGGGCGCTGGCCGGGCGGCACCATGAGGCGGCCGTCGCGCATCTCGGCGGAGACGCCCGCGGCCTGGAGGACGCGGGCGGCCTGCTGCTGGTCGGCGGGTGAGGCTGAGCCGAGGAGTTCGACCATGCCGCCCGAACCCGCGTACTGGGCGACGAGGAAGAGCGACATGGCGGCGATGACGGCGAGGGAGCCGATGAGCAGCCGCTGACTGACGGTCAGCTTGCCGAGGTGCTCGCGCACGCGCTCGATGACTCTCCGCAACGGCTCCATCCGAGGGGCCTCCTCGCCGGGTCGAGATTCGCGCGATCCTCGCGCACCCACGCGAACGCCGGACGGAGACAGGCGCCCGCAGGCCCCTAGGTTCGGCCCGAGCCGTGCCGTCGCGTGAAATTGCGCCGCGGAGCGCAGTCCGTGCGCCCCCGGCCGGATTCAGCCGAGCGCCGGAACCCGCGTCGCCCCTCAACGAGCGCGGTCGTCACGCCCGCATCTGCTTGATCTCCTCGTAGGCGGCCATGACCTTGTTGCGGACGGAGAGGAGCATCTTGAAGGCGGTCTCGGCCTTCTGCGTGGCCAGGATGACGCCCTCGAGATCGTCTCGACGGCCGGTCTGGAAGTCCTCGACGGCCTTGGTGGCGTCCTGCTGGAGTTGGTCGACTTCCCGGAGGCTCTTGATGAGGGCATCCTTGAAGGACGGCGCGTTCGGGTCGTGCGGGCTGCCCGGCCCGGCAGGAGTGACGGGGCGAACCGGCTGCACGCCCGACGATCCGATCAGCCCCAGTGGGTCGGTCATGGCGACGGTTCCCTCCGTGTTCAGGCGAGCAGCCGCAACGCCTGTGCCATTGTGCTCTTGATTGCTTCTGCGGCGACGACGTTTGCCTCGTAGGCCCGGGCGGCTGCCATGGCGTTGACCTGCTCGGTCACGCTGTCGATGTCCGGCACGTCAACATAGCCGTCGGCATCGGCGAAGGGGCTGTCGGGGTCGTGCTTTTTGCGCAGGGCGTTCTCGTCGATCTCGATGGAGGCGACGTGGACGCCGAGCCTTCGGCCCGCGGGTGTGGCGGCGTTCGGGTCGCCCGCCGCGAAATGGACGATGCGCTTGCGGAAGGGGTCGTATTCGCCCTTGGCATTGACGAGGGTGTCGCGGTTGGCGAGATTGGCGGCGATGACGTCCAGCCGGGTTCGCTGGGCGATCATGCCGCTGGTCGAGATGTCGAGACTGCCCCACATGTGGCGTGCTTTCTGTGGTCGCTTCGGAAGCGTTCGGCCCGGGCGTGGCGTTGCCTGCCCCGGTCACGACTGTTCAACTAGACCCGTTCCGCAATTGCGGAGTGGATGACGTCCCTGTGTGCCCGGTAGAGGTCTGCCGCGACGCGGAAGGCGGCGGTGGTCTCGGCGAGGTTCTGCATGGTGCGTTCGAGGTCGCGGTTGTTGCGGTCGTGGGCGAGGACGCCGCCGCTGGGAGTGTGCGGGACGACCACGAGGCCGCGGCCCGGGGCGTGCTTGAGTTCTCTGGTTTCGCTCCAGGCGAGTTCCCCGTGCATCCCCCCGGTTCGCTGGCGTCGCCGGGCGATGGCACGGTCGAGAGCGGTACGGAAGGCATCGACAGAGGCGTCTTTCTGGACGAAGTCCGGCGTGTCGAGGTTGGCGATGTTGTGCGCGATGATGCGCTGCCGCTGCGCGGCGAAGCGCATGGTCATCTCCAGGCTGGGCAAGGCTCCCGCGTTGGTGAGTTGTGCGATCACGCTGTCGCGCCCCCAGCAATCGGCGGACCACTACGCCGCCTCGGCACTGCGACTTCGACTGTGTCCCTCACAGGCTTGCCTCGACGAGTTGCATTTCCTTCCACTTCTTGAGTTTGAGGCCAAGGGTTCGGACGCCGATGCCGAGAGTGCGTGCGGTCTTCTGGCGGTGTCCGTTGAATCGGCGGAGGGTGCCGACGATGACCTCTCGCTCGATCTCCTCGAGGGTTCGCTCTTCTGTGGTGACGGCGTGGTGGCCGTTGGCGTGGGCGGGCTTTGGCTCAAAGATGGGCACGCCGCGGGGGACGGATGCGGGGATGGCGCTTCCGAGCCACGGCTCGACGAGAGCGGCGCCGATGTTGCCTCCGATTTCCTCGCCCATTCGTTCGCGAGCAGCGAGGAGGACAACGGCGCGTTCGCAGACGTTCATGAGTTCGCGCACGTTGCCGGGCCACTCGTAGTGGGCGAGGAGGGCGAGGGCGTCGTCGTCGAAGCGCATGGGCCTGCCGCACTCTCGGCGGCCGAAGGCTGCGGAGAAGTGCGAGGCGAGTTCGGGGACGTCTTCGAGGCGCTCGCGCAGGGGGGGGACGCGGATGGGGAGGACGTTCAGCCTGAAGAAGAGGTCCTGCCGGAAGGCGCCTTCGGCGACGGACTGGGGGAGGTCGCGGTTGCTGGTGGCGACGAGGCGGACGTCGACGCCGATGGTGACGCTGGAGCCGACGCGCTCGAAGGCCCGTTCCTGGAGGACGCGGAGAAGTTTGGCCTGGACCTGGGGGCTGACCTCGGAGACTTCGTCGAGGAGGAGTGTGCCGGCGTCGGCGAGTTCGAACCTGCCCTTGCGGAGTTTGTCCGCGCCTGTGAATGCGCCGCGTTCGTGGCCGAAGAGTTCGCTTTCGAGGAGTGACTCGCTGAGCGCGGCGCAGTTGACGGCGAGGAAGGGTCCGGCGGCGCGTCCGCTGAGTTCGTGGATGGCTCTGGCGACGACTTCCTTGCCGGAACCGGACTCGCCGGTGATGAGGACGGTGCCCTGGGAGCCCGCGACAGCCTCGACCTGCTGGCGGACGCGGCGCATGGCGTGTGAGGAGCCGATGAGGCGTGCGAGGCCGCGCGGCGTGCCGACGGTGTCTGCCTGGCGGGCTGAGGCCGCCCCGACGCGGAGGACGGCGTTCTCGCGGACGACGCGGGCGTGCGCGACGGCGCGCTTGATGACGATGAGGAGTTCGTCGCCCTCGAAGGGCTTGGTGACGTAGTCGAACGCGCCGAGTTTCATGGCCTGTACGGCGGTCTCGACGGTGCCGAAGGCGGTCATCACGACAACGGGCAGGTCGTCGTCGATGCTCCTGATGCCTTCGAGGAGTTCGAGGCCTGAGAGGCCGGGCATGCGGAGGTCGGTGAGGACGGCGTCCGGTCGGCGACGGGCGACGAGGTCGAGGGCTTCTTGGCCGCCTGCGGCGCAGACGACAGTGAAGCCGGCCCTCGTGAGCGTGGAAGCCACGCTGTCGCGCATCATTTCCTTGTCGTCAACCACGAGGATGGTGCTCATTGTCGCTGCTCCTGATTGGCTTGATTCGCTGATCCCTCGCAAGCCGTACCCGGCACCACGAGTTCCACGGTGGCGCCGGGGGGAGGGTCGTTGTTTCGCACGGAGACGCGTCCGCCGTGCGCGTCGATGATTCGATGAACGATCGCCAGCCCGAGGCCGGTGCCGGTGGGCCTGGTGGTGAAGAAGGGGTTGAACATGCGCTCGACGACGCCCGGACCGACTCCGGGGCCGGTGTCGCGGACGACGAGGGCGACGGCGTCGGCGCGTCCCTCGGGGCGCAGGCGGGCGGGTCGCACGCCGAGGGCGAGGACGCGCGGATCTGCGGCGGAATCCGCCATGGCTTCGCAGGCGTTGCGGATGACGTTCACGAGGGCACGGTGCATGAGTTCGGGGTCGCAACGGACAGCGGGGGGCGCGCTCGCGAGGTCGTCGCGCCGGATGCTCACGCCCGTGGCGTGGGGGATGCATTCTTCGAGCGCGCGGGCGAGGAGGTCGGTCGCGTCGGCGTCGGTGAAGCGGGGTCGGACCTCGCCGGCGAAGGCGAGGACGTCGTGGACGACGGCGTTCAGGCCGCGGACCGCGCGGGAGATGCGCCCCGCGACGCAGCGCTGCTCGGGGCGATCGGCGAGGTCCTCCTCGAGCGATCGGGCGTAGAGGCCGATCGCGCCGAGGGGATTGCGTATCTCGTGGGCGATGCCCGCGGCCATCTCGCCCAGCGCCGCGAGACGGCGGGACCGTTCGAGCGCGCCGTTGGCCTCGCTGAGTTCGCGGTTGAGCCTCGCCACCTCGTCGCGGAGTCGATCGTGCGACGACTGGAGTTTCGCGGTGACCTCGTTGAACGCGGCGAGCAGTTCGGCGAGGTCTGCGGGCGCGAGTGATCCCGCTGCCTGGGGCGCGGCGGCGTGCGCCTGGGGCGGGGCGTTTCCGGGCACGGACTTCCGCCCCCCCCCCGCGGCTCCTGGCTCGGCCTGGATCGCCGTCGTCACGCTCAACCCTCCACGTCCTGGAATCGTGGTGCGGCAGCGGGTTCCGGCGTTGCGTACGCCTCGGCCGCTCCGCGCGCTCGCCTGAGCGTGGTGACTTCGCCCGCGATCGCCGTTCGGCGTTCCTCCAGGACCTGCCGGTCGGCGTCGTCGCGCGCGGCGATTGCGGCGGCGAGTTCGGCGAGGGCGTTGAGCCGCTCGCGGACCTCGTCGCGTCGGTTCATGGGGAGGCGTTCGAGCATGGAGTCCCAACCGCGGCGGATGGGGCGGAGTTGCTCGCCGAGTCGTTCGAGTTGCTCGATGACTTCCTGTCGTTCGCCGAGGACGCCGAGCAGGCGGTCGGTGTCGCCGGCGCCGACGGCCTCGCGCTGGGAGCGGCTGAGGGAGTCGAGTCTGCGGAAGAGAGCGAGCTGCCGGTCGAGGGCTTCGACGACGCGCGAGGCGAGGCGTTCGCCGTCGAGGCCGCTGTCCCATTCTGTTTGGCGTGGGGTCATCCGTGACCTTCTTCCTGCCGTGCTCCTACGGCCCGACGGAGGACCGGCGATCGGTCGCCATGCGGTCCAGTTCCATGGTCGAGTTCAGCCAGCGTTCCCAGTCCTGTCGCGACATGGGGAGGTAGGGGTCGTCCCATGCCTCGTCGGGGAGGCTTTCGAAGAATCGGCGAGCTCGCTCGTTGCTGGTGCGCGCGAGTTCCACTTCTCCCTTTGCCATGTGGGCGTTGACGATCTGCACGAGCGCGACGAGCGAGGCGGGGTCGCGGGGGTAGCGGTCGCGCGCGGCGGTGTAGTGGCGGATCGCGCTCTCGAACTCGCCGAGTTCCATGGCGCAATCGCCGAGATAGAGGTAGGCGTTGCGGAGTTGGACCTCGTCCACGATCGTGCGGCGGCCCGGCTCGACGGCCTCCAGCCCCGCGCGGGCCTCCTCGAAAAGGGCGAGGGCGCGGAAGAGGTAGTCCTCGCGCAGGCGGGCGAGTTCGCGGGCGCGGACGCTGGGCATGGCCTCGCGGGCGGTTTCCTCGGCGATCTCGCCGGCGAGCAGGCGGTAGGAGTCCGCGAGGCGGTAACGGACGGCGTTCGTGGCGGGATCGTCGGGGAATCGGCGGGCGGCTTCTTCCAGGCGTTCGACGGCGTCCCGGTATCGTCGCGCGTTGTAGAGGTATGACCCGAGCTCGATGAGCGCGTCGCGGTAGGCCGCGGACTCGGAGTCGCCCAGTTCGCCGTGGACAACGGCGACGAGGAGTTCCTCGGCCTCTGCGTCGTTGTCCGGGTCGGCGTCGCCGAGGAGGGATTGCGCGAGGGGGACATAGGCGGCGTCCGCCCAGGGGCCGACGCCCTTGGCCTCCCTCTTGTCATTGATGAGCGAGCGGAACTCATCGGCGGCGGCGGCGATCTCTCCCATCGCCTGGAAGCAGCGTGCGAGCCTGAAGCGGGCCTCTGCCTGTCGCGGGTCGTCGGGGAAGCCGGAGGCGTACTCGCGGAATCGGAGGATCGCCCGCTCACGGTCGCCGCCGCGGTCGAAGGAATCGGCGGCGAGCCAGAGGGAGCGTGCGTAGGCGTCGTTGTCTGCGAGGACGACGCGGTTCATGTGCTCGGCGTAGTAGCCGCCGGCCTTGAGGAGGTGCTGCTGGGCCTGGCGGCGTGTCGCCAAGTCCGCGCTGGCGCCGGCGGCGGCTTCGATCTCGTCTGCGGCTCGACGGTGCGCCTCGGCCAGGGCGAGCAGCACGTCCGCGGTGGCTTCGTCGATGGTGTAGAGCGACTCGGCGAGGTGGGCGTAGCGCATCGCGCCGGCGGTGTCGCCGCCGAAGTAGCGCTCGCCGTAGCGGGCGAGGAGGCTCTGGGTTACGCGAGATCGGGCGGGATCGCCGTCGGGCGCGCGGCGCACGGCTTCGACGAGCCGCTCGTAGGTTTCGAGGGCGGCGGCGTCCTCGCCGAGCGTGCAGCGCGTCTCGGCGAGTCCGAGCAGAGCCGGCGCGAGAAGCGGCGTGAGTTCCCACTCTCCGGCGAGAGTGGCGTAGCGGTCTCTTGCGGAGGCGGTGTCGCCGCGCGCGGCCTCGGCCTCGGCGGTCAGCAGTTCCGCGCGACCACGGCGCAGGTCCAGCCCGCTGAGCATCGACGACGCCCGCTCGAACTGCTTGACGGCTTCGTCGAGCTCGCCCAGGCGGAAATGCCCCACGCCGAGGAGATAGTAGAGTTCGCCGAGTTCGGGCGAGTCGGCGACGCGGACCCGCAGGCGCACGATCGCCTGGACGAGCCGCGTGACGGCCTCCTCCAGGCTCCCCTGCGCGATGCGGACTTCCGCCTGCCGCGCGAGACACCACAACTGGTCCTCGATCGGGAGGTCCGGCTCGGCGAGCAGCCGCGACACGAGTTGTACCGCGCGATCGTGGTCCGGGGGGTCGCGTTCGAGCGATCGCTCGACAACGCGCCGGATCACCCGCCGGCGAAGATCGGACTGATGCTCGGACAACGCTTCGGCGCGGCGGAGGGCCTCGTCCGGAGCGTCGAGGCTCAGATACGTCTCGGCAAGGGCGTAGACGTCGCCCGGTTCGAGGGCCGCGCCGTAGCGCTCGGCTTCGAGGTACGCCGCGGCGATGTTGCGGTTGTTCTGCTCGACGTCCGCGCCGAGGGCCTTCTGTGCCCCGTGGAGGGCGCGAGCCATGAGGAGGTGATAGCGCGCGTGGGCGGCGGCACTGACCTGCTCATCGCCGAGGTGGGGGTAGACCTCGCGGTTCAGGAGGGTAACAGCTTCGGCGTGCCGCTCGTGGGCGATCAGGGTCTCGGCATCGGTCAAGGGTCCGCCGAGTTGCGGGCCGGGTGCCCGGAGGACCGCGGTCACGATCCCGCCGGCGAGCAGGAGCAGGGCGACGACAAGGAGCCAGACCTGCCACGAGCCTCGGAGTGCGTCACGAAGCCGCTCGGTTCCTGAACGCTCGGGGGTAACTTGATCCTGCTCCACCCGGTCCTCCGGCACGAGAGCCACAGGCCGACTCCTTCGGCCTGTCTTCCCTGAGACGGGGCCTGGAAGGCCCCGCCCCGCGGAGACTGGGCCTGGAAAGCCCGGCCCCACGGGGAGACCCCGCCCCGTGACGGGATAGCCCGATCGCGCATGTATCGGGCCTTGGAACGCGCAAACTTGACCTGTTCTCAACCTACAAAGGGATCACTTTGTGCTCTCGTCGTCAGTCTCCGCGGGCGGCTGCTGGATCGGTTCAACGACGACGGTACCCGCGAGCAGATCCCCCCTGTGTCGGGCGTTCGGGGTCATCAGGCCGACCAAGGCCCAGGGTGCGAGCACCCACTTGAAGGCGTTGCGGAGTGCGGCACGCCAGAGGGCCGGGCGGAGGAGCCGGTCGGGATTGGCGCGGACGACGCGGATGCCGACGAGCCACTTGCCGAGGGTCAGGCCGCCGAGCCACTCGCCCGCAGCGCCGTGGACGATGGCGATGGCGAGGACGGCGAGCGGCTCGGCGGGGCTGCCGGTGATGCCGAGGAGGGTGAAGGGGCTGAGGAGTTCGGCGACGGGCGCGCCTGTGATGATGGAGGCCGCAGCCGCGGCGAGAAGCAGGTCGGCGAGCGATGCCGCGAGGCGCTTGGAGCGCGACGCGAGAGCGACGCCGGGCGGGAGCGTGACGACGCCCGGCTCGCCGGTGGGGCGCATGAGGAGTGTGATGACGACGACCATGACGCCGAGGAGAACGACGGCGAGAAGGCGGAAGTCGCCCGAACTGACCGGGCGCGAGGGGCGCATCGGGCCGCGATAGAGGACCGCGCCGGTGGCGATGGAGACCTCGGCGATCTCGACCGTGGCGCGAGCACGTGCGCGATCGTCGCTTTCGATGACCGACTCGCGCCAGAGAAGCGCGATGCGTCCGGAGACATCGGAGGGCGAAACGGTCCAGGCCCCCCCCTCGCGGACGACCCTTGCAAGCTCGACGGGTCCGTCCTCCTCGACGCCGAAGGCTTCGGCGCGAGCGCCCGAGCAGACGACCATCGCCAGGTGCGGGCCGGAGCCGATGAACTCGACGCGCGAGCCGGGGGCGACCGCGGGAGGATCGTGGATCGTGCGGCGCTGCCACTCGGTTTCGGCGTCGGGGTTCGGTGCGAGGAGCCAGAGGGAGGCGGTGTCGTGCCGCAGGGCGACGATCCAGAGGCCTCGATTGTTCCACGCCATGCCGAGACGCGAGCCTGCTCCGAGTGGTTGGAGGTCGTCGGGCGGGGCGATGCTCTCCCAGCCGGCGGGCGAGAGGCGCAGGAGCGTCACGCCGTCGGCTCCGACGATGAGCGCGACCGGTCCCCTGGGGGTGCCGACAACGGCGGCGAGCGACCCTTCGCCGGGCAGGGAGTGGTGCGGGTCGAGCCGACCGAGCGGCTCGTAGGCCCACAGCCCGCCGAGGCCCGAACGAACGGCGGAGACGGAGCGGACGAGGCGGACGCGCACGCCGGCGGCGGGGGGAAAGACCATGTAGGCCCGGTTGTCCCACGCCGCGATGCGCTCCGGTGCGGCGTGCAGCTCCGTCACCATGCGGTAGGAACCGTCGCCCCCCCCTGCGTCGTCGCGTGGGGGCAGGTGGACGAGCGCGGGACCGCCGGTCCCCGGGTGCGTGGCGACGGCCCAGCCGTGCTGGGCGAGGGCTGGAGCTGCGAGGAGCAGGAGCAGCGAGAGCGTGACGAAGTGACGGAGTGACGGGGTGAGGAAGTAAAAGAAGTCGACCGGCACTCGTTCGCGGCACGGTCCACGAACGGGGCCGCCGGCGTGCTGCCCGATCACTCTGCCACTCCGTCTGCTTCGCTCGGTTGCTCGTTGGTGTCGGGGCGTTCGTCGAGTGAGAAGACCTCGGCGACGCGGAAATCGCGGAGGAGGCGTTCGAGGTCGAATGCGCGGTCGCTGACCTCGCGGTTCTCCGGCTCGAAGAGGCGGAGTGTGATCGTTGTCTCGGCGTCGGGGACGTCGACGCGGATCATCATGGCCATGCGTGGTCCGACGCGGCCGTCGCCGCGCACGGGGACGTAGTCGTAGCGTGAGAGCGTCGAGACGGCGATCGGCTCGCCGTCTTCGCCGAGGAGTTCGACCATCGCGGCTTCGTAGGTGTCCGGGTCGAGCCACATGCGACGGGTGCCCCAGCGTGAGGGGAGGATGACCCCGAGCAGGCGACCATCGTCTGACCATCGCGTCCAGCCCGGCGGGGCGGCGGGCCCCACGCCCGGGGCCTCGGGCATTGGGAGAGGCGTAATGGCGAAGAGTTCGACGAGTTCGCGCGGGTGCACGGGAACCCCGAACTCGAGCGAGGTCTCCGGTGTCGCCAGGTCGTGCAGTCCGACGAGCGCGTACCGGCGGCTTCGATCGGTGAGGTCGATCCACCAGTAGAAGCCCTCGTTTGAGCCGAGGTAGAAGTAGGTCTCGCCGAGTTTGTTCACGCTCAGGGCGAGGTCGTTCGGCCTGCGGATGAGGAGGTGTCCCTCGGCCTGCTCGACGGTCTCGCGCCCGCCCTTGCCGGTCGGTGAGCGCACGGACACCGTGATCCGCGACCAGACCCGATCAAGGCGATCGGCGGTCTGGTTGTAGCGCACGGCGACGTCTGCATAGCGAGGCGCCGGCCCGCGTTCGATGCGCTGGGTTTCGCTGTTGGTGGCACAGCCGCCGAGCAGGCAGAGGAGACAGAGCAGCATGGCAGCGGCGCTCCACGACGCGCACTCCGCCACTCTGCCGCTGTGCCGCTGTGCCACGTCGTGTTTCCGATCTAGCGGTTCTCGCTGCCGGCCATGATGCGGTCGAGCAGGCGCATCCCGGCGGACATCGCCTCGCGGTCCATCCCCGGATCGGTGATCTCGGTCGGAGGGGCGGCGTACTCGCCGCTGGGCGTCGGGCGATCGTCCTTGCGGCGCACGAGAAGGACGGCTCGGCCGTCGCCGAGGCTCCTGCTTCCTTCGAGCCGCAGACGCCGACGGCGGATCAGGATCAAGGCCAGCAGGTATCGGAACGCGGTCTGTGCCGGGTCTTGCTCACGCTCGGACTGGTCGAGAATGTCGAGCAACTCGTCGTCGTCGGCCAGCATTCGGCGTGGGGCATCCGAGATGCGCACGATCGAACGCCAGTGCGCGACGACCCGCCACGGCGCTGGTGGTCTTGCCCCGGCGGTCCAGGCGGACGCGCCGAAGTCGAAGCGCTGGACGGCCTCCGTCGTAACGTCCTCTGCAAGGACGCCGACGAATGGCTCGCCGGGCTGGAGGGTGCGTCCCGTGGCGGCACAAAGGCCGGTGGGGCGTCCCACCTCTGGGATCGAAATGGTCGGCAGGCTCATCGCCCCCGAGTGTAGCGGGGAGACCCGCAGTTCACGGTGAAGAAGCGCTCGGTGGTCCCCCCTGGGCCGACGCGAAACCGCACGCTTCGGCCGCACGCGGGGCACTGCGCGAGGTAGGTGGTCGCGTTGGGATTTCGGTAGACCCGCACATAAGCGCCTGCGCATTCAAAACGTACACCGAGCCAGGGCCTTCCGACGGCTCCGGTTTGTGCCGAGTTGGTCCTGACAGGCCCCATGTGCCGAAACAACTATCGGCCGTTGCCTGGAGACGGGCTGAGCGGCGTGGAAGCCGCCCGAGACGCTACGCCCCTTCACCCGCTAGACTTGCGATCGGCCGGCCGGCCTTACGACACGATGCCCCCCTCCCTGACCATCCTGCCTGATCCCCCCCCGCCGCCGACGCCCGTGGGCCTGATCGCGGGGGGTGGGCGGCTGCCGATCTTGGTGGCGCAGGGGCTGAGCGCGGCCGGGCACCCGGTCCATGGCCTGGGGCTGGCCCGTCAGTACGACGCCGCACTGCCGCCGCTGTGCGCGACCTTCCGCGAGGTCGGCCTGCTGCGCGTCGGGTCGTGGGGACGCACGCTCGCCAAGATCGGCGTGCATCACGCGATCATGGTCGGGCGTGTGGACAAGGCGCGGCTGATGCACGACCCGCTCCGCATCCTCCGGTACGTGCCCGACTGGCGCACGGCGGTCG
Organism: Synechococcales cyanobacterium CNB; assembly: GCA_030263455.1. Classification (NCBI taxonomy): domain Bacteria; kingdom Bacillati; phylum Cyanobacteriota; class Cyanophyceae; order Synechococcales; species Synechococcales cyanobacterium CNB. The sequence continues at coordinate 58,041 of SZOZ01000008.1, forward strand.
CGTGGTTCCGGCACCTTCGGCACGACCGAAGGTCGAGCGCGGTGCTGACCGCGATCGCGGAGGAACTCGAACACTGGGGAGTCTCGCTGATGGATTCGACCGCTCCGATCCCGGATCAACTCTCAACGGCGGGCGTGATGACGCGGCGGAGACCGACGGCCGAGCAGGCGGCGGACATCGACTTCGTGTGGCCGCTGCTGATGCAGATGCTCAGGCTGGACGTTGGGCAGGCGATCGCGGTGCGTGAGCGTGACGTGATCGCGGTCGAGGCGGTTGAGGGTACGGACCGGATGATCGAGCGTGCGGGGCAACTGTGCCGAGCAAAGGGATGGACGCTGTGCAAGGGCGCGCGGGCGGGGCACGACCGGCGCTCGGACGTGCCGACGGTCGGCGTGCGGACGATCGAACTGCTGCACGAGGCCGGGGGGCGGTGCCTTGCGGTCGCGGCGGGCGACGTCATCATGCTCGACAAGGACCAGATGATCCGGCGCGCCGACGAACTGGGCATCGCGGTGGTGGGCGTTCCGACGGCTCACCGCGTTCCGACGATCGTTTCCGCCCCGAAATCGGGCATCTACGTCGCCCCGGCCGGCACCGCCGTCGGGGTGTGACGTGGGGGAGAAGGATCAAGTCACCGGGGCATCAGGGCATCGAGATCGGGGCGGGGCGTTTGAGGCCCCGTCGAGGTATGTCTCGCGCGGCGGCGAGAAACTGCGGCACGCCCTGGACCACTTCGGCCTCGACGTTGCGGGTCTCGTGTGCGCCGACCTCGGCGCCTCGACCGGTGGGTTCACGGATTGCCTGCTGCAAGCGGGCGCTGCGCGCGTGTACGCCGTGGACACGGCCTACGGCCAACTGGCGTGGAAACTCCGCAACGACCCGCGCGTCGTGGTCATGGAGCGGACGAATGCACTGCACGCGGAGCCGACGCCGGGCGGCGTGGACCTGGTGGTGATCGATCTCGGGTGGACGCGGCAATCGCTCGCCATCCCGGCAGCGCTGCGCTGGCTGCGGGCGGGCGGGCGGATCGTCACGCTGATCAAGCCGCACTACGAGATCGACCGGGCGGACTTTTCGCGCCTGGCGCGCGGCGGCGTGCTGCCCGACGACGAAGGCGAGAAGATCGCCAACGCCGTGGTCGAGATGCTGCGCGGCGCGGGCCACACTGTCGCCACCCTCACCCGCAGCCCGATCCGCGGCGGAGGCAAGGGAGGGGCCGGGAACGCGGAGTGGCTTGCGCTCGTTACCACCCGTCCTTCCTGACTCCTTCGGCCTTCAGCACGCCCCAGACCTTCTCGAGCAGTTCTCGCAGGCCGAGGCGGGCCGCGCCGCTGACCGGGACGATCTCGGCGTCGGTCTCGATGCGGAGCGCGCGGCGGAATGAACGGACGGCCTCATCGCGTTCCCCCCCCTCCGGGAGCAGATCGATCTTGTTCAGGGCGATGACCTCGGGCTTCTCGGCGAGCGCGGGTGAATACGCGAGCAGTTCGGCGCGGACGGTGCGGTAGTTCTCGACCGGGTTCGAGCCGTCGAGCGGTCGGGCGTCCACCAGGTGGACGAGCGCGCGCGTGCGGCCGAGATGGCGCAGGAACTCGTGGCCCAGCCCCGCGCCGTCCGCCGCGCCCTCGATCAGGCCGGGCACGTCGGCGAGGACGATGCGGCGCTCGGCGTCGAGTTCCGCGATGCCCAGGTGGGGCGCGAGGGTGGTGAAGGGATAATCGGCGATCTTCGGGGTCGCTCGGGTGACGGCCGCGAGCAGCGTGCTCTTGCCCGCGTTGGGCAGGCCGACCAGCCCCACGTCGGCCATGAGGCGGAGTTCGAGGCGGAGGGTTCGTTGCTCGCCCGGTTCGCCCGGTTCGGCGTTACGGGGCGTCTGGTTGGTCGGCCCCTTGAAATGCTCGTTGCCGTACCCCCCCCTTCCGCCGCGGGCGATGACGACGCGGTCTCCCGGTCGCAGGTCGCAGAGGAGTTCGCCGGTGTCGGCGTCGAAGACCATGGTGCCCGGGGGCATTCGGATGATGCGATCCTCGCCGCGCTTGCCGAACATCTGGCTGCCGTGGCCCGGCTCGCCGTCCTGGGCTGACCAGTGGTGTGTGCCGCGGAAGTCGAGGAGGGTGTTGAGGCCTTCGTCGACTTCGAGGATGACGGAGCCGCCGTCGCCGCCGTCGCCGCCGTCGGGGCCGCCCTTGGGGACATACTTTGCCCGTCGGAAGGAAACGCACCCGTCGCCGCCCTTGCCGGCCCGGACTTCGATGACGGCTTCGTCGATGAACACGCGGGAAGGGTACGCCGCAAGCTCAGGCGGCGCGTCGGGTCGCGCTGGTGGCGTCGAGGGTGCGGCGGAGCCGTTCGCGGCCGTCCTGCTCGGTGAACTTCGAGAAGACGACGGCCATGCGCACCGGCCCGTCGACGCCGTCGTCGTCGGTCCAGACGACGTTGCCGAGTGCGGAGACATCGCGTTCATCGCGTCCGGCTGCGCATGGGAGAGTGATGCGCACGGCGACGGGTGTGCCTGGGACGATGGGCGCGTCGAGTTCGAGTTGGACGCCGCCCTCGGAGACGTCGTAGGCATGGCCTTCGAGCCATGCGGCGGTCTCGCCGACGCGGACGCTGACGGGCGTGTACATGGGCTTGAGCGCGATGCGCTCGAACTGGCGCCGCTCCGCACCGTTGCAGTTTTTCATGGCCGACTCCCGGGAGCGCACAACGCCGCGCGGGCGCACGCCCTCCCCCCTCCTATCGGCCCATCGACGGGCGGACTTCACGAGACCCCGCCCCCGCGGCCCCAGGCCCGGGGCATCAGGCCTCCGGCCTCTCCCGCACCACGAGTTGCACGCTGACCTTTGAGAGGTCGAGGCCCATGCGGCGTGCGATCTCGCCGATGGTGGAGCATCGCATGAGTTTCTCGCCGAGTTCCTCGGGCACGTCGAGGACGCGGCCGTCGGGCAAGGCGAGGTGGACGTGCTGGTGCACCTCGGCGTCGAATCGGCAGGGTCCGTTGCCGTTGGTCGACGGGATGCGGCGGCAGAGTCCTGCCTGCGTGAATGCTTCGAGGGTGTTGTAGACGGTGGCGAGGCTGAGGCTCTCGTCCTCGTTGCGGACGGAGTCGAAGAGTTCCTCGGCCGTGGGGTGGGAGCGTGAGGCGGCGAGGGCGTCGTAGAGCACCTCGCGCTGGCGTGTGCAGCGCAGGCCGTGCCGCCTGAAGACTTCTCGAACACACTCAGCCTGATCGTGCACCGCGACCGCCTTCCCCGCCCGGATGCCTGGATTCGTGTGGAATCATTGGCGCACCGGGCGAGCGGGGCCACGAAGTCGTCCCAACTCCGCCTATTCCCCCTCGTCTTCCTCGTCGGGGGGGGCCAGGCACATGCGATGGTGCGGGACGCCGACTTCCATGAACTGTTCGCCATCGATGCGCCAACCGAGGCGGCTGTAGAAGCCCATGGCGTCGTCGCGGGCGTGGCAGAAGACCTCGCGCAGGCCGAGTTCGCCGAAGGCGCGGCGTTCGAGTTCGACGACGAGGCGGCGGCCGATCCCCTCGCCCTGGCGCTGGAGGTCCACGGCCATCTGCATCAGCTTGCCGACGCCGGGTTCGGGATAGTCGGGGATGAGCAGGGCGCAGCCGACCACGCGTGGTCCGGAGGGATGGTCGAAAACGGCGACGAAGTGCTCGGCCCGGTCGTCGATGGCGAAATCGCGCCGGAACGCCTCCATCGAATACCCGATGGGACGGAGCAGGACGGCGTCGCGCAGGGCGCACTCCTGCTCGTAGAGGGGATCGACCGTCGTGATGCGCCTGACCCGGATCATGAGAGCGCGGCCTCACCCTTGCCCCGTTCTGCCGCTCCACGCCCGGCTGGTGCGCTGCTGTGACGCGCAGTCCCCGGGTCGAACGCCCCGGAAGCGGGGAGGCACGAGCGTAGCAACTCGGCATCGTCCCTACCATCCCCCGCCATGACCCCGCGACGCCCAACCCGTCCTGTGTACGTCGGCGACAGCCGCACGGGCATCGTGCAGATCGGCGGCGGGCTTCCGGACTGGGCGGGTCGGGCGACCGCGCCCGCGCCGGTCTCCGTCCAGACCATGACGGCGGGGTACACGCACGACGTGGACGCCTGCGTGGCCGAGATCGACAGGCTGCACGCGGCCGGGGCGGACATCGTGCGGGTCGCGGTGCCGGAGAAGAAGGACACGGCTGCGCTGCCGGAGATTCTCGCGCGGACCTCGGTGCCGATCGTGGCGGACGTGCATTTCCATTTTCAGCGGGCGTTGGAGGCGGTCGAGGCCGGCGTGCACAAGATCCGGCTGAACCCCGGGAACATCAACGAGCGTGCGCAGGTGGTGGAGGTGATCCGGGCGTGCAAGACCGCGGGCGTCCCGATCCGGGTGGGCGTGAACGAAGGCTCGATCGTTGAGCGTCGCGACAAACAGAAGCGACTGAAGGAACTCGGTGCGGTCTTCAGCGAGCAGAAGCACGGGTACCTGCTTGCCATCATGGTGACGAAGCTCGAGGAGTACCTCGACGTCTTCTACGAGGAGGACTTCCGCGACATCGTGATCAGCGCCAAGAGCATGGATGCGGCGTTGACCATCGACGCGTACACGGAGATTTCGCGCAGGTTCGACCATCCGCTGCACCTGGGCGTGACGCACGCGGGGCCGCGCGAGACCGGGTGCATCCGCTCGGTGGTCGCGCTGGGCACGCTGCTGGCGAACGGCGTGGGGGACACGATCCGCATCTCGTATGCCTCGGACCACGTGGGCGAGGTGGAGGATGGGCTGGAACTGCTCTACGCGCTGGGGCTCCGCGAGCGCAAGGGTGCGGAGCTGATCGCCTGCCCGACGTGCGGGCGCATCCAGGTGGACCTGTTCACGCTGGTTCAGGAGGTTCGGCGGACGCTGACGGCGCGCGTGGAACTGCCGATCAAGGTGGCGGTGATGGGATGCGTGGTGAACGGGCCTGGCGAGGCGGAGGGGGCGGACGTGGCGGTCTTCGCAGGGGACCGGCGGGGCATCATCTACGTGCAGGGCGAGCGGGTGGCGAACTTGCCGGAAGGGGAGATTCTGCCCCGGCTGCTCGATGAGTGCCTGCGGTTCCAGGAACGAGTGCGGCGGGGTGAGGCGCGACTGGGAGAAAAGAAGGTCAGCATCGTGCCGCCGGATCCGCTGGGGGAACTCGGAAGCGGGTGGGAGAAGATGGCGGCGGAGCGAGTGCGCTCGACACCCATTACGATCCGGACGACGTGAGGGCGGAAGCACGAACTACAGCCGCTCGCCTAGAGTCGCGGTACGCTGCGGTCGCGGCTTGCTGAATGTGCACGAGTCGTCATGGTCGAGGTCAGCGTGCTCGCTGAGGCCTCGCCTGCGCGTCCAACATGCGTGAGACCATGGCTCGCATGGCGCCTGCCTGCTCGGGGTCGATGCCGGCCTCGTCGAGGCGGACGGTGATGGCGGGGAGCCAGAACTCGCCGGCGACCTCGAAGCCCAACTCCTCGACCATGCGGCGTTCGAGGTCGGGGAAGTGGCCCGCGCCGTAGAAAACGGCGACGCTCTCGACGCCGGACTGCTCATCCATCAGTCGTCGGAGGTCGTCGAGAACGACGGTGTTGCGATCGACGATGAGGACTTCGAGGAGCCTGCCGGCCTGGCCGAGCTGGGCTTCGAGGATTTCGTCGGCGCGGGCGACCATTTCGAGCATGGCGAGTTTGGCGGTGGCGCGCATGCCCTCGTTCATACCGACGAAGCGGAGGAGCACGCCGGCCATGCGCGACATGATGGACTCGCCGGAGAGGGCGCGGAACAACTGGTTCGCGGCGGCGGCGGTGCGCTGGTCTGCCGCGGGAGCGTCGCCGGCGTTGTCTTCGTTTGCTTCGGCGCCGGCCTGACCGCCGCCCGTGAGCACCGACCGCAACTGCTCGATGGACATGTCGCTGTTTCGCCAGTGTCGGCGGTCGTAGTCGATGCCGCGGAGCTGGAACTCCAGTCCGAGGGCGTCTGCGAGTTGCTGCTGTATGCCGGGCAGTCGCGGGAGGTCGGGGCGGACGGAGACGCGCTCCGCCGCGACTGCGACGGTGAGATCAGCGGCCGCGCCCTCGCCGCCCGGCTGGCGGTCCGCGCCGAGACTGATCAACCGGAATCCGTGCTCGCCGATGCTGGCGGTGATCGGCGTACCCCAGGCGTCCACGATCGCCCGCTCGACGACGGACGGGTGGATGCCGGGCAGTTTCTCCGCCAGGGCGTCGAGGGTTTGCGGGTACGAACCGGACTCGCGCCTTGCGGCGATGAGCAGCATGGCGGCGGCACGGAGGCGTGCCTCGGTGCGTTCGATGTTGATTTCGTCATCGTCGGCGTCGCCGCCGGTGAAGGGTCTCTCCCCGCCGACGCCCTCGTAGAGCACGAGGTCCTGGGCGTCGAGAAAGGCCTGCACGTCATCGTAGAAGGACTGGTCGGCGACGTGGACCGCGCCGACGAGGTGGACGAGGGGTGAGCCTGGCCGCGTCAGCGTCCGCACGGAGAGTTCGAGGGTCGAAGCAAGACCGCCTGCGTCGTCTCGCACGCGCATGTATTTCGCGGCGCGTTCGGCCTGTTGGCCGAGGGCTGCCGGTCCCAGGACAACCCCCACGACGCCCGCAATCCAGACCAGTCGCTTCATCCGCATCGCTCGCTCCCTGTCGGCACTGATGTCACCCGCCACATGATGTTCCGGTTCTCCGCCGTCGGGTTGCAGGCCGGCCTGCCCACCCCCGGCTTCAGCGTCCCGCGCGCCCTGCGACGATGCCTCTCACCCTCGCCGCGCAGGCGGCGGCGCGGCGTCGGACGCGATCGTCGTTCTCGCCGCGTGCCATCTGGACGACCTGCGAGGCGAGTTCCGTCCACCGCCTGCCGACGGAGGTTCGCCCGTCGATGGTGAGCGCGCGCGAGGCGAGCCAGACGGCGGCGAGCCGATGGCCGGGGCGTTCGTCGCGCAACATGCCGACGAGTTCGCCTGCGGCCGCCTGGCTGTCGCCGAGCGCGAGCATCGCGCGCAGGGCGTTGGCGCGGACGCGGTGATGGCCGTCGGCCTTGAACTCGATGACAGACGGCGCCTCCCCGGGCGCCGACTTCTGGTCCGGGAAGTCGGTGCGCTCGCGGCGCATCCGTCGCGCCAGCGCCTCGACGGCGTTCGCGCGCACGCGATCGTCCGAGTGCGAGAGACAGGAGCGGAGCGTTGCATCGGCGTTTGGCGGCGCGCCGGCGTCGCCGAGCGCGGCGACGGCGGTGGCGACCTCGCGGTCGGTCGCGCCCGCGCCGCCAGCGGCGAGGGTGAGCAGGGCATCCTCAACTTGCCGGTGCAGCCCGAACCGGCGTACGACGCCGAGCGCGCGGAGTCTGGGCGCCTCGGCAGCCTGGACGAGCAGCCCGCGCAGCATCGAGACGAGTTCGTCGGGGTTCAGGGCGAGCAGGCGGCGGGCCGCGAGCCGGGAGGCGGCGGAGTCGGGGTCGAGCGGGTCGAGGCGATCGCGGTCGGCCTCGGCGATGAGTCGCACGCATCGGTGCGGGGAGAGGCAGAGCCGACCGGCAAACCTGCGGCGTGCCGCATCGGACGGTCTCGGCCCGCTCGGCACCCCGCCGACTGCGGACCAGAGGAGGGTCGCGGTGCGGGCGACGATCGGGTCGGGGTCGAGGCAGTAGTCGGGGAGTTCGGCTGCGGACGCGGCCCGCGCCGCGGCGAAGCGAACCGACGGCTCCGGATCGGTGACGAGCGGGCCGAGCGCGGCGGAGCGCGTCGCTTCGTCGAGTGCCAACGCCTCGACGAGGGCTGGCAGGCCCGTTCTCGCCTGGGCGGAGAGGCGGCAGAGGGTCGCGCCGTCCGGCAGCGGGCCGCCCGACGCCACGAGGCGGGAGCGGGGGTCAGTCGCGCCCTCGACGGGACGAGTGCGGACCTGCATCCGGCGCACACGGTGCCGGCGAGCCGGCCTGGCCAGGAGGTGCCAGGCGCGCAGCACGGCCTCGTGTTCGGCGATCGACTCCGCCCTGCCGAGGCGTTCGAGGGCGGCCGGCGCGACCGCGCGATCCGCGAGCCACCACAGGGCGAGCCGTCGCGCAACGGCCGAATCGGAACGGCGGAGCGCCGCTCGCACGCCCGCGTGGTCGTCGCTCGAACGCAGCTCGGAGGCGAGACGGGCACGCCCCGGTCCGAGTTGGTCCGCCTCGAAGGGGCGAGGGAGCAAGACCATCGCGCAGAGCGCGAGTTGGCGTGTGCGTCGGATCGATGCGCCGGCCATGCACCGCGCGACGATCCCGGCGAGTTCATCGGCGGCGTCCGCGGCGTCCGGCGCGCCCGGGTCCATGGGCTTGGCCAGCACGTCGGAGGGCGCATCGGAGCCGAGGAGCGCACGAGACTCGACACCGGACGCGCGCGCGCAGAGCCGCAGCAGCCCCGCGCCCGCGGCGGCGGCGATGCGCCGGTCCGGATCGGCCAGCATGTCGGCGAGCAGTGGCGCGAGGACGGGGTCGCCGGACTCCTGCGCAACGCGGACCGCGGCATAGCGGGCGGCAGGATCGCTGTCCGCAACGACCACGCGGAGCGCATCTTCCCATCGGCCGCGGCCGGCAGCGAGGGTGATCCTGCGCAGGCACGGCCCGAAGCGCCGCCAAGTGCGCGCGACCTCGACCAGCGCCGCGTCGGCCACCTCTCGTCGCGCCGACGAGGCCCGCTCGGGGATCAGGGCGAGTTCGATGAGTTCCGTCCCGAGGGTCTCGACGTCTTCGTCCGGGGCATCACGGACGGCCTGAGCGATCGCTCCCAACCTCCGCCCCGGGGGGAGTTTGCGCAACGCATCGACACGGGCGGCGAAGCCGGCCATTCGCGTGTCCCTCGCGGGGTTCCCCCCCCTGGGTCCGAAAAAGTCGCCCAAAACATGCTAGTCATTGTGGACACGGGGCGGATGAGTCAATATCTTGGGCCGCATGTGGGGGCCTGCCAAGGCTGGCTGGGGTTGGCGCCGGGAACGGACGACAGCACGCACCCTCGGCCTACAGTCGCTGCTACCTCACGTGGGGACCGGGAGGGTCGCCGGGACGGAGTCCGGGCGGCCGCGACGGTGGCGTTCGGCCGAGGCCGGGACGCTCGAATCCAGGAGCACGCATGGACACGCAGACGAATCCGAGCAGTCTCCAATCGTACCAGGTGGTTCTCTATGACCGGGCGCTGCACCCTGAACTGTTTCAGCTCAAGGGTCGGAAGGTCGTCAAGCACGGGGCGTACGAGTTCGAGGGCTGGCTGATGGGGGGCGCGCACCTGCTGCGCTTCGAGCACGGGCCGGTGTGCGCGTGCGAGCTTGTGACGGACGAGGAGCACAGCCTGCCGACGGCGGGCGTGGTGACGGCGTTCTTCTGCGCCGGTGAGCGGGACTTCGATCACAAGTTCCGCGACACGCCGGTGAACTACATGACGACGGTGCAGACCGAGACGCTGAGCGAGAACCTGTACCTGGCCACGTTCGAGGAGCTGGTGGAGTTCGCGCGCGAGGCGCGTGCTCTGGTTCACCGCTGGACGGACGTCGCCGGCCCATGCCTCTCGATCCTCGACATCCAGCGATTCAGCCGCGAGGTGCACGCCCAGTCGTACCACCTGTTGGCCACAGGGGGCGTGGTGCTGCGAACGCAGACGATCTTCGAGCACGCGTGAGCGAGCGGCTTTCGGCTTGGGCATGCCCGCGGGTGTGACCCCCATGGGTCCGCGTGGACCCGTGGTGTTGTCTGCGTGCCCCGCCCCATACCATGCTCCCTCTGTCCGTCCCCCACTCCCGCGAGCGACGCCCATGACCGGATCGACCACGCCCGACGCCAAGCCCGGCTATCGCCAGACGCTGAACCTGCCGCAGACGGCCTTTGCGATGAAGGCGAACCTGGTGCAGAACGAGCCTGAGTCCATCCGTCGTTGGACGGCGATGGGGCTGTACCGCCGGTTGCGCGAGCGTGCGGCGGCCGAGGGGCGGCGTCGCTGGCACTTCCACGACGGCCCTCCCTATGCGAACGGTTCGCTGCACCTCGGGCACATCCTGAACAAGTCGCTCAAGGATTTCGTGGTGCGGTCGCGCTCCATGATGGGGCTGGACGTGCCGTACGTACCGGGGTGGGACTGCCACGGGCTGCCGATCGAGCACCAGGTGATGACGAGCCTGGTGGAGAGCGGCAAGTCGGCGAAGCTGGCGGAACTAGACGACGACCGTCGCAAGATCGCGGTGCGTCGCGACTGCCGGGCGCACGCCGAGAGGTTCATCAAGCTCCAGTCCGGGCAGATGGTGCGGCTGCTGACTCTGGCGGATTACGAGCGGCCGTACCTGACGATGGACCCGGCGTTCGAGGGGGCGACGCTGGAGGTGCTGGCGGACCTGGTGGAGCAGGGGCTGGTGTACCGCGCGCTGAAGCCGGTGCACTGGAGCATCGCCAACGAGACCGCGCTGGCGGAGGCGGAACTCGAGTACGAGGACCGGGTGGACCCGTCGATCTACGTGGACTTCGAGGCGGAGGACGGCGCGGCTGTCTTCAAGGCGTTCGGGCTTGCGACGCCCGCGGCGGGTTCGGTCGGGTTCATGATCTGGACGACCACGCCCTGGACGCTGCCGGCGAACCTGGCGATCGCGGTGCATCCTCGGTTCGAGTATGCGCTGGTGGAGGTGGACGGGCGGACGACGGTGACCGCGGCCGCGCTCGTCGAGCGGGTGACGAAGGCAGCGAAGGCGAAGAGCGTGCGCACGCTGGCGACGGCGACTGGCGAGAGGCTGCTCGGCCTGCGCTACAGGCGCCCGATCGAGGCCGCGATTCCGGGTGTCACGCCCGCCGTGTACACCATCGTCCCGGCCGAGTACGTGACGCTCGATGACGGCACGGGCCTCGTCCACACGGCCCCCGGGCACGGGGCGGAGGACTTCGCCACCGGCAGGCGCGAGGGGCTGCCCGTCTACTGCCCCGTGCGGCACGACGGGACGTACGACGAGACCGTGCCCGACTGGCTGCGCGGCGTTGATATCTGGAAGGCGAACGACCTCATCACCGCGAATCTGCGCACGAACGCGCGCCTGTTCCACATGGAACGGATCACACACTCGTATCCGCACGACTGGCGGAGCAAGACGCCGGTCATCTTCCGGTGCACGGAGCAGTGGTTCGTGGGCGTGGACGTGCCGACGCGCCGCGAGGGTCGCACGCTGCGCCAACTCGCGCTGGACGCGACTGCGGCGTCGGTGGCGTTCGTCCCCGAGTGGGGCCGCAACCGGATGCGGGGGATGCTCGAATCGCGTCCGGACTGGTGCATCAGCCGACAGCGATCGTGGGGTCTGCCGATCCCGGCGTTCTTCCTCGAGGACGGCTCGGCGCTGCTGACGGCGGCGAGCGTGCGTGCCGTGGCGAAACTGGTGCGTGAGAAGGGGAGCGACGCGTGGTTCACGAGCGGGCCGGCGGAGTTGCTGCGCCATTACGACGCGGCGAGCGATCCCGATGCGCCGGAGTCCGTGCGGCGTGACCCGGCCGCGCTGCGCACGGCGCGCAAGGGGCCGGACATCCTGGACGTGTGGTTCGAGTCCGGCTCGACGTGGAACGGGGTGATGCGGGAGCGTGAGGGGCGCGACGCGGTGCCGGTGGAGTTGTATCTCGAAGGGTCGGACCAGCACCGGGGCTGGTTCCAGTCGTCGCTGCTGGCCGCGCTGGGGGCGACGGGCGGTCCGCCGTACAAGGCGATCCTGACGCACGGTTTCATGGTGGACAAGGACGGTCGGAAGCTGAGCAAGAGCAAGGGGCACAGCGTCGAGGACCTGTTCAAGTTGTACGGGGCGGACGTGGTGCGGTGGTGGGCGTCGTCGCTGGCGTACGAGCAGGACATGAAGACGGACGACGAGTTCTTCCGGCTCGCCGGGGAGAGTTATCGCAAGGTGCGGAACACGCTGCGTTTCATGCTGAGCAACCTGTATGACTTCACGGCGGAGCGGGCGAAGGCGGCCGGGACGCCGGACCCGCTCGGGCTGGACGCCTGGGCGCTGTCGGAATACGGCGACGTGGAGCGTCGCGTCATCGCGGCTTATGAGCGGTACGACTTCCGCACGGCGCACCTGGCTGTCTACGACTTCTGCAACGACTCGCTGAGCGCGGTGTACCTAGCGGCGGTGAAGGATCGGCTTTACTGCGACAAGCCGGACTCGGCGAGGCGGCGATCGACGCAGGCCGCGCTGTGGCGGATCACGGATGGGTTATGCCGTCTGGTCGCGCCGATCCTGTGCCACACGGCGGACGAGGCGTGGCGCGCGTTGCACGGGGCGGGCGCCGGGGATGCGGAGAAGTGCGTGCATCTTGAGACGTTCGGGGGCACTGCTGAAGGGGAGTTGGCGTGCGATCCGCGGTGGGCGAGGGTGATGGCGGCACGCGAGGCCGCGCTCGCGGTCGTCGAGCGTGCCAAGGCCGAACTCGGCGTCGACAACCCGCTGGACGCCGGCGTGACGCTGCCCGATCCGGACGGCGATCTGGCGGCGTTCGACGCACGCGACCTGGCGGACCTGCTCGGTGTCAGCCGGGTATCGCTCGACCCGAAGGCGCGAGCGCCGATCGTGCATGACCTGCGGTCCGAGCCGAGATGCGAGCGGTCGTGGAAGAGGGACGGCACGGTGCGCCAGCGGAGCGATGGTGGGATGCTCTCGGACCGGGACGCGGAGGCGGTGGGCGTGTCCTGATCCGCGGCGTGAGAAACCGCTGCCTGACGGTCTGGACTCGCAGCGTGGTCCGATAGCCGCGGTTGCGGCATTGCAACGGGATCGCTGCCGGGTTCGTGATGACGTGGCGGATCGGCAACGCCGGGCTTGAGGCGCGGCGTCGGCGTGTCGATGAAACGCCGCATGGAGAGGAACTTTTCTGAGTCGGGGCCTGAGTTGCCCCGCCCCGAACAGCCGCCCCGCCCCGGTGACGCGGCACACCCCACGCCGTCCGCTCGCGCGGAAGGAACGAAGTTCCGGCGTGCGGACCCGGAGGACTCGCCGCCGGTGGTGGAACGGCTTGAGGCGCTGGCGCACGAGCTGGGCAACCTGCTTGACGGCTCGATGCGCACGCTGCTGCAGGCGGAGCGGTCGCTCGGCGACGCGGAGGGGGGGGCGGTCGATGACGCGCGGAAGCGTCTGGACACGGTGCGCGGCTCGCTGGAGCGCATGGCGGACCTCGTGCACGCGGCGATGCGCGGCACGCCGGGGCTGATCGGCTCGCGGACGTTCGGGCCGGGCAGGCCCGTGACGCTCGCCGAGGCGATCCGGCACGCGGCGGACGTGGTGCGTCCCGACGCGGACGACCTGGGCGTCACCATTGATCTGCGGCTGGACGCGGGCGCGGAAACCGCCGGGTCGGGGCCGGTGTACCCGATCGTGCTGAACGGTCTTCGGAACGCGGTGGAGGCGATCGCGGCGTGCCGACCGAGCGCGGAGGGCAAGCCGGGCGGGTGCGTCGAGGTCCATGCGTCGGTCAGCCCGGCGGGTCGTGCGTGCGTGCTGATCCTGGACGACGGCCCCGGCCTGCCGACGAGCAAGGGCGAGGGGCTGTTCCGGCACGGGTTCACGACCAAGCCCGGCGGGCGCGGGATCGGGCTGTCGCTCAGTCGGAGCGTGGTGCGGGAACTGCCGGACGGCGCGATCGAGTTGCGACAGCGTACGGACCTGCCGGACCCCGCAAGGCCCGGCGCTGCGCTCGATGTGCGATGGATCGTGCGGGCGGAGGACAGACGGCGTGCGGGGTGATCGAGAAGCAATGAACGAGCGACCCGGGGCACGGGTGCTGATCGTTGATGACGACCCGATCGTCGCGGAGTCGCTGGCAGAGTTCATGCGCGGGGAGGGGCACGGCGCGGCGACGGCGTTCAACGGCGTCGAGGCGCTGGCCGCGCTGGAGGCGGCCGAGGACGAGGGCGACGCCTTCCGGGTGGTGATCTGCGACGTATCGCTGCCTGGGATGAGCGGGATCGAGCTGCTGAGGCGGATCGTGCGCGAGCGGCCTGGGACAGCGGTCGTGATGCTCACGGGCTACGCGAACGTCGAGACGGCTGTCGAAGCGTTGCGCGTCGGCGCGGTGGACTACCTGACGAAGCCGGTGGTGGACGAGGAGCTTCGCGTCGCACTGGAACGGGCGCTGCGCCAGCAGGCGTTGATGGCCGAGAACCAGCGGCTGCGGCGGCAGCTTGACGGGCGGTACAGCCTGGACGGAATCATCGGCGGCGACCACCGGATGCGGCGCATCTTCGAGCTGGTCGAGGCGGTCGCGCCGACGCGAACGACGGTGCTGATGACGGGCGAGAGCGGGACGGGGAAGAGCCTGATCGCGCACGCGATCCATCACCGCTCGCCGCGGCGCGATGGGCCGTTCGTGGAGCTGTCGTGCGGGTCGATCCCGGAGACGCTGCTGGAGAGCGAGCTGTTCGGGCACGTGAAGGGGGCGTTCACGGGAGCGCACGCGGACAAGGCGGGTCGGTTCCTGGCGGCTGACGGCGGGACGATCTTCCTGGACGAGATCAACAGCGCCAGCCCCGGGATGCAGTTGAAGCTGCTGCGCGTGCTGCAGGAGCGCCGCTTCGAGCCGGTCGGCTCGACGAAGACGGTCGAGGTCGACGCGCGGGTGGTGCTGGCGAGCAACCAGCCGCTGGAGGACCTGGTGGCTCGGGGGCAGTTCCGGCAAGACCTGTACTACCGGATCAACGTGGTGAAGATCGAGTTGCCACCGCTGCGTGAACGCGTGGGCGACGTGCCGATGCTGGCGGAGAAGTTCCTGGAGCGGTACGCGGCCGAGGCGGGCCGTCAGATCGCGGGGATCAGCGGCGAGGCGATGGACGCGCTGCGGCGGTACCCGTTCCCCGGCAACGTGCGTGAACTGGAGAACGTGATCCAGCGTGCGGTGGTGCTGACGAAGGGGCAGACGATTCTTCTCGAAGACCTGCCGCCGCATGTGACGGGGGAGTCGGACGCGGGTGTGCTGGCGCGGCTGACGACGGGCGGCACCGAGCGCGACGAGGGCGAGTGGAGGCCGATGGCGCTGGAGGAAGCGCTGCGGGAGCCGGAGCGGCGGATCATCCTGCGCGCGCTGGAGGCGAACAACTGGAACCGACAGAAGACGGCGGACGACCTGAAGATCAACCGGACGACGCTGTACAAGAAGATGAAGGCGCTGGGGATCGACGCGGGGGAAGAGGCGGCGTGAACGGACGATGCAGGCGGACTGACCGGGAGAGAACGCGGAGTTCGCGGAGGGGCACGGAGAGCGCGGAGTTCATCCGAGCACGATCAATCGGGGATGGCGTCTTCGGAGACGTTCTGGATGGCCCACGCGGGGTTGTCCGCGCTGAAGCGGAGGCGGATGAGGTCGTTTGTGGTGGAGTCGACGCCGAAGACGTTGAGTTGGCCGCCTTCGAGGTCGGTGACGCGGCTGGTGAGTTGTGAGTTGGGTCGGGGCTGCTCGGCGGGAAGGTCGGAGGTCATGTCGGCGGTCTGCCAGGTCTGGCCGTTCTGTTCGAGTTCCGGGGACCACCAGTAGATGACGAGTTCGCCGCCGGTGTCGAGTCCGGCGACGTTGAGGCCGCCCCATGGTGCGACGTAGCTGGTGACGGTACCCCCGTCGAGCGTGGGACCGCCGGCGATGTCGGTGAGGTTGTCGGTCTCCCAGTCGCCGACGAACTGCGGCACCCACCAGGTGACGACGAGCTGCCCCGCGGCGTTGAGTCCGGCGATGTTGATGCCGTCCCATGAGGTGAGGTAGGCGGTGAGTCCGCTGGCCATGGGCGGGGCGCCGGTGATGGTGCTGAGGTTGTTTGCGTACCAGACGAGTCCGCCGTCACCGGACCAGACGGACCAGATGTTGCCGCTCGCGTCCAGCCCGGCGATGTTGAGGCCGTTCCATGAGGTCACGTAGGAGATGAGCGGTCCGACGATGGCGGGCATGGGGATGTTCTTGGGTGAGAGTTGCGTGGTGACGAGGTTCTCGAAGGACCAGATTTCGATGCCCTGCGAGTCCCGGCCCATGTTCTTGTAGAGCACCATGTTGCCGCCGGTGTCGATGCCTGCGACGTAGACGCGGCCGTCGAGGTCGGCGAAGACGGTGAGATCGCCGGGGATGCGCGTGGCGGGCGCGAGTTCCTGGGTGAGGTTGCGTGCGGTCCATTCGTTGGCTTCGTTGCGGGTGTAGACGTAGACGCCCTGGGGCGTCGAGGTGGCGGCGAAGAGTCGCTGGGAGATCGGATCGACCCAGGCCTCGACGTCGGCGGTTGCGGTGGGCACCGGGCCGTTCGCGCGCGCGATGAGATCGACGACGCGCCAGTCGCCGTCGGGGCGGAGGTCGTAGGCGATGGGGTCGCCGTCGGCGTTGAGGATGCCGAGGGCGATAAGGGATTCAAGGGGGGGAAGAGGCTCGGCGACGACGCGGGTGCCGACGCCGAGAAGTTTGCGGAAGTCGCCGCTCTGGAAGATGACGTCGGTGGCGAGGAGGGTGGAGTCGTTGTCGGAGATGATGAACTGGTAGACATCTCCGTTGCCGAGCGTGAGGCGGAGGGTGGTTCCCGAGATGGACCATGTGCCGGTGAAGGCGGGGTCGGAGCCGCCACCCTCGAAGTCGAGGAGGTCGATGGCGGAGAATGTTCCGTTCTGGTTGAGTGTGAGGGCGAGGTCGGCAGGCTCGAAGGCGAGGCCGTCGTCGTCGATGTCGGTGAGCGTGAGTCGGTAGAGGCCGGCGACGCCGGCTGCGGTGGGCGAGGGCGCGCCGCGGACGCCGATGCCGATGGCGATGTCGCCATCCGCGGCGTCTGCGTCGGACCAGATGATGACGGAACCGTCCGCGCTCATGTAGAGCACGGAATCTTCGAGCCCGCGCACGAGGTTGAATCGTCCCATCGCGCCTGTGCTGACGATGGCGTGTGACTCGGCGACGGGGGGGGTGCCGGGGGAGCCGGTGAGGGTGACGACGATTGCGCCCGGGCCGATGCTGGCGGTTCCGCCGTGGACGAAGGCGCGTTCTGCGTCGAAGCTCACGGTCAGCGACTGGAAGAACCACGACCCGACGATGTCGCTGGTGGTGGCGGAGGTGGGACGTTGCACGGCGAAGGTGAGTTCGGTGCGTGCGCCGCCGGAATCGCGCCCGAAGAACCAGCCGAGGGGGTAGCCGTTTTCTTCGAGGAAGCGTGCGCCGGTCTGGTCGTCGTAGGGGGTGAAGGCGTCGACGAATCCGATCCGGATGCCACCGTTGGGGCGGTCGGTGACGGAAGCGAAGTCGATCGGGACGGCGGGGAGCGGGCCTGCGTCGCCGGAGTCGAAGCGACTGCCGGTGAGGGACCCGTCTTCCTGCATGACGGCCTCGGCAAAGTAGACGGTGGGGCCGCCTTCCATGTACAGCCCGACGCCGGCGAGATTCCACGGGGCGGCGAGCACCACCCGTTGTTCGAGATGCTCAAGGAACGGGCGCGGCTCGGCGGCGTGTGCGCACGGCTTGAGGGCACGCGGGGGCTTCGGCATCGCAGGACTCCCTCTGGGGGTTGCTCGCGGCCCGGGGCTGGGCGCGGGCGTCGGGGCCTCTCGCGGCTTGCGCGGACCCCACGCACTGATGCAGTGTACCGCACGGCGTTGTGGCCGCCAAGCGGATGGCGGCGTACCGATGAAAAACGGGGCGGGCAAGGCGCCCGCCCCACTGGGAATGATTGGTTGAGGTCGGTCTACTTGTCCGAGTCGGGCAGCCCCATGCCGCGACGGTCGGGGTCTGCGGGTCGGGGGGCCGGACGGTAGGGGTTGGTCTCGACGGACTGGAGCATGAGATCGATTGCGGCGTCGAGTTGTGGGTCGTGGCCGCGTGCCATGAGGGAGGGGTCGTCGACGACCTCGATGTCGGGGTCAACCCCGTGGCCTTCGACACCCCAAGTGCCGTCGGTCTCGTAGAAGCCGAAGGTGGGGACCGCGGTGTATCCGCCGTCGATGAGTCCGGGCACGCCGGAGATGCCGACGAGTCCGCCCCAGGTGCGAGTGCCGATGAGTTTGCCGAGTCCGTTGTGTCGGAAGAGCCAGGGGAACATGTCGCCGCCGGAGCCGGCCAGCCCGTTGATGAGCATGCACTTCGGCCCCTGGTGGGAGTCGGGCGGCCAGGGCCAGTCCTTGCCGTCTCGGCGAGCCCAGTAGTTGGTGCGGGGGCGGTTGAGGAGTTCGATGAAGCGTGTGGGGATCTGCCCGCCGCCGTTCCATCGTTCGTCGATGATGAGCGCTGCCTTGCCGGTCTGGCCGTAGAACTGGCGGAAGAGTTCGTTCTGTCCATCGACTCCGGTGTTGGGGACGTAGATGTATCCGACCTTTCCGCTGGTGCGTTCGTCGACGTAGCGGCGGTTGGCCTCGATCCAGGAGCGGAACCGGAGGTTGGCTTCTGAGCCGATGGGTGTGATGGTGACCTCGCGTTCCTTGCGGGCTTCATCGTCGCCGAAGAGGTTGTCGGCGAGGGTGAGTGTGGTGTGCTTGCCGGCGAGTCCGATGAATGCCGCCCAGGGGTCCTTCGACGTATCGATGGGTCGTCCGTTGACGGCGAGGAGCCAGGTTCCGGGTTTGGCGTCGATCCCGGGCTGGCTGAGTGGGCCCCGTGCGTCGGAGTCCCAGGGCGCGCCCTCGTGGATTCTCTTGATGCGATAGGCGGAGCGTGCTGTGCCGTCGTCGGCGGTGGCGGTGGCGAGTTCGAAGTCCACGCCGAGGAGTCCGACGTTGGCGCTGGGCTGCCCCTCGACGTCGCCGCCCCAGTAGTAGGCGTGGCCGACGTTGAGTTCGGAGATCATCTCAGAGATGATGTAGCTGACGTCCTCGCGATTCGCGGCGTCCTGCAGCATGGCGTGGTACTGCTTGTAGATGGCGTCCCAGTCCACGTTGTGGAGGTTCTGGACGTAGAAGAAGTCGCGGTGTCGGCGCCAGGCGTCGGTGAAGAGCTGCTCCCACTCCTCGCGGGGGTTGACCTGCTTCATGAGTTCCGTGGCGAGGGGCTTGGAGATGGATTGCCCCGCGCGGGCGTCGACGATTCCGAAGCGGTTGTTCTGGTTGATGAGGAGTTTCTTGCCGTCGGCGGAGACGGCGTAACCGCCGGCGCCGGCGATGACGGTCTTTTCCTCTGCCTTTTCGTCGCGGACGTCGAAGATCTTGATCGAGGGGGGGGTACCGCGTCCGCCGGCCCGGACGTAGAGGAGTTCGCCCTTGTCGTTGGACGCGAGGCCGAAGAAGCGTCCGGAGGAGACGGGGAGTTGCATGGCGCGGCCTTCGAACCCGTCGAGGTCGATAACGAGGGGCTTGTCCTTGTCGTCGGCGGCCTTGACGGCGTCGGCGGGCGGCTTCTCGTCGGTCTTCGTGGCCTCCCAGGTGCCATTGATGCCGAGTTCGGGGACTTCCCAAGTGCCGGCGAGCTTGTCGCCGGCGAGTGTGCCCTCCATCTTTGTCGTCATGCCGTCGCGTGCGCGGGTGGCGGTGAACTTGCCGGTTGCCTCGTCGAAGGTGACGGCATCGTAGTCGTTGGTCTGGCCCATCGAACTGCTGGAGCCGGTGATGGAGCCGTCGGCGGCGACGATGATCGTCATCGTGAACTCGACCTCGTCCTGCGGCGCTCCGATCTTGCTGAGTCCCTTGACGGTGCCCTTCCAGACGCCGTGGATAGGGCTGACGGCGGCGGCGTCCTGCTTCCTGGCGGCGTCGTCGCCGTTCTCGCCGTTTTCGTCCTTCTTGCCGTCGGCGTCGCCGTTGTCCTTCTTCTCCCCGTTGTCCTTCTTGGCGTCGTCCTTCTTATCTTCCTTCTTGTCGTCCTTCTTCCAGGTCTCCTCGTCGCTCTCGACGAGGCGCGGGTTCTTGACGTCCTTGTTCAGGGGAACGGCGAGGAGCCTGCCGGTGTCGGCGTAGACGAAGGTCGTGCCGACGTCCTCGTACTGCGGGTTGGAGAAGTCCCGGCTGGAGGAGTAGTAGAGGAAGTCGCCCTTCTTGCTGAAGACGGGGTTGGAGTCGTCGAAGAAGCCGCTGGTGACCTGGTGTTTCGTGTCGTTCTTGAGGTCGTACAGCCAGATCGAGCGGGTGCCGGAGTCAGCGTCGGTCTTGGCGTAGGTGATCCAGTTCGAGTCGTGCGACCAGTCGATGCCGGGCTGGTTCGCCCACTCGTCGCGGTCGAGGACGCGCTGCTCGCCGGTTTCGGCGTCGACAAGGATGATGTTGGCAGCCTTGTCGGTGACGATGATCTTCTTCGAGTCCGGCGACCAGAGGGCGCGGAAGAAGAAGGTCTTGTTGCCCTTGGTGACCTGGCGCGGCTCGTCCTTGCCGTCGGACTGTCGGACCCAGAGTTCGTACTCGCCCGAGGCGTCGGAGAAGTAGGCGATCCAGCGGCCGTCGGGGCTCCAGGCGGGGCTGCGCTCGGCGGCGCCGGAGGTGTCTGTGAGTTGGCGGACGGGGCCTTTCTCGGCGGGGACGGTCCAGATGTCGCCGCGTGCTTCCATCACGGCGCGTTTGCCGGTGGGAGAGACGGCCCATGCGCCCATGTTTCGTCCGGCGTCGATCATCTGCGGGCGCAGGCGGGGGCGATCGCCGGGGATGACGACCTCGACCGCGCGCGAGCGTCCCGTGCGCAGGTCGAGGAGCATGAGCGAGGAGCCGAGCTGGTAGACGATCTCACCGCGGTTGCGTTCGCCGGGACCGATGGAGGGAAACTTGACGTCGTAATCGGCGTGCTTGGTGATCTGCTCGCGTTTTCCGGTCTTCTGGTCGTAGGACCAGATGTTCTGTCGGTGCTCCGGCCCCTGGTCGGAGAGGTAGTAGAGCGTCTCACCGTGCCACATGGGGGAGGTGTCGGTGCCTTCCCAGTCGGTTGCCTGCTTCCACTCGTAGGTCTCGAGGTTGAAGAGCCAGATGTCGGTCTGCATCCCGCCGCGGTACCGCTTCCAGGTGCGGAAGTCGATGGAGTGCGGGGTGTAGGCGAGCCACTTGCCGTCCGGGCTGATGGCGGCGTTGGTGCCGTAGGGGACGGGGAGTTGCTCGGGCAGGCCGCCGGAGGGGGAGGTAACGAAGAGCTGGGTCTGTCGGCCGAGTCCGGCGAGAGCGTTGCTGGAGAAGAGGAGTTTGCCGTCCGGGGTCCAGTCGCAGAGGAACTCGCCTGCGGGGTGGTGGGTGACGCGGGTGGGGATGCCGCCGGTAACGGGGACGGTGTAGAGATCGCGGTTGCCGTCGTAGTTGCCGATGAAGGCGATGGTGGTGCCGTCGGCATTGAAGCGTGGGAAACCTTCCTGTCCCGGCGGGCTGGCGAGTGGTGTCGCCTGTCCGCCGGCGCGTGGGACGATCCAGATGTCGTTGGCGTAAACGAAGGCGATGTGTGTCGCGCTGACGTCTGGGTAGCGGAGCATGCCTGCGTGGGGCTTGATGTCGTCGGAGGCGGCCGAGACCGTGCCGGCGACGAGCGGAAGGAAAAGGCAGAGCGCGGCACGGACAGCGAGTGAACGGCGGTGCATGGTGGACTCCTGGCTGGATCGTCGAACTCGGGGCCACGGACCCCGCGTGGTATGGCTTCTTCCGAGGGAGGCGGGCGCAGTTGCAACGAGAACTGAACCCACGTGAAAGGGGAGGGGATGCGCCGCAACGCTCCTTCCGTCGCGCATCCCGCCCGGAAGCGCACAACCCCCGGCGCGTGACCGGGGGTCGTTCTCAAGAGCGGGTGAAGGGACTCGAACCCTCGACTTTCACGTTGGCAACGTGACGCTCTACCACTGAGCTACACCCGCGCCCCTGTCCCCGGATCGCGTCCCGGAGGACACGCTGAAAGTACGCG
The DNA here is from genome assembly GCA_030263455.1 of Synechococcales cyanobacterium CNB. Taxonomy (NCBI): domain Bacteria; kingdom Bacillati; phylum Cyanobacteriota; class Cyanophyceae; order Synechococcales; species Synechococcales cyanobacterium CNB. The sequence continues at coordinate 79,842 of SZOZ01000008.1, forward strand.
CCGGGGTGGGGGGAGTCAAACAGGAGGAGCCTCAGCGCTGGGGCGGCCGGGACGCCCGATCGAGCGTCTCCATGACCTGCTGGGCTGTGTAGGCGTTGGAGAGCCACGGCTCGGAGAGGCCCGGACCGTCGATCACGAGCAGTGGGATGCCGGTCTGGCCGAGGTCGCGGAGGGTCGTCCAGCCCGGCGCGGAGGTGCTGGTGAGGTCCGCGGTCAAGGGAAGGACGCCAGCCGCTCGGAGGCGGCTTTTCACCGGCTCGCGGTTGAGGACGGCGGCCTTGAGGGCCTTGCAGTTGAGGCACCACTCGGCGGTGAAGTCAATGACGACCACGCGGCCCGAGGTGCGAGTCTCGGCCCAGAGTTGAGGATCGAACGCCACCCAGAAGTTGTCGCGTGCCTTGGCGGACATGTCCACCGCGACAAAGACGCTCGAACCCGCGAGAGCCAGGGCGATGGCCGAGAACGCTCCTCGCCTGCCCGGGCTGGCGGTGATGGCGAAGGTTCGTCGCAGCAGCCAAGCGGCAGCGACGAGGACGAACGCGGCGATCACCCACCAGTGGAGGACACGGACATACCAGGGGAGGGCGAGCAGGCCGCCCGGTCGTTCGCTCAGGATGGCGAGGAGCCCCGAGCCGACGAAGTAGGCGGCGGCGGCGAGGAGCAGCAGGCCCATGACCTGCTTGACGAGTTCGCTCGCTGGGCCTGTGCGTGGGACGCGGGCGAGGAGTTTCGGGTTGGCTGAGAGCACGAGGTAGGGGGAAGCCATGCCGACGCCGAGCGCGGTGAAGATGACCATGACGACGCCCGGCGGCAGCGCGGCCGCGCCGGCCAGGAGCGCGCCGGCAACGAACCCGAAGCAGGGCAGGCCGAGCACGGCGGTCATGACACCGAAGACGAACGATCCCCAGGCCGAGTCGGCCTTGGGGTTGATGGCGTAGACGGACCTGGGCAGGTTGATGGAGAACGCGCCCATGATGCCGACGCCCATCGCGCCGATGAGCAGGCCGATGCCGAGCGTAACCCACCAGACCCCGAAGATGCGTGAGGGGTCTGTGACGCTGGCGAAGAGGGCCATGGGGAGGCCGATTCCGACCCAGAACGCGATGACGCCGAGGGCCATCCACAGGCCGAGCGCGAGCGAACGGCCGGGCGAGCCGGCGTGCTGGCTGATGGTGAGCACCTTGATGGGGATGACGGGCAGGACGCAGGGGGTGAGGTTGAGGATGAAGCCCCCCACCGCCGCGAGGAGCGCGACGATGGCGACGCCGGCCGCGCCGTCCGCGCTCGGGAGCGTGATGCCGAAGAAGGACCGCCCCGAAGGACCCGGGGGCGGTGATGGGGGTTGCGCACCCCAGCGGTCGCGGTCGGCGAAGACGGAGGCATCGAAGGCGGTGAAGAGCGCGGTATCCGTGGGTTCGCCCGCGGCGATGGGGATGCGGACCTCGAACGGGTAGATCTCGGGGATGAGGCATCCGACGTCGTCACAGGCCTGGAGTTCGACTTCGATGGCGAGCGAGACTTCGCCGCTCGCGGACTCGTCGATCTCAACCGGGATGAAGGCGACGGCCGTGCCCTCGAAGACGGGGTACGGCTCGGGTCGGCCCGTGCCGGCAAGATCGATGCGAATCTCGTGGACTTCGGGCCACTGGATCGGACCGACGGAGAGGCCCGGGGAGGGCTTGAGGTCGATGGTGGTCGGGATGGGAACAAAGCCGGCCCATGATGCGGGCACGACGGGGGCGTTCGTGTGGGTGTGCCAGCCCGGGGCGTGGTCGATGACGACGGCGACGGCAAACCTGGCGCCCGGCTCGGCGGCGGACACGGCGGGGACGACCCGGACGGTCACCTTGTCGCCGCCCAGGGGCTGTGCGGCGAGGTCGGAGAGCGGAGCGAGCCAGAGCATCAGCAGCAGGGGAAACGTGAGGCGGAAGAGGTGTGGCATCGTTTGATTAAAGGTCGGGAGGGGGTTCGGGGTTTCAGAGCGGGCGGCTGCTTCAAGCGGATCGGTCCCCGGGGCCGATAGTCGGGCGTGGCCCGGCGGGCACGGGGTGTTCGTGCGCGGGGGGCCTGTCGGAACACGGCTCCATGGCGAACGTGCTGGACCAGAGCGAGATCGATGCCCTGCTCGCGGCGGCGGAGCCGGACGAGAGCGAAACGCAGCAGGCGGAGGTTCGGGTCTTCAGCCGGAAGCATCGGGACGCGCCGCCGGAGATCAGGCCGTACGACTTCAAGCGTCCTGAGCGTGTGAGCAAGGACCAGATGCGTGCCTTGCAGACGCTGCACGAAGGGTTCGCACGGAACTTCGGGGCGTCGCTGTCGGGCTTCCTGCGGACGATCGTGGAGGTCCGAGTCGCGGACTGCGAGCAGATGACGTACTCGGAGTTCATCTCCGGGCTTCCGAACCCGACGAGCTTCAACCTGATCCAGACGAGCGCGCTGGAGGGGCAGATGTGCCTCGAGGTCAGCCCGCTGATCATTTACCCGATCATCGACCGTCTGCTGGGAGGGACGAGCCAGGACCTGTTCGTACCGCAACGGCCGATGACGCTGATCGAGACGCGGCTGATCGGGAACGTGATCCGGCGTGCGTTGGCCGCGCTGTCGGAGGCGTGGTCGGGCGTGAAGGAACTGCAGTTCGAGGTGAGCGCGACGGAGAGCAACCCCCAGCTTGTGCAGATCGTGCCGCCGAATGAGGTGGTGGTGGTGATCGTGTTCGAGTTGAAGACCTCGAACCGCGCGGGAACGATGAACCTTTGCATTCCGTACAACGTGATCGAGCCGGTGGTGGAGCAGCTGAGTTCTCAGAGCTGGTTCAGCGTGGCGAAGAACCAGCGTTCGGAGGAGATCGAGCGTCGGCTTGCTCGCGGGCTTGGGCACGCGAGCCTGGACCTCCGGGCGATCCTCGCGGAGACGACCATCACGCTGCGCGACCTGGCGTACATGGCTCCCGGGGACGTGATCGTGACGGAGACGGAAGCCACTCGGCCGGCGGTGCTGTGGGTGGGGCACGAGCGGAAGTTCACGGCGGAGGTCGGGCAGTACCGCGGCTCGCGGGCGCTGCGCGTGGTTCGGGCGATCTCCCGCGACGACCGGGTGTAAGCGGGGATGCTCCGGTCGGGGGTTGACCGGGGGGTCGCGGTGTCTCTACAGTTGTGGGTAGGTTTGGTCTCGGGCGGAGGTACGCCCCGGGAGTGACGTGGTATGCAGGTACTCGCCGACCATGGCCGCTGATCGGACGAAGCACGGCTGCGCTCGTCCGGCGCGCGCCCTGCCCCTGACGGGGCGGGGACAGGAGGACGCTCCGATGGGTTAGCCCGGAGCGCCATGGCGGACGCCCCGACGGCGCGGAAGGCCGGCGAGGCGTGACGGCGGGGCCACCTGCGCGCGGGCGCTCGTGGCCCTCGTGCTTTTTCAGGAACGAACGCCCCGCGAGCGGGCCGACAGGACAACCAGACAACCCGACAACTCGGAGCAGGACGGCATGAACACGCAGGAAATGATGCGGATCATCGATTCGATCTCGCGGGATCGCAACATCGACCGGCAGCTGCTGATCGCGGACCTCGAGGCGGCGATGGTCTCGGCGGCGCGGCGGTACTTCAACACGCTCGACACGGAAGAGTTCACGTGCTCGGTGGACCCTCTCTCGGGTCAGATTCAGATCTACCGGCACGGTCAGCCGCTGGAGATGCCTCCGGAGGCGTTCGGTCGCATCGCGGCGCAGACGTTCAAGCAGGTGATGATCCAGCGATTCCGGGAGGACGAGCGCAACAGCATCCTGGAGGAGTTCTCGAAGCGTGTGGGGGAGATCGCCACGGGCGTGGCGCAGCGTTACGAGGGCGGCGCTCTGGTGGTGACGGTCGACCGGGCGGAGGCGTTCATGCCCCGGAGCGAGCAGATTCCGGGCGAGCAGTTCCAGCCTGGGGACCGGGTGCGTTGCCTGATCCTGGACGTTCGCGACGCGGGCAACCAGGTGAAGATCGTGCTGAGCCGGGCGCACCCGGACTTCATCAAGCGTCTCTTCGAGGTTGAAGTGCCCGAGGTCGCGGAACGGATCATCGAGATCAAGGCGATGGCGCGCGAGGCCGGGTACCGGACGAAGATCGCGGTGAGTTCGATCGACTCGAAGGTTGACGCGGTGGGCGCGTGCGTGGGCGTGCGCGGGAGCAGGATCAAGAACATCGTTGACGAGCTGAACGGCGAGAAGATCGACATCATCCGGTGGAACGAGTCGAGCCAGATCCTGATCCAGAACTCGCTGAAGCCGGCGGAAGTGCAGGAGATCAGCCTGTGCTTCGAGCTGGGGCGGGCGACGGTGGTGGTGCGCGACGACCAGCTGAGCCTTGCGATCGGCAAGCGCGGGCAGAACGTTCGCCTCGCGGCGCGGCTGACGGGCTGGGACGTGGACATCCTGACGCCCGAGGAGTTCAACAAGGGCCTTGAGATCATGTCCGAGACGCTGCTGGGCATCGAGGGCGTGACGGAGGAGCACGTGGACCGGCTGGCCGCGCTGGGCATCGTGAGCGTGTTCGACGTCGAGGAGGTCGGCGCGGAGGTGCTGGCGACGGAGCTTGAACTGGACGAGTCGGTGGCGTCTGCGGTGGTGGAGGCGGCGTCGGCGCGTGCGAAGATCGTCGCCGAGCAGCAGCAGCGCGAGAAGGAGGAAGCGGAGGCGCGCCGCAAGGAGGAGGAAGAGGCGGCGCGGCGTCTGCTCAGCGGGGAGGGGCTGCCGACGACGGAGGAGGGCGCCGTCGATCCGGAGCTTGCGGCGGCGGCGATCCTGGGGATCGGCACGCGCGGGGCGAGCGGCGGCGGGAGCGATGGCGGCTCGTCGGGCGGTGCCGGCGCGACGAGCGCGGCGGCGGACGAGCGCGCGGCGGACATCCTGGGGGGAGACAAGAAGGACTGACCCGACGAAGGGACACACGCCGCCGGACCCGGCGAGCCTGTGCGAGTGGAGCGACGATTGGCCAGACGCGTATTCGAAATTGCGAAGGACCTCGACATCAACTCCAAGGCGATCGTGGCGAAGTGCCGCGCGGAGGGGATCCCCGAGGAGGTCATCAAGAACCACATGTCCACGGTGTCGGCCGGGCTTGAGGCGACGATCCGTGAGTGGTTCACCGCCGGGGAGGCGGCGACCGCGGTCGAAACGACGGACCGCGTGGACTTGGACAAGGTGCGCGCCAAGCCGCGGCGTCGTTCGCGGAAGTCGGACGGCTCGGACGACGCCTCCTCCGGGGATGTATCGGACTCGACGACGGCGACGCTGGAGCCGAGCGTTCCGGCCGCGCCGGAAGCGCCGCGTGCCCGTGCGCTTCCGAGGCCCGCGCCCGCCGCGCCGGAGGCGCCTGCGCGAGCGGTCGTCCCCCCCCCCACGGTGGTGGAGAGGGCGGCCGCTCCGGCGGAGGCGCCCGCGCCGCCGTCCGAGGCGGCGCGCCCCGCGGCATCGACGTCCGCGCCGCCGGCGCCCCCTGCGCCGCCAGCGCCGGTCGTGCCCGCGCCGCAGAACGTGCCCGACCGTCCGAAGGTGGTGAAGCCCGCGGGTCCGCAGTTGCAGGATCCTGCGCGCGTGAAGCTGGCGGGTCCGAAGGTCGTGCGCATCGAGGCTCCGGAAGCGATCGAGGCGCCGCGTCCGCGAAGCCCGCGCACCGGGCCGCCGATGGGCGGTCGCGGCGTTCCCGGCCCGATGGCGGGCGACGTGATGGACGATCGGACGCGCAGCCCTCGTCGGCGCGGCGACCGGGCGTCCAAGGCACGTCCCGCGACCGCGGCGCCCCAGCAGCCCCGGCGAAAGACGGACTCGGACGAGTGGCGTCCCGGCCCCGGCCACTTCACCGAGGCGGATCTGGCCGAGCGCGAGGCGCGGTTGCAGCGATCGGGCGGCTACCTGAAACAGCGGCGTCAGCAGGCGAAGCTTCGCGGGCAGACGCAGGCGGGGGATCGGCCTGCGACGCCGGCGGAGATGGGGGGGAAGGTCCGGATCGCGGCCCCGTTCACGATCAAGGATCTCTCGGCGGCGACGGGCGTGAAGGCTGCGGAGATCGTCAAGAAGCTCTTCCTGCAGGGCATCATGGCGACGATCAACTCGGGGATCGATACCGAGCGCGCCCAGGAGATCATGATCGACTACGACATCGAGCTCGAGGTCGTCGAGTCGAAGTCGGCGGAGGAGAAGGTCTCCGCGGCGTTCGAGGGCCGCGAGATGGTGGACGAGCGACCGCGCGGCCCGGTCGTCACGATCCTCGGGCACGTGGACCACGGCAAGACGAGCCTGCTGGACCGGATTCGCAAGACGAACGTGGCGGCGGGCGAGGCGGGGGGCATCACGCAGGCGACGAGCGCGTTCCGCGTGCCGGTGCATGTCGGCGATGAGGAGAAGCAGATCGTCTTCATCGACACGCCCGGCCACGAGGCGTTCACGGAGATGCGTGCCCGTGGAGCGAACGTGACGGACATCGCTGTGCTGGTGGTCGCTGCGGACGACGGGGTGATGCCGCAGACGGTGGAGTCGATCAACCACGCGAAGGCGGCGGGCGTGCCGATCGTGGTCGCGCTGAACAAGATCGACAAGCCGGAGGCGACGGACGCGAACATCCACCGCATCCTCGGGCAGCTGGCGGAGCACGGGCTGAACCCGACGGAATGGGGCGGGGACACGGAGGTCGTGCGGACGAGCGCGACGACGGGCAAGGGCGTGCAGGACCTGCTCGAAGTGCTGGATTACCAGTCGCAGTTGCTCGAACTGAAGGCGGACTTCGGCGGCCCTGCGCGGGGGACGGTCATCGAGGCGCGCGTGCTCGAGGGCCGGGGGCCTGTGGCGAGCGTGCTGGTGCGCGACGGCGAGCTGAAGGTCGGCGACTTCGTGGTGGCCGGTCGCGCGTTCGGTCGCGTGCGCGACATCACGGACGACCGCGGTCGGCGTCTGAGGGACGCGCAGCCGCCGATGCCGGTGCAGATTTCGGGGCTGGACGAGCTCCCGGACGCGGGGGACGCCTTCTACTGCGTGTCGTCGCTCAAGCAGGCGCAGGACGCGGCCGAGCAGCGCAAGCAGCGCGACCGCGAGCAGCAGTTGGCGCAGCCGAAGGTCACGCTGGACAGCCTGTTCGGCCAGATGGCGGAGAGCGAGGTCAAGGAGATCCTGATCGTCCTGAAGGCGGACGTGCAGGGTTCGGTGGACGTGCTGCGGAACGAGATCGAGAAGGTCTCGACGGCGGAGGTGAAGATTCGCGTGCTGCACGCGGCCGTGGGCGGCATCACGGAGAGCGACGTGCTGCTGGCGGACGCGTCTCGTGCGGTCATCATCGGGTTCAACGTCATCCCGTCGTCGAAGGCGCGCGCGCTGGCGGACGCCAAGAGCGTCGAGATCCGCACGTACCAGGTGATCTACCACATCACGGAGGACGTGCGCAAGGCGGCGGAGGGCATGCTGGAGCCGGAGCTGCGCCAGGACATCCTGGGGCACGCCGAGGTGCGCCAGGTGTTCAAGGTCTCGCGTGTGGGTGCGATCGCGGGGTGCTACGTCACCGACGGGGTGGTGGAGCGCGACGCGCTGGTCCGTGTTACGCGCAACGGCGTCGTGATCGAGAACGACCGCAGACTCTCGCAGCTCAAGCGGTTCAAGGACGACGCCAAGGAGGTCCGCGCGGGCATGGAGTGCGGCATGAAGATCGACGGGTACGACGACATCAAGGAGGGCGACGTGCTCGAGTGCTACAAGAACGTGGAGGTCAAGAGGACGCTGTAGAAGGCGTGACGAAGTGAGGGAGTGACGGAGTCACGGATTGGGACCGGGACGCGGGGCGTTCGCGGACCGGGTGGGTCAAACACTTCGCCACTGCTCACATCGCCGCTCCGTCAGTCCTGCATTCCGCCATTCCCCATGGTGATCGGCGTGCTCCAGTTCGAGTTGGTGATCCCGGAGAGCGGGTCGCTCAAGGACAAGCGTCGCGTGGTGCGCTCGCTGCGGGACCGGCTGCACCGCGAGCACATGGTCTCGGTCGCCGAGGTGGCTGCGCAGGACTCGGTGAACATCGCGGTCATGGCGGCGGCGGTGGTCGCCACCGACGGGCGGCGCGCGGGGGAAGTGCTCGACCACGTCGCCGAGAAGCTCCGCTCGCTGCGGGACGCGGAACTGGGGAGCGTGCGGCGCGACATCCTGCAAGGGGAAGACGGATCGGTCGAGGGCGATGGGGAAGACGGGCAGGAGGATCGGGATGCGCTGGCCGTGGAGATGAGGCGGTATTACGAAGATCAGTCGGGGCCAGGGATGGCCCCGCCCCAGCAAGGCTCGGGGCAGGGAGCGGAACCGACCCTGAAGAGCGAGACATTGACACGGAAGGAGGCGCGGCCGTGAACCGGCGGGCCGAGCGGGTGGCGTCGGCGGTGCAGGCCGCGGTGCAGACCGTGCTGGCTCGGGGGTTGTCCGATCCTCGCGTTCGCGGGCTGATCACGGTGACGGGGGTGACGGTGACGGACGACCTGCGGCAGGCGTTCGTGCGGGTGTCGATCATGCCCGCGGAGCACGAGGAGTTGACGATGCACGGTCTGCGTGCTGCGTCGGCGCACGTGCGCCATGCGATCGGCGATGCGCTGGACATGCGGCGCACGCCGGAGATCGAGTTCCGGCTCGACCGTGCGACGAAGCGCCAGGCGGCGGTGCTGGAGGCGTTGGAGAAGGCGCGGCGGGTGACGCCTCCCGTCGAGGCCGAACGCGGAGGCGCACCGAATGCCGAGGAGGGGGGGGCGTGAGCGCGACGGATCGAACACGGGAGCTGCGTTCGCTGCTGTTCCGGCTGCGCAAGCGCTTGAAGCCGCTCGGGTCCGGGCACGCGGGCACGCCGCCGGAGGGGACGGACCCGGTGGTGCACGAGCTCGTGTACTCGTTCCTGGCGTGGGAAGCCTCGGCGCCGCTCGCGACGGGCGCGCTGAACCGGATGCAAGGAGCGGTGGTCGATTACAACGAGTTGCGGGTGTGCTACCCGCAGGAGCTCGCCTCGCTGATGGGTGAGGGTTACCCGCTGGCGTTGGAGCGTGCGACGAGGCTGCGTGCCGCGTTGACCGAGGTGTACCGGCGCGAGCACGGGATCGCGCTGGCGCGTCTGGTTGATCTGCCGAAGCGCGACGCCCGGGTGTACCTCGAAACGCTGGAGGGTGTGCCGCCGTTCGTCGCTGCGCGGGTGGTGCTGCTCGCGCTCGGCGGCCACGCGGTCCCGCTGGACTCGGTGCTGCACGGGCTGCTCGCGGCGGAAGAGGCGGTCGAGCCGGGGAGCACGGTCGCGGATGCGATGGGCTGGCTGGAGCGGACGCTCCGCGCGAAGGAATCTGAAGAGGCGTACCTGCTGCTCGAGGCATGGCGGAAGCGCAAGGCGCCGAAGATTGGAACGGCGGAGGGCGCGAAGGCGAAGCGAACGGGAAAGGCACGGGGTTGATCGCGAGAGGACGGACGGAGCGATGACGATGCGGCCGCGCCATCCTGGGTCTCACGCCACGCGGCCGGCCGCGGCCGTCATCGCGGCGCTGCTGCTCGGTGCGGCCGGATTCGCGCCGGGGTGCGCATCGCGCGGGGGACCGGGTGCGACGCGATCGGAGACGGACCGTCAACCGGCGTCGAAGGGCGCGGAGGAGCGGCTTCGCTGGCTCGCGGCCGCGCAGGAACGGCAGCCGAACCGACGCGCCGCATCGCTCGGGCCTCCGCCGGGCATCGACCCGCTGGTGCTTCAGCCGATCGAGCGTGAGAGCGAGTCGTGGCGTCGGGCGATGCTGAGCCACGAGGACGCCGTGCGCGAGGCGGCCTCGTCCGCACGCCCGGTCGAGAGCGTCGAGCCTTCGGCGAGACGCGACGACTCGACGGACGCGCTGCGGCTGTACGCCTCGGGCCGCCAGAGGCTGTTGGACGGCGACGCGGTCGGCGCGGTGCGCGACCTCGAACGGGCGACGATCCTCGACCCCGGCTCGGCGGAGGTGTGGCGTGCGCTGGGCGCGGCGCAGGGCGCGGCGGGCCAGACGAGCGGGGCGATGGCGTCGATGCGAAGGGCGGTTGCGCTCGGGCTGGTGGATGCGCAGGCGTTCGCCGCGCTCGGCCGACACGCGCTGCGCCTGGGCGACGATGCGGACGCGGTCGCGATGCTCTCCCGCGCGCTGGCGTCGAACCCGAACGAGTCGGACCCCGCGCTGCGAACGGTCGTGCTGATCGACCTCGCGGACGCGCTGCACGAGCAGGGCTACCTGTCCGCGAGCGCGGAGGCGGTGCGCCGTGCGATCGAGCAGCCGGAGCGCATCTCCGGCTCGACGGCGTACCGTGCGGAACTGGGCGCGATCGTGCGCCGGGCGGGCGAACTCTGGCGTCGCGTGGGCGACGACGCGTGCAGGCTCGGCGACTTCGATCGTGCGTTGTCGGCGTATCGGCGCGCGGCGGCATCGCCAGCGCTGGACCCCGGCGCCGTCGCGCCGCGCCGCGTGTACGCCTCGCTGCGGCTGGGCCGGTCCGCGGAGGCCGCGCTGGCGATCCTCGAGGAGTTCCGCCACGAGACGGGGCGGACGGACCCTCGCCTGGTGGGGCTTGTTCGGCACGTGGCTTCCGGGGGCGAAGCGGAAGCGCGTCTTCTCGCCGAGGCCATCGGCGAGCAACTGCGTGCGCTCGGCGTGGACGCGCCCGCGAGCCTTGCGGCGCGGCTGGTGCGGGCGAAGGCGGCCGCGTTGCCGCCCGCCGAGGCCCGTCGCGCGCTGCGGGAGCATCTCTCCGTGCGGCCGACGGACGCCGATGCGCTGGACGACCTGCTGCGGCTCGCGTCGGGGCTTCGTGCCGCGGCCGAGGAGACGGTCGCGCTCGCCGAGAGGCACCCCATCGAAGCGGATGAGTTCGCGGCGGCGCTGCTCACCGTGGCGCCGAGCGCGGACGCCGCGATCGGAGCCGTGGAGGGGCGCGGCGCGGGAGCGCTGGTTCGCGCGTTCCTGTTGATCGGCGCCTCGCGGCCGGACGAAGCGGTGGAGGCGGTCGCGGGCGGTGCGCCGCGCGGGGTTGCGCCGGAAGGGTGGGCGTTCGCGCAGGTCGCTGCCGCGACGGCGGCGGGTCGATGGGCGGACGCGGAGCGTGCGCTGAGCGCTCTCGAGTCGCCTCGGTCGGCGTCGCAGCGGCACGCGCTGGTGCGTTCGTTGCGGGCGATGCAGCGGTTCGCGGCCGCGCTGCGCGAGGTGGAGCCGCTGCTCGGCCCCGGGGCCGGGGTGGACATGCTGGTGCGCGGGTCGGAGTTGTACCTCGGGTTCGGGCGTGCGGCGGAGGCCGAGGCCCTGCTCGGGCGTGCGCACGCGCTCGACCGCTACGACGAGCGTGTGTACGAGGGCCTGCTCTCGCTGTACCAGCAGGGCTCGCCGCTGGAGAATCCGCAGCGGCAGGCGGCGGTGGCGCGCGAACTGCGCGAGACGATCCCGTCGAGCCGTCTGCTGCGCTGGCTGGCGGCGCAGGAGTTGGCGCAGCGCGGGCTGCTGGACGAGGCGGAGCGCGCGCTGCTGGACCTTGCCTCCGAGGGCCGCGGCACGGAGCGCGCCGTCGAGATGCTGGTGCAGGTGTGGGACGCGGTCGCGCAGCGCGATGGGCCGGACGCCCTGGCGGACGCGGAGGCGTGGGTGCGCGGGCGAGTGTCGGAGCGTCCCGGCAACGCGGTGCTGAACGCGGCGCTGGCCCGCGTGCTGCTCGCACGGGGGAAGGTCGACGAGGGCGTGGCGTGCCTTGCCGGGCGGCGCGATCTCTCGCCGAACCTGGCGAGGCTGCACGAGCAGGTGCTGCGGTCGGTGCTCGGCCGCACGGACGAGGCGAACGGGCTTGCATTGACGCGGCTGTTCGCCTCGCCGCCGACGATCGACAACTCGCTGGAGCTGGCGGGCGTGCTGGCGCAGTCGGGGATGTTCGCCGAGGCGGTCGAGCCTGTCGCGAGGGCGGTTCCGGCGGGCGTGACGCTGACGGCGCGGCAGAAGTCGTCGCTGCTGGCGGTGCTGGCGATGGTGGGCGAGGCGGCGACGGCCGGGGGCGATACGGACGCGGCCCGGGCCGGGCTGGCGATGATGGACGGCGTGCTTTCGCGCGGGATCGACCTGCCGTGGCCGTTCCATCGGGCGCGGTGGGGCATGATGGACGACGTTCCGGGCGTGCCCGAGAACGCCTTCGCGGAGGCGGCGATCTCGCTGGTCGAGGCCGCGCCGGACGTCGCGTCGATCGAGGAACTGATCGGCCCGCCGCAGGACGGGGCGCCGGCGTGGACGCTCGACACGGCGCGTGCGGAGCTCGCGTACATGCTGGCGAGCACGCTGTGGAGCACGGGGCGGGAGGAGGCGTCGCTGGCCGTGTACCGGGCCGCGCTGCGCTACAACCCCGAGCACGCGTGGTCCAGCAACGACCTCGGCTACTTCCTCGTGGAGCGCGGCGAGGACATGGCCGAGGCGGAGCGGCTGCTGGAGCAGGCGTACCGGCTCAGGCCGGACGAGGCGAGCATCGTCGATTCGCTCGGGTGGCTGCGCTACCGGCAGGGGCGGTTCGAGGACTGGCAGGACGACGACGGCACGCGGCACGAGGGGGCGATCTCGCTGCTGCGCCGGGCGACCCAGCTGCCGTCGGGCGTCGAGAACCAGACGCTGCACGACCACCTGGGCGACGCCCTCTGGGCGGCGGGGCGGAAGCAGGAGGCGATCTCGGCGTGGCAGCGGGCCGACCGCTGGGCGACGATCGCGCTCACGCGGCTCGTGGGGGAGCCGGACTCGCCGCGCCAGGCACGGCTCAGGGAGCAGCACGCGCGGATCACGGCCAAGCTCCGGGCGGCGCGCGAGGGCGGAGAGCCGGAGATCGCGCCGCTCTTCGGATCGCCCGGCGGCGGGGGCTGACGGCGGAAGGCGGGCGAGGAGCCGCGGAGAATGAGGGAAGGATCGGGAGCCGCGACGGAGCGGCGGGGCGCCCGGGGCGGCGCCCGGGACGAACGCGAGGAGGCGCCGGTGGCCGGACACAGCAAGTGGGCCAACATCAAGCACCGCAAGGAGAAGCAGGACCGCAGGCGCGGCAAGGTGTGGTCCAAGTGCTCGCGGGCGATCATCGCGGCTGCCCGCGCGGGGGGGGGTGACCCGGCGACGAACCTCGCGCTGCGCTACGCCATCGACGAGGCCAAGTACGCCAACATGCCCAAGGACACCATCCAGCGGGCGGTCGAGAAGGGCGCGGGCGGCGGCGGCGGCGAGAACTACGAGACCGTCACCTACGAGGGCTACGGGCCGGGCGGGGTCGCGGTGCTGGTCGATGCCCTGACCGACAACCGCGCCCGCACCGCGCCCGACCTGCGGCTGATCTTCTCGAAGCACGGCGGCAACCTGGGGAGCACGGGTTCGGTCGCGTTCCAGTTCGAGACGCGGGGGCGCGTGGTGGTCGATGCCGCGCTCGCGGACGAGGAGCGGATCATGCAGATCGCGCTCGACGCCGGGGCGGACGACGTGCAGCCGCCGGAGCCGGACGACGACGGGCCGGGGTTCTGGACGCTGCTGGTCGAGCCCGCCGGGCTGCTGCGGCTGAAGGAGGCGCTGGAGAAGGCGGGCATCGAGCCGGCCGAGGCGGAGATCGCCCGCATCGCGCAGCAGACGACCGAGGTCCGAGGCGAGGACGCCAAGCGCCTGCTGGCGCTGATCGACGCCCTCGAGGACAACGACGACGTGCAGAAGGTGTACACGAACGCGGAGGTGGTGGAGTAGTCGTCGGGCATCGGGCGAGGCGCGACGCCCGGTCCCGATGGTTTCATCCCGCGCGCGCGATCCCCGCTCTTCCCGGCGCCTGGTGCCTTCCCCGTGGGCTTGATGCTCCTCCTTTTCGTCGGCCTCGTGCTGCTCTGGGCGGCGACGGTCGCCTGGACGGCGTGGCTGCTCACGCACCCGCCGCGGCGGACGATCGCGTGGGCGATCTCGCGCGGCGTGCCCGCGGACCCGTCGCAGATGCCGGCGCCGCGGCGCTTCGGCGAGTGGACCTTCCGCACACGCGGCCTCGACCTGCCGGTGTGGGACGTGCAGGGCGACGACCCCGGCGGGCCGGTTGTGGTGATGACCTACGGCTGGAGCGACTCGCGCATCGGCGCGCTGCGGCGGCTGGAGGCGGTCGCGCCGGTCGCGTCGCGGGTCATCGTGTGGGAGCAGGAGGGGCACGGCGACCCGCACGACGTGCCGGGCCTCTGCCGCCTCGGCACGCGCGAGCCGGACGACCTGTGCGCGCTGCTGGAGCGCATCGACGACGGCGGGCGCGGGCCCGCGGGGGTGGTGCTGTTCGGGTGGTCGCTGGGGGCGGGGGCGTCGATCGTCGCGGCGGCGCGCGAGGGGGCGCGTCGGCGTGTGCGGGCCGTCATCGCCGAGGCCCCCTACCGCTTCGCGCCGACGCCCGCGCGCAACGTGCTCCGCCTGCGCGGGATGCCGTGGCGGGCGACGCTGATGCCGGCGATGTGGCTGATCGGCGTGGTGCAGCGGAACCCGCCGAACTGGGGCACGGGCCGCGCCTTCGACCGCGCCGCCCACGCCGCCCGCCTCGCCTGCCCGCTGCTCGTGCTGCACGGCACGGACGACGAGGTCAGCCCGGTGCGCGACGGCCGCGAGATCGCCGCCGCGGCCCCGCGCGGACGGATCGTCGAGATCGAGGGGGGGAGGCACAACACGCTGTGGACGGACGATGGGCAGAGGGCGAGCGCGGAGGCCGCGGTGCGGGCGGCGATCGGCGGGAAGGGTTGAGCGCGGAGGATGCAGAGGGGCTTGGAGCCGCTGTTTGACACTCTCTTCTCAGATCAGGTATGCTAACGTCATCCGTACCGGCTCGCCCCCGAAACCGTGGAGGATTCGCCTTGTCGCCACAACCTCCGGTTGAGACCGCTGCACAACTGGGCTTCGCAACCCCCGTCATCCATGACCGGTTCTCGGAGGATACCGAGGTCGTCATCGCACAGGGCGACTGCGCTGAGACCTTGCGGACCCTCCCTTCGGGGTTCTGCCAACTCGTCATCACTTCCCCGCCGTACAACATCGGCAAGGAGTACGAGCGGGCCACTGAACTTGACAGGTATCTCGAAGCGCTGTCGCCCGTTGTGGACGAGCTGATCCGAGTCCTGTCGCCGCGTGGTTCGCTCGTTTGGCAGGTCGGCAACTACGTCGAGAACTCCGAGATTTTCCCGCTCGACATTTTCTACTACCCGTTCTTCAAGAAGCACGGGCTCAAGCTGCGCAACCGCATCGTGTGGCATTTCGCACACGGACTGCACGCAAGCAAGCGGTTCTCCGGACGCTACGAAGTGCTGCTGTGGTTCACGAAGGGAGATCAGTACACGTTCAACCTTGATGACGTGCGTGTTCCCTCGAAGTACCCGGGCAAGCGGCACTTCAAGGGCGAGAAGTACGGCCAGCCTTCGGGCAATCCGCTCGGCAAGAACCCCTCCGACATCTGGACCATCATGGCTCATGAGTGGGAGACCGGCCTCTGGGACATCCCGAACGTGAAGGCCAATCACCCGGAGAAGACGAACCATCCGTGCCAGTTCCCGATTGAGCTCGTCGAACGGTGCGTACTCGCGCTCACCTCGCCGGGAGACTGGGTGCTCGACCCGTTCTCCGGCGTCGGTTCCGCCATGCTCGCCGCATTGCGCCGGAATCGCCGCGCGATCGGTTGTGAGCTTGACCCGCAGTACAACTCCATCGCGAGACGACGGATCGAGCAGTTCTTCGCGGGCGAACTGCCGTACCGTCCGCTCGGCAAGCCTGTCCACCAGCCCTCGGGTCGGGAGAAGGTGTCACAGATTCCCGCCGAGTGGCGGCAGGACGTGGACCAGTGAGAATCGTCGGCCGGTACTCATTCAAGGACGGAGAGCGCATCGTGACGCGGGAGTATGCGCCCCTGCTCCGCGAAATCGAGGCGGCGATCGGCGCGGTCGATGCAGCACTATACAAGACCAAGGAGAGCCTCGAGAAAACGATGGCGGGGAAGATGCTCTTCAACCCGATCTCCATCAACAGGGCCTTCAAGGAGCAGTTCGGATCGCGCGGATGGGTTCCGATCCGCGTGCGATGCGACTACTCGACGGAGCATTACGTCGCGGGCTACGAACCCAAAGCGCTCAACGCCGGCGCATTCCGCGAGATGGACTTCGTCAAGGACGAACTCGGCGTCGAGGTTCAGTTTGGCAAGTACGCCTTCATGGTTTACAACGTCTGCGCCAAGATGACCATCTTCAAGAACCTCGCCCACATCAAGGCGGGGGTCGAGATCGTGCCGGTCAAGGCGTTCGCAGACGAGATGTCCAGTGGTGTGTCGTACTTCGAGCAGTTCGTGTGGGACTTGAACGCGCGGGGGGTAGCGGATATCGACGTGCCCGTGTTGATCCTGGGGATAGACGCTTGACGTCTCGGCGGCACCGGCCTCCCAAAGCGGAGGTCGGTGGCACGGGGAATGTCACCCGATGGTGCCCCGGCCGCCCAGGTAGGGGCGCAGGGGGGAGGGCACGGTGACGGTGCCGTCGGCGTTCTGGTGGATCTCGAGGATGGGGATGAGCAGGCGGGGGCTGGCGGCGACGGTGTTGTTGAGGGAGTGGCAGAAGGCGGTCTCGCCGCGGCCGGCCGCGCCGCCGGGGCGGGTGCGCATGTTGAGGCGGCGGCACTGGAAGTCGGAGAGGCGGCTGGCGGAGTGGGTCTCGCCGTAGGCGCCGCGGGCGTTCTCGCCGCGGCCGGGCATCCAGCACTCGACGTCGATCATGTCGGCGTTCTTGGGGCCGAGGTCGGCGGTGCAGCAGCGCAGCAGGCGGTAGGGCAGGCCGAGCGACTGCAGGAACTCCTCGACGTACCCGATCATCCGGGCGTGCCAGGCACGGCTCTCCTCCTCGTCCGGTCGGCAGATGACGACCTGCTCGACCTTGTCGAACTGGTGGATGCGGTAGAGGCCGGCGGTGTCCTTGCCGGCCGCGCCCGCCTCGCGCCGGAAGCAGGTGCTGACGGTGCAGTAGCGCAGGGGCAGGTCGGCCCCGTCGATGATCTCGCCCGCGTGCAGGCCCATGAGCGAGACCTCGCCGGTGCCGGTCAGGTAGAGGTCGTAGCCCCCCCCTCGCGAGGTCTCGGCGACGTGGTAGGCCTGCTCGCGGCCCGCCGGGAAGAAGCCCGTGCCGACCATCGCCTCCTCGCGCACCAGCACGGGCACCGTCAGGGGCGTGAAGCCCCTGGCGGCGATGAAGTCCAGGGCGTAGCCCAGCACGGCGTGGTGCAGGCGCGCCCCGTCGCCGCGGAGGACGTACGACCGCGAGCCGGCGAGCTTCACGCCGCGCTCGAAGTCGGCGAGTCCCAGCCGCTCGACGAGTTCGAGGTGCGTGCGCGGCGCGAAGCCGCGCTGCTCGGCGAAGGGGACGGCCGGGTCGAAGCCCGGCGGGTTCCAGCGGCGCAGCTCGACGTTGTCGTCGCTGGACCGGCCGCGGGGCACGTCCGGGTCCGGCGGGAGGGGCACCTGGAGGAGCAGCGCGTCGATCTCGGGGTCGAGGGCGGCGGCCCGGGCCTCGAGCTCCTGGACGCGGGCCTTGAGCGCGGCGGGGCGGGCCTTCAGCTCGTCGAGGCGTGCTTCGAGCGCGGCTCGCTCCGAACCCTCGGCCTTCCCGATCCGGGCGGCGAGGCGGCCGATCTCGGGGCCCGACTCCCTGGCGATGCGGTTCTGCTCGGCGCGGAGGGATTCCATCTCGGCGAGGACCGCCCGCCGCCGGGCGTCGAGTTCGAGGAGGCGGTCGATGTCGGCGTCGATCTTCTTGAGGCGCGCGCCCTCCCGGTAGCGGTCGGGTCGCTCGCGCAGGTCGCGCAGGTCGATCATGGGCGGCAGTGTAGCCGGCGCGAGCAACCGCCCGCCGCCCCATCCCTTACCATGAAGCACGGCGGCAGCCGTCGGGAGGCGACCACGCGCGATGAGCCGGATGCGGATCAGGCCGATGGAGGGGGGCGGGCGGCCCATCCCGCTGGATTTCG
Source organism: Synechococcales cyanobacterium CNB (assembly GCA_030263455.1). Lineage (NCBI taxonomy): Bacteria > Bacillati > Cyanobacteriota > Cyanophyceae > Synechococcales > Synechococcales cyanobacterium CNB. The sequence goes on from SZOZ01000008.1 coordinate 97,836, forward strand.
AGCCGGTCTCGCTGGGCCGGCACCCGGCGAGCACGCTGCGCGTGGAGGACGAGCGGGCCAGCCGCAAGCACTGCGTCATCGAGCCTGCGGCGGAGGGGCAGTGGGTGGTGCGCGACCTCGGGTCGCGGAACGGGACGAAGCTGAACGGCCTTGCGATCGATGAGGCGGTGCTGACGCCGGGCGACGTGATCCGGATCGGCAAGGCCGAGTTCGTGGTCGAGGAAGCGCCGGGCAACGGTGAGGAGGCGTCCGGGACGAAGGCCGGCGACGCGGAGGGGGGGGCGGTTGACGGCGGCGGCTCGGCGTGGGTGGTGGAACTGGAGGGCGTCCTCGGCGGGCTGCCGCCGAAGGGCGAGACCGCGCCGGACATCACGCCGATCTTCGCCAACGGGAAGCCTTCGGCCGCGCTCAAGAGCGGCGGCGACGGGCCGCGCTGCCTGACGCTGCTGCTGCAGATCGCGTCCAAGGCGCGGGCGACGGACATCCACATCGAGCCGAAGCAGGACGCGGCGCAGGTGCGGATGCGCGTGGACGGGCAGATGGTGTGGATCGTGGACCTGCCGCGCCGGACGGGCGAGCTGGTCGGGGGGATGATCAAGACGCTGTGCCTGATGAAGACGGCGGCGAGCGACTCGGTGCTGGACGGGCACTTCTCGGCGCGGTTCCCGGATCGGCGGGTGGACTACCGGGTGAGTTTCACGCCGTCGGTCCACGGGCAGAAGCTCGTGGTGCGCGTGCTGGACGACCGGGAGATCCCGCACTCGATCTCGGAACTGGGGCTGGCGCCGTGGATGGAAGAGCGGCTGCGGCGCATCTGCGAGGCGGACTCGGGCCTGCTGCTGAGCGTGGGGCCGACGGGCAGCGGCAAGACGACGACGCTCTACAACGTGCTGCGCGGGATCGACCGCGAGAAGCGGAACGTGATCACGATCGAAGACCCGGTCGAGTACCACGTCGACGGGGTGACGCAGATCCCGATCAACGAGCAGCGCGGCAACACGTTCCACTCGCTGCTGCGGTCGGTGCTCCGGCAGGACCCGGACGTGATCCTGCTGGGGGAGATTCGGGACGAGGAGACGGCGCGGACGGGGATGCAGGCCGCGCTGACGGGGCACGTGGTGCTGAGCACGCTGCACGCGAAGGACACGATCTCGGCGGTGTTCCGGCTGCTGGACCTGAAGATCGAGCCGTACCTGGTGGCGAACGCGCTGGACCTCGTGCTGGCGCAGCGGCTGGTGCGGATGCTGTGCGAGCAGTGCAAGCGGGAGGTGCCGGTCGCGCCCGGGCAGGCGACCCGGATCGGGAAGTACCTCGGGGGCCGGACGAAGACGAACGTGGCGGTGGGATGCGCGGCGTGCCTGAAGACGGGCTATCGCGGGCGGCGGGCCATCTTCGAGATGCTGGACTTCCGCAACGACGAGCTGCGCGACGTGGTGCTGGGCGAGCCGAGCGTGCAGGCGATGCGCAAGATCGCGTCGCAGGGGCTCTTCATCACGCTGCAGCAGGCGGGGTGGAAACTGGCGGCCGAGGGCGTTGCGAGCCTGGACGAGGTGGAGCACATCGCGGGGTGACTTCCCGACAACCCCTTACTCCAGCCCGAAGCGTGCAACCGGCACCGTGCCGGGCACGGACGATCGCTCCACGCGACCGCGGCGCAGGCACGAGACGAGGTCTGCCATGTCCGGCGGCACCGGCGCGGTGAAGACCATCGGCTCGCCCGAGGCGGGGTGCTCGAAGGCCAGCAGGCCGGCGTGCAGGGCCTGGCGAGCGATGACGGTGCGCCCGGTCTCGTCGGTGAAGGGCCGGCCGCCGTACATGTCGTCGCCGACGATGGGCCAGCCGAGGTGCGAGAGATGGACGCGGATCTGGTGCGTGCGGCCGGTCTTCAGTTCGAGTTCGACAAGCGAGAAGCGACGGAGCGACGGCGCGACGGCGTGACGGGGCCACGACTCCGGCAGTTCGTAGCGTTCGTGCACGCGGCAGATCGTTACGCTCGGGCGGCCGAGGTCGTCGTGGCGCACGACCTGCTTCTCGCGGTAGCCCTTCTCGCGCGAGGGGTGAGGGCCGATGGGCAGGTCGATGACGTCCGTGACCGGCTCGACCCGACCTTGCACGACGGCGAGGTAGCGTTTGTCCACGGTACGTCGCTCGAACTGACGACCGAGCCGCCAGTGCGCCTCGTCGTCCTTGGCGAAGACGATGCAGCCGGAGGTGTGCCGGTCGAGCCGGTGGACGACACCGGGGCGGGCGAACTCTTCCCCCACCGCCGAGAGGCTGCCGCCGGAGACGTTGCGGAATCGCCAGGCGAGGCCGTTGATGAGGGTGCCGGAGAGTTCGGAGCGTGCGGGGTGGACGATGACGTCCGGCGCCTTGTTGAGGACGATGAGGCGGGCGTCCTCGTAGAGCACGTCGAGGGGCATCTCCTCGGGCTGGAGCCCCTTCTCCTGAGGGGGGGGGACGACGACCTCGACGCGGTCGCCAAGCCCGAGTCGGGTCGATGGCTTGGCGGGCCGATCGTTGACGGTCACGCCGCCGGACTCGATGAGCCGCTGGAGCCGGGTGCGGCTCATGAAGGTGATGCGGCTGGTGAGATAGACGTCGAGACGCGCGTGGAGGTCGCGCTGGAGCGTGAAGGTCACGCGGGGGAGTCGCTCGTCCTCGTCCGATTCGGCGTCGGCGGCGGCCGCCGCCCGCTCACGGGCGCGCTCGACGGCGCGCCGGATGGCGTCGGGGTCCACCTTGCCGCCGGGGAGCAGGAGGTCCTCGCCCAGCGACGCCTGCACGGTATCGGGGTTGTCAGGTCGGGCGGTCATCGACCGTCGTCGTCGGGGCCGTCGGCCTGCTCGGAGACGCGTCCCTCCGGCTCGCCTTCCGCGCCGGCCGGCTGGTCCGCTGCTTCCGGCGCGGGCGGCCCGGCTTCCCCCGATTCCATCAGCTCGTCGAGCGTGGGCGGTCGCGGCGCGGGCAACTCCGGGAGCGGCGCGAGATCGCTCGCGCGATACAGACGGATCGGCGCGGCGCCGTTCGCGAGCGCCGTGATCCGTTCGCGTGCGATGACGACGTGCTGCGGGTAGCCGCGTTTCTCGGCGAGCATGAGGGCCTGGTCGAGGACATTGCGCGCGGCTTCGAGGTCGCCCACGCACTCCGCGACCGCGGCCAGGCCGTAGAGCGCGCCGAGCGTGTGCAGCGTCATGGCGGGGTTGCCGACGGTGTCGGCGTGCGCCCGGCGGTAGAGCCGCTCGGCCTCGTCGAGGAAACGGGCGCGCTCCTCGGGCTTGAGTTCGTCCTCGGGGTCGAGGACGACGCCGCCGGGGCCGAGCTCGGAGCCCGGGCGCAGGTTGCGTCGCACGGCCCGCAGGTACTCGTCCGCGGCGGCGAGGCGTGCCATCGCGCCGATGCCGCGCACGTCGCCGAACGCTTCCGCGATGCCGACGAGGGACTCCGGGCTCGGGTTCGACGACATGGCAACCACGGTGAACTGACGGAAGGCGTCCGCGGTGCGCTCGCGCCTGGCCTCCTGCTGTCGGGTGTAGAGGAAGTAGCCGACGGCCGCGATCGCGAGGATCAGCAGGACCGGCGTGCTCCACTTGCGCAGGAAGTCGACGAACTCGACGTTCAACCGGGATTCGTCGAGTCCCGCGCCCTCCTTGATCTCGGTGTGCCGTTTGTCGATCGCCATGTCGGCGGGTCTCCGTGGTGGGTCGAGAAGTGTAGGGCGGGGGTGGGAAAGGGACCGGGCATCGGGCACGAGCCGGCGGTGCAGAAGCGGTCGAGGGCGGCGAACGGCTACCAGAACTTCCAGGGGCGAGGGTCGTCGAGCATCGAGCGCGGCACGAGGCGCTCGCGGATGAGGGCGGCCAGCGCGGCGACCCCCTCGGCACGCTGGGCGCAGACGACGGCATCGGCGTGCCACCCGGGCAGGCCGAGGTCGGCACGGAGGGCGACGCGCAGCACGCCGACGGTGGCCGGCAGGTCGAGCGTGGGCGGCGGCGTGCGTGCATCGCCGCAGAGCAGGACAAGGTCTGCGGCGCGGACGAGGGTGAGCGCGATCTCGACTGCCTCGCTTTCCGCGGGGTTGTCCGTTTCGCGCAGGCCTGGGCAGTCGGCGTATCGGACGACCAGGCCCGCCAGTTCCAGCAGCACGCCGACGTGGTCGCGGGTCGTGCCCGGCTCGTCGGCGACCAGGGCGACGGTTCGGCCGGCGAGCGCGTTGAGGAGGGTGGACTTGCCGACGTTCGCGGGGCCGATCGCCGCCACAAGGGGGGGGGTGAGGAGCCGTCGCAGCGTCGCACCGTGTGCCCCGTCAGGGGCGGGGTGGTCCTCCGGCGGGTCGGGCGTGCCGGCCTCCGCCCAACGCCGCGGCTGATCGGCGAGCAGGTCGATGGCGAGCGGGCTGGCCGCGCGGGCGATCGCGTCGAGCATCCGTGCTTCGAGCGAGGTCGCCGCTTCGGGATGCTGCGATCGTGCGTCGCGACCTTCTTGTATGCCCGCGCCTGTCAGGGCCCGGCCGATCGCCCGTACGACGTGGGTTCCCGCGTGGGGCATGAGTTGCAGGGTGTGCGTGCGCGGGCGCGCGACGAGGCCGCGATCGATGCCGAAGAGGTCGCGCAGGCCGAACCGCCCCACGGCCACCGGCGTGATGCCCGTCGCGGTGAAGATGCCTTCGGCATCGCCCTCGATCTGGATGATGGCGATCGCGCCCGGGCCGCCCGGCGTCTGGAGACTCCAGGACGCGGGCATGGTCATGCGCCCTCCGCGTCCCCCGCGGCCATGGCGGCCTCGACCGCGGCCTGGATGCCGATGAGCTGCAGGTCCGGCACGATGTCATCGACGAGGCCGTCGTCTTCGAAGAGCGTCGCGGCGTCGCCGCCGGTGGCGATGACCTGGGGGTACGCGCCGTAGACCTCGGCGTAGCGTTCGACGAGCATGCGGACCATGCCCTGCGCCGCCGCCCGCACGCCGAGGATCATGGCGTGGCGCGTGTCCTTGCCGATCGGGCCGCGGTCGGGGCCAGGCGGCTCGTGTCGCAAGGCGGGGAGGGCGGCGGTGGAGCGATGCAGGGCGTCGAGCATGGCGTTGAGGCCCGGCGCGATCGCGCCGCCGTGGAAGACGCCTTCGCCGTCGATGAAATCGACGGTGATGGCGGTGCCGGCGTCCACGATGACGCACGCCTGTCGCGCACGGGCGAACGCGGCGATGGCGTTCAGGGCACGGTCCTGACCGAGTGTCGAGGCGTCGTCAAGCGAGTGCGTGAGGTCAAGGGGCAGTCCGTCTCCCACACGCTCGATGCGGGCGTTGACCCTCTCCGACAAGGCCTCGAGGAGGGGCCGAGCGAACGGCTCGTTGACGGATGCCACCGCGACAACCTCCACGCCTGCCGCGTCCGGTCCGATGCGCTCCGCCAGAGCGGCGGGGTCGAGGTTCGGCTCCGCGTGGGATCGAAGCAGTTCTCGCCCGCGGAAGGTTGCCCAGCGGGTTCTGGTGTTCCCCACGGCCAGGGCGAGAATCGGCAGGTTGCTCGAGAATCCCGGCTCGTGCATCCGGCGAGCCTATGCGCTCCACGAACGGGGGGCTTCCCGGGTAGAGTCTGGCCGATGGTCGGCTGTGCGGTTGACACTTCGGTCGAGCGGGTCCAGATGGGGGACATGCGGTTCCCGCTGGGGGTTTATCCCGTGGAGCCGATGCAGCCGGTGCAGGGGTACACGCTGACATTCGAGCCATCGGACGGGGACGACGACGAGGGCGACTGGGAGGAGTGGCCGGACCGCTACGTCTTCGACGCGGTGATCTCGGCCGAGCGCGTCGAGCCGCTGTGCCGGATGCTGTTCTCGCTGATGCCCGGACGGGTGTACCCGATCCTTGACGTGATCGGGCGTGACGCGTACCGGGAGATCGACCCGTACGTGGCGTATGACCCGATCGCGCTGGATCGGTTTCTCGACGCCGTGCGGGCGTTTCGGGGGTTTTTCTTCGAGGACGGGATGTGCGGCTTCGGTGCGATGAGCCAGGAGCCGTTCTTCTATGTTTTCGTCGACGAGCACAAGATCGTGACGATCCGTGGGCAGGCCGACCTGAAGGAGAAGATCGAGGGCGTGCTCCAGGCGTTTGACCTGGCCGTGTGCGAGGAGCCTGCCGGAGCGGATGCGGCCGTTCACGAGCACCGGAGCGTGGTGATCGCGCCTGAGGATCGCCCGGAACTGCTGAGTTTCGACGAGATCGTCGAGCGGTTGCGGCACGACTGGCGGCTGGTGCTGAACATCGACCCCGATACCAACGTGGACGACGACGGTCGAGACCTCGGCGTGACGGGGTGGCGGTGCATCGCGGTTGCGCGGTTCGAGGGGGATGGGGCGCCGAAGTACGCGGAAATCCTGCTGCGGGCCGGGTCGCTCAACGACGCCGAGGACCTCGCGCAGGAGGCGACGGACGGGCTGATCGACGCCCTGGAAGGGCCGGAGTGCATCGAGGCGGAACTGGTGGCGACCGATCGGCTGCGACCCGAGACTCTGAAGGCGCTCGCCAAGCAGGCCGGCGCAAAGCTCAAGGGCCAGATGTCCCGAGTCGGAGTCGTGTCGGCCCGTTTCCTCTGAATGGCCGCGTTTTGTTTGGACTGAAGGTGGGGTCGTGGAATAGACGGACGGCCGCGAGGGGGCCGATCGGGCGAGTTGTCCGCGACGGGGAGTTGCGTTTCGCCGATCGGTCCTCTATGTTGTTGGCCCGTAGGCAGGGACTAACCTGCGGGCCGGCCCGGCGACGGGCCTGACGAACGCGGCGGGAAGGGCGGCGAAGCGCCCTCCCTCACCCACCTGCAAGCACACACGACCCCGCGCGGGTCGGACGGGATGCGCCACGACGGCCGCCCGACGCACAGCCTGTCGGAGAACTGCTCATGCTGTCGAACAAGCCACGCTCGGTTCGTTCCCTCCTCGCGGCTGCGGCGGCCTTCGCGGGCGCGCCGTGCATCCTTGTCGCTCCGGCCATCGCGCAGGCGACGATGCCGGCGGCGACCGCCCAGAGCGCGAGCGATGTGCTCGAGCGCGTGGACGAGCTGCTCAAGTCCGGCAAGCCGGTCTACGCGAGGCACCTGCTCGAAACGCTGCACGAGCGCGACGGCGGGCGTTCGCTCAGCGACCCCGAGCGGGCGCGGCTGATCTCGCTGCTCACCTCGTCGAGCCGCATGATCCGCGCGACGAGCGAGATCGAACTCAGCCTGCAGAAGGCGGAACTCGCGATCGACACGGGCGACCTCCGCGTTGCGAATCGTCACCTCGACGCGATCGAGCGCACCCCGTCGGTCGAGCCGTCGGATGCGGCTCGCGCGAGCGAACTGCGGACGAAACTGGACGCGAAACGGGCTGACCTTGCCCCGTTGATGGCCGGGCGCGCCGGCGATGCGGAGCAGGCGTTCGAGTCGGGCGACTTCGCGCGTGCCAAGGCGATTCTCACCGAGATCGACCGCTCCGGCGTGGACCTTGACGAGGCTTCGGCCGCGAAGGTCGCCGCATACCGGGAGCGGCTCTTCGACCTGGAGTCCGTCTCGCCGCGCCTGATCGACGGCGGCGCGTTGGCGGCCGGCGCGATGCAGCCGGGCGTGGTGCGCCGGCAGGAGAACGGGACGCCGCCGGCGTCGCAGGGTGAGATGCAGGAGGTTCAGCCCGCGTCGCAGCCGGCGGCCCAGCCCTCCGCGCAGGAAGAGGCCCAGCCCGCCCCACAACCCGAGCCGATGCCGAGCCAGGACGACCTGATCGAGCGTGCGCTGCGGTACGAGGCCCAGAGCGAACTGGCGCAGGCGGACCGTGCGTTCGACGAGCGGCGCCTGAACGAGGCGCTCTCGCGCTACGACCGCCTGCTGAGGCAACTCCGCCGGCACCTGACGCCCGAGCAGGCGGCGCACGCGGAGAACCGTCTCGCGGAGACGCAGATCCTGCTCCGGGGCCAGCCGGGGGGGGTGCTGATCGACGACACGATCGAAGGCCGGCAGATGGCGCTGGCGCAGAAGCGTGCGGAGTTCCGCAACGAGATGGACCAGGCTGAGCGGGCGCTGGCGAGCGGCGACACGCAGCGGGCGCGAGACCTGGCGGCCAAGGCGCAGCTCACGCTGAACACGGCGCGTCAGGTGATGAGCGACGCGGAGTTCGAGACGCTCACCAAGCAGGTCACGGACCTGCGCGGGCGCATCGGGCGGACGGAGGAGCAGCTGCGCATCGCCGAGACAAACGAGCGTGAGCGTCGGCTGGCCGAGGAAGCGAGGCGGCAGTCCACGCAGATGCAGCAGGACCGCGAGCGGAAGATCGTGGAGGCGCTCGACCGGGTGCGCGCGCTGCAGGCTGAACTGAAGTACGACGAGGCGCTCCAGATCGTCGAGGACCAGATCCTGTTCCTGGACCCGATCAATCCCGCGGGCCTGCTGCTGAAGGACCTGCTGCGCGATGCGATCATCTACCGGCACATGAACAAGATGGCGCAGGAGCGCAACTTCGGGTTCATGTACCAGGGGATGGAGAACGCCGAGGCGTCGATCCCGCCTCGCGGCATCATCAACTACCCGCCGGACTGGCCAGCGATCAGCTTCCTTCGCGGCCAGGGCATCGGCTACTCCGAGAGCGCGGAGGACCGTCGCGTGCTGGCGCTGATGGACCGTCAGCGCGTGCCGGTGACGTTCCAGAACAACACGCTCGCGGACGTCTTCGCGTTCATCGAGCAGGTCGCGCAGGTGGACATCGACGTGGACTGGGACTCGCTGGAGGAGATCGGCGTCGAGCCGTCCACGACGGTCTCGCTGAACCTGCGGAACGTTCCGCTCAAGTCGGTGATGGACCGGGTGCTGGACAAGGTCAGCTTCAGCCCGATCACGCGTGCGGGCTGGGCGGTGAACGACGGGACGATCCAGGTGGCGACCGAGGAGAAACTCCGGCGGCACACGATCATCGAGATCTACGACATCCGCGACCTGGTCTTCGAGGTGCCCAACTACGACGAGGCGCCGGAGATCGACCTGCAGTCCGTGCTCCAGAGCGGGCGGGGGGGCGGCGGCGGCGGGCAAAGCCCGTTCCGCGACAACCAGCAGCAGGACGTCGAGCGCGAACCGCTGCAGGACCGCATCGACCGCATCAAGGACATCATCACCCGCAACGTCGATGAGGAGAGCTGGCCCGAGGGCGGCGGCACCACCGGCTTCATCCAGGAACTGGGCGCGAGCCTCATCATCCGCAACACGCCCAAGAACCACCGCGAGATCCGCGGCCTGCTCAGCAAGCTGCGCGAGGTTCGCGCGATGCAGATCAACGTCGAGACGCGGTTCCTGCTCGTGAGCCAGGACTTCTTCGAGCAGATCGGGTTCGACCTCGACGTGTACTTCAACGCGAACAACAACCAGTTCCGGGCCGCGGGCGCGAACGACCCGACGCTGCGTGCCAGCGACTTCTTCGACTTCCCGGGCGGCGTGCGGGGCAGCGTGACCGGGCAGGTCGCGCCGACCGCCCCCGTGACCGGCGGGGCGGACGGGACGCAGATCACGCAGGGCGTGGTGCGCCCGAGGCCGTGGTCGCCGATCGGGTTCCCGCAGAACTCGCTCGGCCTCGCCTCTTCGCTCATGCCCCAGGAGGGCATCGCCGGCGCGGTGCTCGGTTCCGCCCCCGCGCTGGGCATCGCGGGGCAGTTCCTCGACGATATCCAGGTGGACTTCCTGGTGCAGGCGACGCAGGCCGACCGCCGGTCGATCTCGCTGACCGCTCCGCGGCTCACGTTCACGAACGGGCAGACCGCGAACATCTACGTCGTGACGCAGCAGTCGTTCGTCTCCGACCTTGAGCCGGTGGTGAGCGACTCGGCGGTCGGGTTCGATCCGACGCTCGACGTTGTGGCCGAGGGCGTCGTGATGCTGGTCGAGGGCACGATCTCCGCTGATCGCCGCTACGTGACGCTGAACGTGGACACGGCGACGTCGCAGATCGTCGACATGGGGAGCGAGGAGGTCGTGGCGGTCGCGGGCGGCCAGCTGGTCAGTTCGCAGATCGCCCAGTCCGCGATCCAGCTGCCGATCGTGACGGTGACCCGCGTGCAGACGACGGTGACCGTTCCGGATCAGGGCACGGTGCTGCTGGGCGGCCAGCGGCTCGTGAACGAGACCGAGGTGGAGACGGGCGTGCCGGTGCTGAGCAAGATCCCGATCCTCAACCGCTTCTTCTCGAACCGGATCGAGGCGCGCGAGGAGCAGACCCTGATGATCCTGATCAAGCCGACCGTGCTGATCCAGCCGGAGCAGGAGGAGCGTGCCTTCCCGGGTCTGGGCGAGTCGCTCGGGGTGAACTTCGGCGGGTGACGGCGGGCTTCGGGATGGAACGGGGCGAGCGCGGAGCGTTTCGCCTAGACTGGCGCGTGGCGGGTGGCCGCGCGTGCCACGGGTTGGTTCGCGCGGTCGGACCGGCAGGAGATGCACGATGGCCCCCGCGGATTCAAGGCTCCGCGTCCGCAGAACGGACGGCGTGACGCAGATCGAGTTCGTCGATCGCAACATTCTGGACGAGGCGAACATCCAGTCGATCGGGGAGGAGATCGCCTCGATCATCGAGGCGGAGGAGAAGCCGAAACTGCTGATCAGTTTCGCCAACGTTGACCATCTCTCCTCGGCCGCGCTGGGGACACTGATCACGATCAACAACAAGGTCCGCAGCCGCGACGGGGAGCTGCGCCTGGCGGACATCGACCCTCAGATTTACGAGGTCTTCGTCATCACTCGGCTGAACAAGCTGTTCCAGATCCTGGATACCTCTGAAGAGGCGATGAGGAGCTTCTGACCGTCCGGCCGGCCCCCGGGCCGTGCGGGTCGGCGACCCGTGGCCCGTGCTCGCCGCGCCGGTCGGCGCACGGCACGCCGATGTCGCAGGATCAGCGCCACAGCACGACGTCTGCCACGATCGAACTGGTCAACGACCGGGACGCGATCGACTCGGTCGAGGACCGGATCGTTGAGCTTGCCGAGGCGGCGGGCTTCTCGAAGAGCGCCCGTTTCGCGCTGCGGCTTGCGGTTGAGGAGGCGATCATCAACGCCTTCAAGCACGGGCACGCGACGCTCTCGCCGGACACGCCGGTCACGGTCGAGTACGAGGTCGGTCCTTCGCGGGTCTTCGTCGCGGTCGAGGACCAGGGGCCGGGGTTCGTGCCCGAGGCGGTGCCGGACCCGACGCTCGACGAGAATCTGGAACTTCCCTCGGGACGCGGGCTGGTGCTCATCCGCGCGTACATGACCTCGGTCACGTACAACGAGCGGGGGAACCGAGTGGAGCTGGTTCTGGAGCGCAAGGGATAGGCTCGGCTCGGGCTTGTCCAGTTCAGAGCGTGGCGATATCATGGAATGATTCTAAAACGCAAAGCCGGCCCTGCCGGATGGGGATGCTGCCATGGTGAAACTCCCGATCTACATGGACCACGCGGCGACGACGCCGTGCGACCCGCGGGTGGTCGAGGCGATGCTGCCGTATTTCACCGAGAAGTTCGGCAACCCCGGGAGCCGCAACCACCGATTCGGGTGGGAGGCGGAGGAGGCGGTCGAGCGAGCGCGGGAGCAGGTAGCCTCGCTGCTCGGGGCGGACCGCAAGGAGATCATCTTCACGTCGGGCGCGACGGAGAGCAACAACCTGGCGATCAAGGGTGCGGCGAGCATGTACGCCAAAGCGCCTGCGGGCAGCGAGAAGCGGGGGCATATCGTCACGTGCCGCATCGAGCACAAGGCGGTGCTGGACCCGTGCAAGCGGCTGCAGAAGGAGGGTTTCGAGGTCACGTTCCTCGACCCTCCGCGCGATGGCGTGATCACGCGGCAGATGGTCGAGTCCGCCCTGCGCGAGGACACGATCCTGGTGTCGATCATGTGGGCGAACAACGAGATCGGAACGATCAACGAGGTTCCGGCGATCGGGGCGCTCTGCCACGAGCGGGAGATCGTCTTCCACACGGACGCGACGCAGTGGGCGGGCAAGATGCCGACGGACGTGGAGCGTGACAACGTGGACCTGCTCTCGATGAGCGGGCACAAGATCTACGGGCCGAAGGGGGTGGGCGCGCTGTACGTCCGGCGCCGGCGACCGCGGGTGCGGCTCACGGCCGTTCAGGAGGGCGGGGGGCAGGAGCGCGGCTTCCGCTCGGGCACGCTGAACGTGCCGGGCATCGTGGGGCTTGGGGCCGCCGCCGAGATCTGCCGCACCGAGATGGACACCGAGCGTGAGCGGCTGCTGCGGTTGCGTCAGCGGCTGGAGAAGGGCATCACGTCGCGTCTGGACGTGGTGCAGGTGAACGGGCACGCCGAGAAGCGGCTGCCGCACCTGGCGAACGTCTCGTTCGGTTTCGTCGAGGGCGAGAGCCTGATGATGGCCTGCAAGGACGTGGCGATGAGCAGCGGGTCGGCGTGCACGTCGGCCTCGCTCGAGCCGAGCTACGTGCTCAAGGGCCTCGGCGTGGGCGACGACCTGGCCCACAGCTCGCTCCGCTTCAGCCTCGGGCGGTGGACAACGGAGGAAGAGGTGAACTACGTGATCGACAACGTGGTGAATGCGGTCGAGAAGCTCCGGCTGCTCAGCCCGCTCTACGACATGCACAAGGAAGGCATCGACATCACGAAGATCGAGTGGCAGGCGCACTGAGCCTGAAGTGACGGAATGACGAAGCGATCGAGTGGGAGAGCGGGCGATCTCCGGACGAGGTGAATCATGGCGTACAGCAGTAAAGTGATCGACCACTACGAGAACCCGCGGAACGTCGGCTCGTTCGGGACAACGGGCGAGGTCAAGCAGCGCAAGGACGTCGGCGTGGGGCTTGTCGGCGCGCCGGAGTGCGGCGACGTGATGCAGCTTCAGATCCGCGTCAATCCCGACACCGGCGTCATCGAGGACGCCCGCTTCAAGTGCTTCGGGTGCGGGTCGGCGATCGCGTCCAGTTCGCTCGCCACCGAGTGGCTCAAGGGCCGCACCGTGGACGAAGGGCTGGCGATCAAGAACACGCAGATCGTCGAGGAGCTGAGCCTGCCGCCGGTGAAGATTCACTGCTCGGTGCTCGCCGAGGACGCGATCCGTGCGGCGATCGAGGACTACAAGCACAAGAACGGGCTTGGCGCGGAGGCGGCGAGCGACGCCCGCGCCCGCTGACGTCCGCGCCCGCTGACGTCAGCGCCCGCTGACGCCCGCGAACCGACCCGCCGCCGCCCCGCGTAGAATGTGCATCGACGGGCCGAGGCCCGAGGAGCCAGCATGAGCACAGCCGACACGCAGACAACGGGCATCATCCTGACCGAGACCGCCGCGCGAGAGATCCGCACGATCATCGAGCAGCAGGAGCTCGATGCGGAGAAGGTCCGGCTGCGGGTGGGCGTGAAGGGTGGCGGGTGCTCCGGCTTCAGTTACGTGCTGGACCTCACCGAGACCCAGAAGGAGACGGACGAGGAGTTCGAGCAGCACGGGATCAGGATCATCTGCGACCCCAAGAGCCTGCTCTACCTGGGCGGCACCACCATCGATTTCCGAGACGAGATCATGGGCCGGGGATTTGTCTTCCAGAACCCGAACGCCCACACCTCCTGCGGGTGCGGGTCGAGTTTCTCCGTCTGAAGCGGCTTGGCGGCCCCCACTGCCCTGCAACGCCTGTCCGACCCGCGCCATTCCGCCTGCAAGGGCGGAATTTGCTTTCCAAGGCGATCCGGGGTTGATAATCTGGACAACAGCGGCCACAGTCCCTCGACCCTGCGGAGGGCGGTCTCGGGGGCTGTCCCGGGGTGGTTCCCCGGCTTTGGGTGGCCGCCGTGGGGCTTGTGAGTTGCTCGGCCCACAGGGATGGGAGCGGGGATCGCTCCGGAGGCCGCATGAGTCAGGCACCGACGCCACTGGAAACGACGCACGGGTACTCGCCGCCGACAGTAAGGCAGTTCAGCGTCTTCCTGACGAACCGTGTGGGGCAGCTGCACGACCTTGTGGCGGGATTCGACGGATCGAAGTGCTCCATCTGCGCCCTGAGCGTGCATGAAGCGAGCGACCACGCCGTGGTGCGGATGATCACGAGCGACTCGGACGAGGCGAGGCGGATTCTCCGCGAGCACAAGGTCGCATTCTGTGAGAAGGACGTGCTGATCGTCGAACTCTCGAAGGGGCACACGCTGACCAGCCTGTGCCTCTCGCTTTTGGCGGCGGAACTGAACATTCACTTTGCGTACCCGCTGATGCTTCGGCCGAACGGGACGCCGACGATCGCGCTGGCGGTAGACGACCATGTGCTCGCGGGGCAGATCCTGCGGCGCAAGGACTTCCGCCTCTTCGGCGAGGCGGACATCCAGCACGTGCATTAGGCCGCTACACCAGCCCCTTCGCCCCCAGCCAGCGTTCGGCGTCGAGGGCGGCCTGGCAGCCCATGCCCGCGGCCGTCACCGCCTGGCGGTAGTGGGCGTCCGCCACGTCGCCGGCCGCGAAGACACCGTTGATGTTCGTCGCGCTGGACCGGCTGCGGAGCAGCACGTACCCCTGCTCGTCCATCTCGACGCCGGAGCCTTTGAGGAACTTCGTGGCGGGGGTGTGCCCGATCGCCACGAACAGGCCCCCCACTTCGAGTTCCGACCGCTCGCCGTTGGTCGTGCTCTCCAGCGCGACGGCCCGGAGTTTCTCGTTGCCGTGCTGGTCCTTGGCGCTCAGGCAGTCCACGACCACGCTGTTCCAGATGACTTTCGCGTTGGGCTTGGAGAGGAACCGCTCCTGCATGATCTTGCTGGCGCGGAGCGAGTCGCGCCGGTGGATGACGTAGACGGTGGAGGCGAACTTGGTGAGGTAGGTAGCCTCTTCCATGGCGGTGTCGCCGCCGCCCACGACCGCGAGCGGGCGGCCTCGGAACATCGGGAGCGCACCGTCGCAGACCGCGCAGGCGGAGACACCGCCGCCGGCCCGGGCGAGGCGGAGTTCGCTCTCGAGTCCCAGCCAGTTTGCTGTCGCGCCGGTGGCGATGATGACGGCGTGAGCGTGCTCGACCGTTCCCTTGTTCGTGTGTAGTTCGAAGGGTCGCTTCGAGAAGTCGCAACGGACGACATCCTGCCCGAGCACCTTCGTGCCGAAGCGTTCGGCCTGCTTCTGGAACTTTTCCATCATTTCCGGCCCGGCGACGCCCTCCGGGAAACCGGGGTAGTTCTCGACGTCCGTGGTCAGCATGAGCTGCCCGCCGGGGAGGATGGGACCGGGGTCGTTCTTGGGCACGCCTGCGAAGACGACGGGCGAAAGGCTCGCCCTGGCGGCATAGATCGCTGCGGTCCAGCCGGCGGGGCCGGAGCCGATGATCGCGAGGGCGTGCGGCTTGGCGTCGATCATGGTCGCTCCGGTGCGCGTTCAGCGGAGTTGGCCGGTCTGCATGAGTTCCTGGCGCACGAGCGAGAGGACGGGCGGCCAGATGAGGTAGTCGCGCCCGGAGGGGGCGTTGATGGTGTTCTGGACTTCCTCGGCCCAGTTGCGGCCGCCGTCCGCGCCGACGGAATAGAGCACGAACTGGTCGTCTCGCAGTCGGATCGCCAAGTTCGGTGCGTCGGGCGAAAGGACGTTGATGGTATGTGGCTGCACCTGCTCACGCTCGCCGAAGCGGCCGGCGGTGTCTCGCATGGGCACGAAGAACTCCAGGGGAGGCTCGCGGCCGCGGGCGCGGTCGGGGTTGAAAGGATCGGCCTCGATGCGCTCGATGTAGTGCGGGCGGGCGGCGGCGATGTCGCGTGGGAACCCGCCGCTGGAGACGCGGAAGGCGAGCAGGGCGAGGGCATGGCGTGTGCCGACGGCCTCGACACGGAGCAGCTGGCGCTGATCGAAGAGTGGGCGCATGTTGGGGTAGGACTCGAGGATGACGGCCCATCGTTCGTGGCGCCGGGAGATGAGGTTGTACATCGGCGGCTCGCGCAGCACGGGGTCGTGCCACGAGCGCGACCAGCGGTCGTTGAACTCAGCGATGACGGCGGTGAGGTGCTCCGTGGTGTCGAACCAGTTGGCATGCTCGGTCGCGCCGCCGGACCACCGCGCGGACTCGCCGAAGAGCCGCAGCGGCCGTTCCGTCGTCGCCAGGCGGGACATCGTCTGGGCGTAGACCTCGGGGCGGACGCGGCCCCTCTCCTGCATCACGAACGCCACGAGCTGGCGTGCGGCCTCGGCATCGGCCGGCGGCAGGAGAATCCGGTCGATTCCGAGGGGACCACGCTGCTCCTCGAGACGCTTGACGATCGCCACGAGTTCACCTGCGGCGGCGCGGCGTCCGTCGCGGAAGTCCGTGTACATCACGTCGCGGATGCGCTCCAGCACGTCGATCATGGTGCGCAGCGCCCAGTCCATCTCGGTCTTGAACTCGCGGTCGGCGATCTGCCTCGCGAAGAAGAGCCAGTCCACGAGGGCGTTGGCGGCGTCGGCGGGCCTGCCCTCGGCGAGGAGTCGTGTCGCTTCGACGTGGTAGAGGCAGGTGGCGTCCTCGAAGACGGGCAGATAGAGGTGGCGCGCGGCCGCGAGCAGGGGCGGGTCGCCCAGGTCGGTGTAGAGCCGCGCGGAGATAAGCGCGATCTGCTCCGGGCTTGCGCCCAACTCGGCCAGACCGTAGGGCTGTCCGAAGGCCATCATTTCTCGCCAGTCGGTGGCCTGCGTGACCTTGTGGACAGCGTCGATGACGGCCCGCTGCGGTTCTGCGTTGGCCCACTCGAGGGCGGCGGGCCATGCCGCGCCGCCGGCGGGGGCGAGGCGGGCCTTGGCTGGGGTGTCCACGCCGAGCGGTGGCTTGTCCATCTTCGCCATCGCGGGGAGGACGATGACGTCGCTGCGGCGTTCGGGCCTGATCTCGGCGAGCGGTGCGTTGACGCGGTTGATGAACTCGTCAGCCGCGGCCTGCCGGAGCGGGATCAGGCAGAGTGTCAGGGCGACGGTCGCCGTGAGCCATGAGGGAATCCGCCGTCGAACTGCCGTCATTCCGTTGTCTCCCGCCGGGTCGTCGTCCCGACCGTGCGTGTGGGCCGGGCATGGTAGCAACCTGGCGCGGGATGGCCGTGCGGGGAGGCGCAACGAAAGCCGGCCGTCACGGGGACGGCCGGCTGCTGGGGCGCGGTTGGGGCACGGGGCGTTACCCTGCCTTCGACCTGCGGGGCGCGGGTCGATTGAGCGGCTCGGCATCCTCCATCGGGTCAACGCCGGGCCGCCGGTTCTCCTTGAAGAACCTGGTGGGTCGATTGTCGTTGATCTGTGCGTTGAGCTTGGTGAGGGCCTCGTCGACGATCTGGCGGACTCGCTCTCGGCTGATGCCGACCTCATCGGCGATTTGCTTGAGGGTGAGGGGCTCCTGCCCGTCCAGCCCGAAGCGGAGGCGGAGGATGCGGGCCTCGCGTTCGTCGATGGATTCGAGGAGTTTGCGGAGGGTGGCGGTTTCGTCGGTCTTGAGGATCGGGTCCTCGGGCATCCCATGGCGGGAATCGGCGATGAGTTCGCCCAGGCCGACGAGGTCGCCACTGGCGTCGGTCGGCTCCTGGCTCGGGGCCTGCATGGCGCGGATGGCTCGGCGGATGATGCGGACCTTCTTGGCGGGCAGGTCCATCGCACGGGCGAGGTCTTCGATGGTGGGCGGGTGTCCGAGTTCGGCCTCGAGCTTGCGGGAGGCGACCTTCCACTTGGCGATGAGTTCGACCATGTAGGCGGGGATGTGGATCGGCTGGGTGGCGTTGATGAGGGCGCGCTTAATGGCCTGCTTGATCCACCAGCTCGCGTAGGTGGAGAAGCGTGCGCCCTGCGAGGGGTCGAAGCCCTCGACGGCGCGCATCAGCCCGATGTTGCCCTCTTCGATGAGGTCGTTGAGGGGGAGTCCGCGTCCGACGTAGTTCTTGGCGATGGCGACGACGAGGCGGAGGTTGGCGCGGATCATTCGCTCGCGCGAGGCCGGGCAGTTGTCGTTGATGATCGCCCAACCGAGTTCGCGTTCCTCCTCGGCGGTGAGGAGGGGCGTGCGATTGATCTCTCTCAGGTACAGCTGGAGGTCGGACTGCAGCCCGCCCTCTTCCGTTGCACGACTCCGGATTGCACTCACTTCTCTTCCCACCTTTCGCGACGCGGAACGTGGCGCTCACTATACCCACGATTCGTGCCGCACTGCCACATCACGGTTCGCTCCGGAGGCCGTCCGGGTTGCATCGGAAGGGGCGGTGTCGGACTTGACGCCGGTCGAGTCGGCCCCAGTCGGGCGGCGTGTGGCCCGATACGACTGCGCCGCCTACAGGGAATGCGCGGCTCAGGCCCGATTTGGCCAGGCAAGTCCGAATTTTTCTGGCACGCCCCGAAACCCGTTCTATAGTCAACCAATTCGGGACGCCGATCGGCCCCCTACCGGCCATGAGCGAAGATCTTTCCGATTTTTTGAGTTCCTGGCCCTACGAGCCTGGGAAACTGAACGTTCGGATCGTGCGGGCGACCGACGGGCGCCCCGTGGTCCAAGTCCGGCTTGACCTGGGCATCCTGCAGATGGAACTCGACGGCCGTCCCGACGGGCTTCGGCCCGAGGGGTTTGAGAGCCTGCTCGACCTCTACGAGGACCGGGAGGAAGAGTGGGACGCGGGACTGCTTGATCCTGACGGCACGGAGCGCGAACTGGCCGACGCCAAGCCGCCGGAGGGCGAGTTTACGCTCTCGCCGGATGACTGCCGTGCCCTGCGCGACGAGGCGATGCAGTACTCGCACCGGTACGTGGCGTTGCTGGCGGCAGAGGACTACGAGCGTGTCGTGCGGGATACGACGCGGAACCTGCGCCTCTTCGACTTCTGCGCCAAGCACGCGGAGACGGAGGCCGACCGGAGCGTCCTCGAGCAGTTCCGGCCGTACGTCACGATGGTGCGTGCCCGGGCGCTGGCGAGTCAGGCGCTGAAGGACAACGAGCCGAAGGCGGCGATCCTTGCGATCGACGACGGTCTGAACGCGCTCCGGCAGCACTTCGCGAACGCGGGGCATACAGAGGCGTACAACGCCTCGAACGAGGTTCGGATGCTTCAGAGCATGCGCGACGCGCTGGTGCCGAAGCTACCCGTCAGCCAGAAGAGCGAGCTGCGCCGCCGGCTGGATCGGGCGTTGGCGCAGGAGAACTACGAGCTGGCGGCGATCCTGCGGGACGAACTGAAGCAGCTGCCCGAGTGACGGATCAGGACGCGGGCGTCACGTCGGTGGTCGCGGGTGGCGAACGCCTGGCCTTCACGCGCTCGACGACCCGCTCCTGCATCGTCGCGGCGGTCGCCACCTCCTCGACGACGACGAGGTCCGCACCGAGCGACTCGGCGACCATTCCCTTGCTCATGTACGATGATCGCACGGCGATGAAGGCGTTGGGCGCCATCGAACGGGCGAGCCGGCAGGCACGAAGCGTCGCGTCGTCGTCCGGGATCGTGAGGACAATGGCGTCGGCGGTCGAGATGCCCGCCGAACGGAGCACCTCCGGGTTCGTCACGTCGCCGTAGATGATCGGCCTGCCCATGCGCGCCTGCTTGCGGACGGTGGCGACGTTCAACTCGACGACGACGCAGGGGACGCCCGCCTGTTCGAGAAGTTCCACGACGGCGCGGCCGCAGACGCCGAACCCCGCGACGATCACGTGGCGCCCGGCACGCGGGTCGCCCGACTGTCCTCGCTCGCCCGGCTCAGGCTCCTGCTCGCTGAGCGCGGCGGGGGCGCGGCGGCGCAGCCACGGCGCGAGCGGGAGCCGGCTCACCGGCCCGTGAACGCGCTTGCCCGCGTCGTAGACGAACGGCGTGACGATGAGCGAGAGGACGATGAGGGCGATCAACTTCGACTGCACGGCGGCGTCGATCAGCCCCACGTTGGCCGTCGCGGCGACGACGACCAGCCCGAACTCGCCGGCCTGGGCCAGCAGGAGCGCGGCGGCGAGGCTGGCGGCGGGGGTTGCGCCGACGGCCCAGCACGAGAGGCCGATGATGCCGCCCTTGACGACGAACTGCACGAGGAGCGCGAGGAGGATGATCCACCATCCGGAGAGGAGGACGTCCGGGTCCATGGTGAGGCCGATGGCGCAGAAGAAGACGGCCATGAAGAGGTCGCGCATGGGGTCGAGCTGGCCGGCGATCTGGTACCGGAAGGGGGTTGTGGCCAGAACGAAGCCGGCGAGGAATGCGCCGAGTTCGGGCGTGAACCCGAGGGCTGCGGTCGCAACCGCGGCGCCGAGGGCAACGGCCGCCGTCAGCACGAGGAGCACTTCGCCGGCGACGCCCGCGGCGGTCTGCATGAGGCGCGGCAGGACGAGCCGCCCGAAGGCGACGAGGAGCGTGACGCCGCCGAGAGCGATGACGCCGCGCCAGACCATCTCCCAGAGGCGTTGCCAGAGGGTTGGGCCGTCGGCGGCGAGCGCGGCCTGGCCGCTGGCGCTCCAGAGGGCGAGCGCGGGCAGGAGCGCGAGCACGGCGACGGAGAGCAGGTCCTGCACGAGCGAGACGCCGACGGCGAGCCGACCCGGCACGCGGTTGAGTTCGCGGCGCGCCTGGAGCACGCGGAGGCTGATCGCGGTGGAGGACATGGTCATGGCCATTGCCACCGCCAGGGCGGCGCTGGGCGAGAGGCCGAAGACGACGCCGATGGGCCAGCAGACGAGCGCGGAGGCGGCGGTGGAGATCACGCCGACGAGGAGGATGGCCCGCACGCCGCCGCGGAGCGCGCCGAGGTCGAGGGACAGCCCGACGCTGAACATGAGCAGGATGATGGCGAGCCGCCCGATGGTCTGGACGCTGTCGGGATCGCCGACGAATCCGAGCGCGTGCGGGCCGATGAGCGCGCCCGCGATGAGGTAGCCCGGGATGGTCGCCAGGCGCAGGCGATGCAGGACCGTCGTGACGAGCGCGGCGGCGGCGAGGAGCTTGAGCAGGTCGAGCACCGTGCCAGCGGGCGCGGCCTGAGCCAGCGTCAAGATTCCCGCGAGCATGATCGATCACCCCGCGCGAGCGAACGCCCGCTCTCTGCGGCTCACCCGCGCCGACGCGACGCGGCCGGGCGATCGTACACGAGCACGGCCAGGAGCGTCAGGTCGGCGGGCGTCACGCCTTCGAGCCGCGACGCCTGGCCGAAGGTCCGCGGGCGGAAGCGTGCGAGCGACTCCCTTGCCTCGGCCCGCAGCGTGACGAGCGAGGCGAAGTCCACGGTGTCCGGGATGGGCCGGCGCTCCATCTCCGCGTGCCGGCGCACCTCGGCACGCTGGCGATCGACGTAGGCGGCGTAGCGGCGATCGGCGTGCGCCGTGACCCATGCGGGCGAGTCCGGCGGCGGGAGGCCGGGACGATCCGCGAGCGATCGGCGAAGATCGTCGATGGTGAAGTCCTGCCGGCGCATGACGCGTGCGAGCGGCTCGCTGTCGATGCGTGTCGCGTCGATCGCGGCGTTGATCGTGGCGAGGTCATGCCCGCGCTGCTCGAAGAGTTCCAGGCGCCGGCGCCCGAGAGGAGCAGCTGCGAGCAACCCGAGCCGCCGTGCGGTGGGTGTCAGGCGATCGGAGGCGTTGTCGGCCCGCAGGAGCAGGCGGTGCTCCGCGCGGCTGGTGAACATGCGGTACGGCTCGACGGGGGTCTTGGTGACGAGATCGTCCATCAGCACGCCGATGTACGCCTCGTCGCGTCCGAGCGTGAACTCGCTCTCGCCGGTGGCGAAGCGTGCCGCATTGATTCCGGCGATGAGTCCCTGGGCGGCGGCTTCTTCGTACCCGCTGGTGCCGTTGATCTGGCCGGCGAGGAAGAGGCCCTCGACGGGTCGCGTCATGCCTGTCGGCATGATCTGGTGCGGGCGGACCATGTCGTACTCGACCGCGTAGCCATAGCGGAGGATTTCGGCCTGTTCGCAGCCCGGCATGGTGCGGACGATGACGTCCTGCACGTCCGTGGGGAGGCTGGTCGAGATGCCGTTGCAGTAAACGGAGTCGTCGCGCAGGCTCTCGGGTTCGAGGAAGACGCCGTGCGTCTCGCGGTCGGCGAAGCGAACGACCTTGTCCTCGATGCTGGGGCAGTAGCGCGGGCCGATGGACTCGATCTGTCCGCTGAACATCGGCGCGCGGTGGAGGTTCGCGCGGATGGCCGCGTGTGCCTCGGGCGAGGTGCGCGTCTGCCGGCACTCGACCTGCGGCAGCACGGGAAACCGCGCCAGGCATCCCCACGTTTCCTGCCCGGCGCCTCTGCCTGAGAGATCGCTGAACGGGACGGGGGGATCATCGCCGAGGGCGGGGTCGAGGGCGTCCCAGTCGATGGAAGCGCGTCGGAGGCGCGGCGGGGTGCCGGTCTTGAGTCGGCCGAGTTCGAAGCCGAGTTCGCGGAGCGCGGCCGATATGCCGACGGCCGCGCTCTCGCCGTGCCGTCCGCCCGGCGTCTTCGACTCGCCCGTGTGCATCAGTCCGCGCATGAAGGTGCCGGTGGTGAGGACGACCGCGGGGGCGGAGACGGCGAATGGCAGATGAGCAGATGGCAAATCGGAGCGGAGGCACGCATGGGCCTGATATGCGATTTGCAAACCCGCGACTTGCGATTTCCCAATCACCACGCCCTTCACCCGTCCCCCCCCCACTTCCAGGCGCTCGACGCTCCCCTCGATGACGTCGATTTCGGGGCGTGTGCGGATGAGGGCCTGCACGGCGTCGGCGTAGGCGTGCTTGTCGCTCTGGCAGCGCGGGCCGTGGACGGCCGGACCTTTGCTCGTGTTCAGCACCTTGAACTGGATGCCGGTGGCGTCGGCGGCGAGGCCCATGAGGCCGCCCATCGCGTCGATCTCGCGGACGAGTTGGCCCTTGGCCAGCCCGCCGATGGCCGGGTTGCAGGACATGACGCCGATCTTCGAGGCGTCAAGCGTCACCAGAGCAACAGTCGCCACGGGCCGCCCGGCGCCGTCCCGCTCGGCGGGCAGCAGATTGGCCGCCGCCCACGCGGCCTCGACGCCCGCGTGCCCGCCGCCGATGACGATGACCCTGTACGAACGCTTTGCCACGCAGAATGGTACGCGACGGCACCGAACTCCCGTTCAAGCGACCCCCTGCGCCTCGCCGTTGGCCTCAAAGCCGAGGCGGGTCTGGAGGTCACGGAGGGTCTGGACGCCGCGATCGGTCACCTGCGGATCGCCGCCGTTGTGTGCGGGACGGACGAGTCCGCCACGTTCGAGCCTGAGGCGCATGGGCACCCAGGCGTCGCCGAAGCCGAGCCAGAGGGCGTCCTCGTAGCGACGAGCGTCACCCGCGGCGAGCGAGCCGAGAGCGCGCGCCAACCACCGCTGCTGTTCCGGGTCAAGCCGCATCGTGCTGGCTCTCCGTGTCGGTCCTCCAGCGGGTCCGGCCCTGCCTGCGTGCGGCTCCCGAACCCGCCCGACCTTCGGCGCATCCCCTTGCGCTCCGGATGTCCATACGGCTGAACGGGTTTCCTGCTTCACGAAACCTCCGACTCCGGGGCGTTCCCGGACGCTCAGAAAGGGCGGGACAGTCCCAGAGGGGTGGCCTCGACCAAGCACTCGCGGGCGTGATGGCACCGTGAACGAGGCAGGCACTGCCGGGACAGGCCCTGCGGACGGGTTGTCGGTGGGGACCGTCGGTACCGCGAATGCGGGACGGAAGGAAGATGGATCGGATGAGGCCGGGTGGCCGCTGCGTGGACGGAATCCCCTCCGGCCGGAAGACGCTCCGGCCGGCACTCTGTACGCCGATGGCTGCGTTGAGGTTCCCGTGCCTGATCAGTGGGCGTTGCGGTGGACGAAGCCGCGGAAGAGGGTGAGCCAGAGGATTTTGAGGTCGAACCAGACCGACCAGTGGCGGATGTAGTGGAGGTCGTACTGGAGGCGTTTCTTGAGCGAGGTATCGCCGCGCAGTCCGTTGACCTGCGCCCATCCGGTCATGCCTGCCTTGACGTGCTGCCGGATCATGTAGCCGCGCCAGTCTTCTCGGAAGCGTTCGATGAGTTCGGGCCTTTCGGGTCGTGGTCCGACGAGTGACATCTGGCCCTTGAGGACGTTGAGGAGTTGCGGGAGTTCGTCGAGGCTCGCGCGGCGGAGAAGGCGGCCGACGGGCGTGATGCGCGGGTCGTTGCGTTCGGTCCAGCGGGCGTCCGCGGGTCGCTGCTCGTCCTCGACCTGGTACATGGTGCGGAACTTGTAGATTTTGAAGGTTTCGCCGCCGATGGAGACGCGCCGTTGCTTGAAGATGATCGGCCCCGGCCCGCTGAGACGGACGGCAATCGCGCACGCGAGCATGACGGGCGAGAAGACGAGGAGGCCGATGGACGAGCCGAGGATGTCCACGGCGCGCTTGGTCAGCCCGCCCAGGCCATGGAGCGGGCACTCGCGGTAGGAGAGGATGGGCATGCCGTCGAGTTCGCTGACGGTCATGCTCTGGGGCAGGTACCGCGGCTGAACGTCGGGAATGATGCGGACGTCCACGGCGAACCGTTCGAGCCTGCGCAGGATGTCGGGCACGCAGCTCGCCTGGGCGTTCGGTATGGCGAGGTAGACGGCGTCCACGGGGTGGCGTTCGAGCGTCGCTTCGAGGTCGTCCAGCCCGCCGAGCACTGGCCGCTCGAGGCAGGTGTCACGGCGAGCGCGTGGGCGATGCGAGATGAAATAGGCCACGTTGATACCGGTCCATGAGTTGCGTTCGAGTGTCCGCACGGTGATCTGCCCGAGCCGACCGACGCCGATCACCGCGGCGTGGCGGAGGTTCCAGCCGCGCCGACGGAGCATTCGCAGGAACGTGCGGAAGGCAAGCCTGTTGATGCCGAGGAAGACGGGCAGGAGCACGGCGAGCCATCCGAGTTGCGTGCGGCCCGCGTCGAGATGCAGTGCCCTTGTCGAGCCATCGGTGATGACCGCGTTGCCGACCAGCCAGAGGACCACGACGACAAGCAGCATCGAGAGCATCGACGCGCGCAGGATGGCGCCCTGCTCGCTCCACACGGAGCGGTCGCGCCGAGCGCGGTACAGCCCGTTGGCGCGCATGACGACGATCGTGATCGGCACGACGAACGCAACGAGCGGGTTCTTGAAGTAACTCTCCCAGAACTCGGGCAAGGCCGGGAAGTAGCCCTCGCAGGTGAGGCGCCGGATCGCCCAGGCCGCATAGCAAGCCACCGAGATCACGAAGCAATCCCAGAGGCCCAGCAGGGCGACGAGAAGGCGGTGCTGTTGCTTGACCACGCGGTTCCCTCCGTCGAGGCGGCGCCGGTCCTTCGGCGCGGGCCAGTCTCCCCCAACGTGCACCGGGCTGTCAATACGACGGACTCGCGGCGGCCGCACCACTCCACCCGATCAGCGGCCCGCGACACTCGGCCAGTCCCCGCCGGTTCGAGGCTGGGGCGTCAGGCGGCCGACCTCCTCGATCAGCCGTCGCTGCTCGGTGGTCAGGATAGCCGGGTTCGGGGGGATGATCCGCACAATGGCGTACAGGTCTCCGATTCGGCCGTCGGCGGCTTGGATGCCCTTGCCCTTGACCCGCAATCGACGGCCGCTGGGCGTGCCGGCGGGTACGGTCAGTTCGATGGGCCCGTCCAGAGAGGGAATGGGCACGCGCCCACCGAGCGTGGCCTCGGCGATAGTCAGGGGTAGGTCGAAGACGAGGTCCAGCCCCGAACCGGGCCTGGAGCCGCCTTCACGACGAAAGAGCGCGTGGGGCAGAACCCGTACCCGGAGGATCAGGTCGCCAGGCTTGCCGTTCGGGCGGGCGGAAGCCTTCCCGGCCCCTCGGACCCGGAGTCGCGCACCGTCCTCCGTGCCGGCGGGTACCGCAACTTGGATCGTTCGGCCATCTACGGGCGACCGGAAGGACTCCTGCCCCCCCTTGGCCGCCAGAAGGAAGGGGACCGGCAGCTCGGCCTCGACGTCGGCACCGCGGGCGGAACCACGAGTGGCCCGCGTGCCGGCGGTCGAGCCGAAGCCTGCGGAACCGGCTCGGCCGCCGAAGAAGGCATCGAACATCGAGCCGAGATCGTCCATGTCGACGCCTTCGGGGAAGCCGCCGCCGGTGGAGGACCATGAATAGCGTGCCCCCGCACTGCCGCCGCCCTGAGAGGCGGCCGCGTGTCCGAGCCGGTCGTACATGCCCCGCTTCTTCTCGTCGGAGAGGACGTCGTAGGCCTGCTGGAGTTCGGCGAAGCGTTCCGCGGCGTCGGGGGCCTTGTTCACATCCGGATGGAGTTGCCGCGCCTTCGTCCGGTAGGCGCGCCGGATGTCGTCAGCGGAGGCGCCGCGTGTGACGCCGAGAATCTCGTAGTAATCGCGCACGGACATCTGTTGACTGTATGTCGGAGACGAGCGATCGCGAGCCAGCGACGGTCAGTGCCCGTTGTGGTCGTGATCGTCGTGCTCGCCACCCTGCTCGCCGGCCGGGGCGGGCAGGTCGTCCGGACGGCGGATGAACATGCACTCGACCTCGAAGACGAGGGTGGCGTTCGGGGGAATGCGTCCGTTCCCCGCGCCGCTCGCGCCGTAGGCCTGATCGGGCGGGAGGATGAACTTACGGACATCGCCGAGGCGCATGCCGTAGGTCGCGGTCCGCCAGCCGGGGATGAGTCGTCCTGGCGCCTGGTAGGTCAGCGGGCGGCCGCCGGGGCGGAGGGAGGAGTCGAACATCGTGCCGTCGGTGAGCCAGCCGCTGTAGTGGAAGGAGACCTGGTCGTTGTCGTCGAGGGCGACACCCTCGGAGCCGGAGCGCATGATGATGACCTTGACGCCGTCGTCGCGGTCTTGGAGCCGGAACGGATGGTCGAACCGCTCGTAGGAGTAGTTCGCGTCGCCTGCCGCGCCCCAGACGACCTTGCCGTCGGCGTCGTACCCGCGGTCGGCGGTGGTGAGGCGATTGCGTGTGATGGTCAGTTCGCTGGTCATCTCGACCGCGCCTCCTGCGGCCGTGGGGTAGGGGTAGGGTGTCTTGCCCTTGTAGCCATCGCCGTCGCGGCTGAGCGCGAGGTCAAGGGTGGCGATGAGGGAATCGCGTGGCACGTCGGGAAAGAGGCCGGGGGTGAGCCAGATGCCGGTCATCATGCCGACGGTCTCGTGCTCCGGGTTGCGGAACTCGAGCGTGCGGAGTCGGACGTTACCCGAGTGGCGGTACAACTGGAAGATGGCGCGCCTGTACGGGCGGTGCAGCGCGTCGGCGCGTGCGATCTCGGCGTAGAGGGCGTCGGGGATCTGGGAGAGACGGACCGGGGTGACGGTCATGACGATCTCGACGGAGCCGCCGCCGTCCGCGACGGCCACGCCCGAGGTCGTGCGCCACGACCCGCTGAGCATGTCGGCGATGCGTCCGAACTCGGGGTCCGACCACGCGGGCGTGTACGACAGCTCGACCGGGGCGGCGGGTGGAGCGGGCTGTGGTCCGTCCTGAGCGAACGAGGTGGCGGCGGCGAGCGCCGCCGCGCCGATCGCGCACGATGCGAGCAGCCTGGTGATGGACGCCTTGATCATGGTTCCGATCTCCATCCTTCGGTCGATCCGTTGGCGGATCAGGCCAGTTCGGGGAACATGCGCCGCACGACGCCGACGAGATCCTTCACGTGCGCGACGGACTCGGCGAAGAGTTTCTGCTCGTCGGGCTGGAGCTTGAACTCGACGATCCGCTCGACGCCGGCGGAGCCGAGCACGGCGGGGACGCCGACGAAGTATCCGCCGACGCCGAACTCGCGGTCGCAGTATGCGGCGCTGGGGATGATGCGTTTCTTGTCCTTGACGATGGCCTCGACCATCTGGACGGTTCCGCTGGCGGGCGCGTAGTAGGCGCTGGTGCCCATGAGTTTGACGATTTCGCCGCCGCCGACCTTGGCGCGTTCGACGCAGGCGTCGATCTTTTCCTTGGGGAGCAGGTCGGCGATGGGGATGCCGTGGACGCTGGTGAGGCGCGGGAGGGGGACCATGTCATCGCCGTGCCCGCCGAGGAGCAGGGCGGAGATGTCCTCGATCGAGCAGCCGAGTTCCATGGCGAGGAACGCGCGGAACCGAGCCACGTCCAGCGCGCCGGCCTGCCCCATGATCCGGGAGGTTGGGAAGCCCGTCGCCTTCCACGCCGTGTAGACCATCGCGTCGAGTGGGTTCGAGACGACGATGACGATGGACTTCGGGGCGTGCTCGGCGACCTGCTCGGAGACGCTCTTGACGATCTTGACGTTGGTCTCGATGAGGTCGTCGCGGCTCATGCCGGGCTTGCGGGGAAGGCCGGCGGTGATGACGACGACGTCGGAGCCGGCGATGTCGCGGTAGTCGCTGGTGCCAACGACGCGCGAGTCGAAGCGCTCGATCGGTCCGCAGCAGAGGAGGTCGAGGGCCTTGCCCCTGGCGACGCCGTCGCGGTCGGGGATGTCAAGGAGCACGATGTCGCCGAGTTCCTTGGCGGCGGCCCAGTGGGCGCAGGTCGCCCCGACGTTTCCGGCGCCGATCACCGCAATCTTCGCACGACGCATGGGTCTCTCCGGGTTCGCCAGCGGCGGCGTCCGCCGCGGCGGGCGGGACTATAGCCGGGCAGCATCCCGACAGGCCGCGCACCCGCTTCCGAGGACGCCACGGGGGCATGGTGGCCAGGTGCAGCCAGGCCGGCGCGAACAGCGACCCGAAGTCGCACCGAAGCGCTTGATCCGGCGCCGGGAACCGCTGAAACTGTCGGGTGTGCCCCGCCCGACGCGCGGTGTGTTCACGCACCTTCGGTTCACGCCATTCGAGGGAGAGAAGACGATGAACTTCGCTGCACGCTTCGGCCTGTGCTCGACGATCGCCCTGGTTTCAACCTGCACGCTCTCGGTCGCGCAACCGACCTACTGGGTGACCAAGGAGACGACGCTCTACCGCTTCAAGCAGGGCGGGCCGGTGAAGACGTTCCAGTTGAGCGATCGAATCCGGGGGCTTGGCGCGCGATCGGACGGGTCGCTGTTCGCGGTCAGCCCGGTCCTGCCCGACAACGATGAGCCGGAGTTCTACCACATCTTCAACCCGTTCGCGGCGCACGTGAGCCTCACGCCGACGGACGTGCAGACGGTCGCGTTCTCCTCCGTCACGGAGGTCGGCAACGTGCTGTACGGGACGGGCGGTCCGGGGAACCTGTACCTGATCGACCCGTCCAACAACTACCAGCCGACGCTGATCGGTTCCACGGGCCTGGCCGACGTCGGCGGGCTTGCCTACGACGCCCTCTCGGGCACGCTCTACGCGCTCGACAACGCGACCGACGGCCTCTACCCGATCGACTTCGGATCGGGCGCGGCGGGACCGCTCATCGGCACGCTCGGGATCGACTCCGATTCCTGCGGCATCGAGTTCCTGAACGGGACGCTCTACGCCGCGATCCAGAACATCACCGACGACAAGTTCCAGATCGGGACCATCGACACCTCGTCGGGGGCGTTCTCGCCGTTCTTCGACCTGCTCGACTTTGCGGAGCGGAGCGCCACCGGCTTCGCGCTCGTGCCCGCGCCGTCGGGTCTGGCCTTGCTGGGCACAGCGGGGCTCGTGCTGGCGCGCCGGCGGCGCGGCTGAGCCGACCCCCTTACCCTCGGGGCATGGAGATCGACCCGGAGCGTCTCACGGTCGCCGAGCGGTACAAGCTGCTGATCGGTTGCATCGTCCCGCGCCCGATCGCGTTCGTTTCGACCGTCTCTCCCGACGGGCGGCCAAACCTTGCACCGTTCTCGTTCTTCGCGGGCGTCGGCTCGAACCCGATGACGCTGCTCTTCTGCCCGGCGAACGACGCCGAGGGCGACGAGAAGGACACGCTGCGCAACTGCAAGCCGGAGAGCGAAGGCGGCACCGGCGAGTTCGTGGTGAACCTGGCGAGCGAGCGGTATGCGCACCTCGTTGCGGCCGCCGCGGAGCCGCTGCCGCACGGGGAGAGCGAGTTTGACCTGACGGGACTGACGCCCGCGCCGAGCGTGGTCGTGCGTCCGCCGCGCGTCGCGGAGTCGCCGGTCGCGTTCGAGTGCCGGACGGAACAGGTGATCCGCACGAATCCGGGCGAGCCGGCGGGTGGGAACGTGGTGATCGGGCGGGTGGTTCACGTTCACGCCGATGAGGGCGTGCTGAACGAGCGGTTTCACGCCGACCCGGATCGGCTGGGGACGGTTGCCCGGATGGGCGGGCACACGTACTGCCGGACGCGAGAGCGGTTCACGCTGGCCATCGGGCGTCCTTCGCTGGGAACGCCGCGACCGTGGGAAAAGCAAACGGGGCCTCCGCTCTGATCGCGGAAGCCCCGTGGACGGGGTTGAGTTGTGAAGCGGCGGCTCTCAGCGACGACGACGGAAGGCCACCGCGCCGCCGACGAGGGCGAGGGCGATGGTGCCCGGGGCGGGGATGATCTCCGCGCTGACGAGCGTGGGAACGCCACTGAAGCTCTTGGTCATGAACTCGCTGGCGGAGGAGATGAAGAGCTGGACGAGCGCGCCCTCGAAGGGAGCGATCGGGCCCTGGAAGTTGGTGCTGAAGACGCCGGCGGTGGAGCCGTTGAACTTGGCGTCGCCGGAGTTGTCGTTGATGAGGACGTTGCTGAGCTGTCCATTGAAGAAGACGGTGCCGAACGCGCCCTTGATCCAGGTACCCTCGACGAGGCCGGTGATGGTGTCGCCGTTGGCATCGGTGACGGTGAACGAGCCTTTGCCGTCGGCGGTCGAGCCGTTGTTGTTCGTGACGTCGATGGTGAGGGTGTAGTCGGCGGAGTCGAAGCCGTGGAAGCCGGCGTTGAACTGCGCCGTCCCGCCCGCGCCCGTCAGCCGGGTCACGTCGCCCGAGGTGAGCGAGCCGGCCTTTGCGTTGAAGATCGCGGTGCCCGCGTCATACGACCCGTCGAGGTCGCTGTAGGTGTACGAGAGGATCGCGTCCGCCGAAGCGACGCCCGCCAGCCCCAGCGCGGCAACCGCGCCCAGTCCGATGCACACACGGTTCATTTCTGGTTCTCTCCTGTTTGAATCTTTCAACCCAACGGTCAGTGGACAAACACACACACGAAACCGCGGGAGTTCCCGGCCGACCCCGCATCCGCCCGAACCGGGCAGAAGCCTCCTCGGGGCCTCCGGCATCTCTCCCTTCGACGGGGGTACTGTACCAGTTTCACACCCGGTTTCAAGAGGCATCCCACGAATTGGCCAGTGAGAATCGCCGGCCGTGACTCGGACAGTCCGATACGCACACTCGAAACCATCCACTGATGCAAAACGCCCCTTATGGGGCGTTTTGTGGGTGTCTGTACGGGTATGCGTGAGGCGACTCAGCGTCTGCGGCGAGTCGCGACGAATCCGAGACCAGTGCCGACGAGGGCGAGCACCCCCGGAGCAGGGATGACCACGAAGACGCCAGTGCCGGCGGCCGAGTCGTTCGCTGTCAGGGTGAACTTCCACTCCGCGAACATCTCGGAAGCTGGACCACCGAGGGCGATGAAGTTGCCCGCGCCGGCCGGGTACTCGTCAGAGTCGGAGTTGGTTCCCCAAGCGTCCGGCTCAACGAGCGGGCCGGAGATGAGGGAGGCGAAGGCGGTCCCGAAGTTGTAGCTGGTGTGGTACATGGTGCCGCCGGGCATCAGCCCCTTCACGGAGGCCCCGTTGCCGTCGCCGTCGGTCACGGTCATCCCCGCGGACGCGCGTGCGAAGGGATTGCTGATGGTCGGGAAGCCAAGCGACCCGATGGTGATGGTGAAGGTGGTGTCAACCGCACCGGCCTGGACGGAGAAGCCGCCGCTGAGCACGGGATCGTGCTCGATGTAGGACGACCCTTGGACGAGGCGTGCGATGAGACTGCCGTTGTTGGGGTCGACGAAATCGATGGCGGAGGGGAGCATCCAGAACCACGCGTCCTCGGAGACCCACTCCCCGTCTTCGAGCGAGACCTTGTAGGTCGCCTCGCCCAGCGAACTGGTGGCCTTGAAGATGAGCGGTGGGTTTGAAATGTCGGCGAGGGCCGGAGCGGCGAGCGCCAGGCAGAGGCCCCCCGCGACGAGAACTCGAACGAGCCGAGGCTCCGCCTCAATGCGAACGTTCATGCTTCAACCTCTCCTCTGTGGACTGTTGCAAACCCGGGAGGACTGCCACGCCCTTCCGGCGGGACTGCGCGAAATGACCGATCAGCGACGGCGACGGATCGCGGCCAGGCCGCTCAGGCCGAGGAGGGCCAGGGAGGCTGGAGCCGGGATGATGGTGTAGACGCTGGTGCCGCTGGCCAGGTCGAATGCGGTGAGTGTGAAGGCCCAGCGAGAGCTCATATCGAAGACGCCGCCACCGATGTTGGCGAACCCACCGCCGCCGGGGAACTCGTCGGACATCGTGTCGCTGGAGAAGGCCCCCGCGGAGAAGCTGCTGTTGAGGAGCGAGGCGAACTGGGTGCCTCCCGGGACTTCGCCGTTGTAGTGAGAGAGGTGCGCGCCGGCGGCGTCTGGGGTGAAGGTCACGCCGTTGCCGTTGACGTCGGTGATGCTGACGCCCGCGGAGGCAGCGCCCTTGGCGTTGAAGAGCGTCGGGAAGCTGAGGAGGCCGGAGCCGACCGAGAAGCTCGTGTTCTGGTTGTTCGCCTGCACGTTGAAGTTCAGGTGGATCACGGGGTCGGCGATGAAGGTGACGGACGCGGTGCCGAGCGTCGCGAGGACGGAGCCGCTCTGGGACTTGATGTCGATGGGGTTGTCCAGGTTCCAGTAGAAGTTGCCCTTGTCGTCCCACGTTCCCATGTCGCTGGTGGCGACGAAGGAGCCGGACTCGCCACCGACGGACGCGACGAGTGTGAAGACTTCGTACGAGATGTCCGCGTATGCGGCGCCGCTGACCGCGAGAAGCGCCACCACACCGCTGACCGTCCCACCGAGCCGATTCCGTGTCATGACCTTCTCTCCAGTTCCGATCGCGCTCTTCGCGAGTCCGGGAACACCCCGCGCTCGAACGCAACGCACTTTCCTGAACTGTTCCGGCCACACAACGGCGGCCGACGTCTCCTCCCGGTCTGTGACGGCAGCCCGACGAGGGGCTGAGGCATGCTCTCTCTGCCCACGATCTCACCGGGAATGAAAGGACATGTCAATACCTTTCATGTGCTTTCGTCCGAGAAATCGAACCGATGGAAACATCGTTAGGATTGTGTTTGGTCCCGATTGTTCATGTCTGGCCAAGTTGCCGGGGTCGAGGAGGGTGATTCGAGCCGCGGCAGGAGATCGAGTGATCGTCGCTCCACGCCGCCTTGGTAGACTCGGGCTGCAGGGGCGAGGTAGAGAGAGAGGCCTTGTGGGCCGATGCATGCCGACCATGCTGGTCGCCGCGCTGGCGTGCGCGACCTCGCTCGTGACCAACGCAAGCGCGCGACCATCGTGCTGCGCGATTCCCGTCCGCGCGTTTGAGCCGCCGCGCGAGAGCGGCTGGACCGAGGCGGGCGATCGCCGCCTGATTCTGAGGCTGGCCCCCGGCGCGTCGCTCACGATCGGCGCTGACGGGCGTGCAGCCATCACGCATCCCGCGGTGGACGGGGCTGTTTCCGAGCTGCTGAGCCGCACCGTGAACTCGCTGGGTGGAGAGTTCGAGCCGGCACTCCCGTTCAAGCCTGCGAGCACGGCGGCGTTTGCTGCCTCCGGCCTGGACCGGTTCGTTGCCCTGAGGCTGGACGCGAGCGCGGATGCGGATGCTGTCGTGCGCGCGCTCGCCGAGTACCCGTCGCTGATCGTGAGCGTGCGTCCTTCGCGGATCGGCCGCGCCGCAACGCAGGGGACCATACCGGACGATCCACTTTTCCCGCTGCAGTACGCACTCCTGAACACGGGTCAGACCGTGCAAGGGCAGCAGGGCATCGCGGGCGCGGACATCCGCGCGACAGGCGCGTGGGCGTTCGGCGCGGTCGGGACGGGCGTCGTGGTCGCCGTCCTGGATTCGGGGATCAGCGCGAGCCACCCGGACCTGCTCGACAGGCTGCTGCCGGGCTGGAACTTCGTGGGCAACAACGACAACACGGACGACGAGTACTCCTCGCACGGCACGCACTGCGCCGGCATCGCGGCGGCCTCCGGCGACAACGGCGTGGGCATCGCGGGCGTCGCGTGGTCCGCCGGCATTCTGCCGGTGAAGGTGCTGAACAAGTACGGCTTCGGCACGGAACTGCTCTGCGGGGCGGGCCTGGTCTGGGCGGCGGATCGGGGTGCGCGGGTCGCGTCGGTGAGCATCGGGTTCGACCCCGCGCCGGGCGGGGACGAGGACACCTTTCTTCGCGCCGCCGTCGATTACGCGACGGCTGCCGGCATGCTGGTGGTGGCCTCCGCGGGCAACACGCCGACCGCCCCGGTCGTCGCGCCGGCCCGGTACCCCAACGCGGTCGCGGTCGGCGCGACGGACAACCGCGACATCCTGTGGCCTGCGAGCGCGACGGGGCCTGAGATCAGCGTGGTCGCGCCCGGTGTCGGCATCATTTCGACGTGGGACTCGAAGCACTTCGGCCAGGGTGAGAACACGTATGACTACGCGACGGGCACGAGCCAGGCGTGCCCGCACGTCGCGGGTCTGGCCGCGCTGCTCTTTGCCGTTGACCCGTCGCTCACCCCGGCGAAGGCCCGAAGGATCATCGAATCGACGGCGGACGACCTGGGTCCGCCGGGCCGGGACGACCAGCACGGTCACGGGCGCATCAACGCGGAACGGGCCGTTCGCGCTGCGCTCGCCCATCTGCCGGACGACGCGATCAACGGGGACGAGTGGTGGTGGTGCGTCGCGGACTTCAACCGCGACGGCATCGTGGACACACGCGACTTCGTCGGATACCTCAACGCGTGGGCGGGGGGCGAGGATGACGCCGACATCGCGGCGCCGTTCGGCGTGGTGGACACACTGGACTTCCTGGCGTTCTTGAACTGGTTTGCGAAGGGTTGTCCGTGAGAGCCAGGCTGGAGAAGCGAAGCACGAACCGCTCATCTCATCACATCGGCGCAAAGAAAGAATGCCCCCGGGCGTCGGTGGGTCGCCCGGGGGCTGGGAGGCGCGGGACCGACGGAGCCTGAAGACTCAGGCCCTCACGCCGATCCCGGTGGCGGGACCACGGGTTGTCGCTCGGGCGGCGCGGCGCGCTCCGTGCGCCGACGCGCCCGGCGTGTCATCCATCAACTGCACCCCATGCTGTTGCCGCAGTTGAGGCACTTGTAGCAGGTGCCGTTGCGAACGGTGATCGTGCCGCAGACGTCGCACGGCGGGGCGTCGTTCACGCTGTCGAGGGCGACCGAGAGCGTTGACGCCTGCACGGACGTGTAATCGACCAGCACCATCGACGATCGCCGCGAGACGGCGGCCGGCGGCGGCACGGCCTGCGCACTCGGGCGCGGCTCGACGATCGCCGACATCGCGGACGGCGCGGACGGCGCCCTCTGCGGCTCGGCAACGGGAACGGAGGCTGGGGTCGTGCAACTCGGTTGCTCCTTCGTGGTGGTGTCCCAGGCGGAGGGCGCCCGCCGCTGCTCTTCGGACGGGCGGCGCGGCGCGTTGGCCTCGCGGTAGCCGGGGATGAACTGCATCCCGAGCCAGCGGAAGATGTAGTCCACGAGGCTCTTGGCCATGGGGATGTCGCGGTTTGTGGTCATGCCCGCCGGCTCGAAGCGCTGGTGGGTGAACTTCGTGACGAGGCTCTCGACCGGGACGCCGTACTGCAGCGCGACGCTGGTTGCCGTTCCGAGCGAGTCCATTAGCCCGCCGATGGTGGAGCCTTCCTTGGCCATGGTGATGAACAGCTCGCCGGGGAGGCCGTCCTCGTAGAGGCCGACGGTCAGGTATCCCTCGTGTCCGGCGACGTTGAACTTGTGGGTGATCGAGCGTCGCGTGTCGGGGAGCCGGCGGCGCATGGGGCGGTGGATGATGGTGATGCCGTCGCTGGAGGAATCAGCCGGTCCACTCGCAGTCGCCGCAGCCGGGGCGGATGCAGCCGAAGCCGCCGGTGCCGCCGCCGGGCGGACAGACTCCCCCGCTTGGTGGCCCTCCCCTCGGGCGACTTCCGCATCCGCTGCCGCGGGGGTGTCCGACTTGGTGCTGAGCGGCTGGCTGAGTTTGCACCCGTCGCGGTAGAGGGCGTTGGCCTTGAGGCCGAGCTCCCAACTGAGGCGGTAGCAGGCCTTGACGTCTTCGACCGTGGCTTCGTTGGGGAGGTTGATGGTTTTGCTGATCGCGCCGCTGATGAAGGGCTGGGCCGCGGCCATCATGCGGATGTGCCCCTCGGGCCGGATGTACCGGACGCCGGTGCGGCCGCACTTGTTGGCGCAGTCGAAGACGGGCAGATGCTCCGGTTTGAGGTGCGGCGCCCCTTCGACGGTCTGCGTGCCGCAGATGACGCGGTTGAGATGCTCGATCTGCGCCGCGGTCAGTCCGATCGCCCGCAGCACGCTGAAGGCGGGGTCTGCCTTCGCGGCGTCGGCGTCGATACCGAGGCGTTTGAGCGCGTCGTCTCCCAAGGCGAATGGCGCGAAGGCGAAGGAGAGTTCGAAGACGGTGGCGAGCAGTGCCGCGATGCGTTCGAGGTCGGATTCGTTGAGGCCTCGGGAGAGGAGCCAGCGTGAGAAGGTCTGTCCCTTCTTCGCGGCCTTGACGCCGTCGGGCAGGGGGACATCGAGGTGCAGTGTGCCGAGAAGGTATTGGAGGATTTCGCGGACCTGCGTGCGGTCGTAGCCGAGGGCGACGAGGGCCGGCTCGACGGAGTCGTTAGCAATCTTGAAGTACCCGCCGCCGGCGAGTTTCTTGAACTTGACGAGGGCGAAGTCCGGCTCGACGCCGGTGGTGTCGCAATCCATGAGCAGGCCGATGGTGCCGGTCGGGGCGATGACGGTGACCTGCGCGTTTCGGTACCCGTGTTTTTCGCCGAGTGAGTGGGCCTCGTCCCAGGCCTGGGTGGCGTGCGCGAGGAGCGACTTGCCGTTGGCGAGCCGGAGCGACCCGGAGCGGATCAGTTCGTGGTCGATCGGGACGGGGCGGATGCGGAGGTCTTCCCATTCGTCCGAGTGCCGGTCGACCCCGTGGGCGGCGCGGCGGTGGTTCCGGATCACTCGGAGCATGGGGCCACGATCGGCCTCGAAGCCGGCGAACGGCCCGTGCTCGGCGGCCATGAGCGCGGACTGCCGGTAGGCGCGCCCGGTGAGGATCGACGTGAGGCAGGCGCACACGGCCCTCGCCTCGTCGGAATCGTAGGGGATGCCCGCCTGCATCAGCATCGCGCCGAGGTTCGCGTAACCCAGGCCGAGCGTGCGGTACTTCCAGCTCAGTTCGGCGATGCGGCTGCTGGGGTAGGCGGCCATGAGCACGCTGATCTCGAGGACGGTTGTCCAGAGGTCGATGGCGTGCTCGTAGGCTTCGGCGTCGAAGAGTCGCCTGGTCGAGTCGTAGAAGCGCAGCACGTTCAGCGAGGCGAGGTTGCAGGCGGTGTCGTCGAGGAACATGTATTCGCTGCAGGGGTTGCTCGCGTTGATCGCGCCGCCGTGCGGGCAGGTGTGCCAGGCGTTGATGGTTGAGTCGAACTGCACGCCGGGGTCGGCGCAGCGCCAGGCAGCGAAGGCCACGTCGTCCCAGAGTTTGCGGGCCTTGAAGACGCGGGCGACCTGGCCGGTGGTGCGCCACGTCGTCTCCCACTCGGCGTCGGCGTCCACCGCGTCGAAGAACTCGTCCGGCACGCGGACGGAGTTGTTCGAGTTCTGCCCGCTGACGGTCTGGTAGGCCTCGCCGTTGAAGTCGTAGTCGAGATCCAGCCCGAGCCGCCGGCAGGTCTCGGCGATCTCCTTGTCGGTCTTTTTGAGGAGGCGCAGCCCCTCCACCATCGCCGCGACCTTGATCTCTTCACGGACCTTCCAGTTGATGAAGGCCTCGATGTCGGGGTGGTCCATGTCGAGGCAGACCATCTTGGCGGCGCGGCGTGTGGTTCCGCCGCTCTTGATGGCGGCCGCGGCCCGGTCGCCGATGCGGAGCCAGGACATCAGCCCGCTGCTTCGTCCGCCGCCGCTGAGGCGTTCGCCCTCGGCGCGCAGGCCGGAGAAGTTCGTGCCGGTGCCCGAGCCGTACTTGAACAGCCTGGCCTCGCGGGTCCAGAGGTCCATGATGCCGCCGGGGTTCACGAGATCGTCGGTGATCGACTGGATGAAGCACGCATGGGGTTGCGGGTGGCTGTAGGCGTCGGCGGCCTCGCGCACCTCGCCCGTCACCGGATCGGGGACGAAGTGCCCCTGCGCCGGACCGTCGATCCCGTAGGCCCAGTACAGCCCTGTGTTGAACCACTGCGGGCTGTTCGGCGCGCACATCTGGTGGACCATCATGTAGACGAGTTCGTCGTAAAACGCGCGAGCGTCCTCCGGTGTGTCGAAGTACCCGTGCTTCTCGCCCCAGTGCCGCCAGCACCCCGCCAAGCGATGGATCACCTGGCGGGCAGAACGCTCGGGGCCGAGCACGGGATTGCCGTCCTCGCCCGTGACGACGGGCGAATCGCCCGGCAGCGCGTAGGGCTGCTCCAGTTGCGGCACGCCCGCCTTGCGGAAGTACTTGCTCACCATGATGTCCACGGCGAGCTGGCTCCACGACGCGGGCGCCTCGGCGTCCTTCATCTCGAAGACGACCGAACCGTCCGGGTTGGTGATGCGACTCGACCGCTGCGACCACTGCACGGTGGCGAAGGGATCGGAACCGGCTGTCGTGAACTTCCGTGTGATCTTCATGGCTGCGTTTCCATGCAACAAGACCCCAACTTCCCCGCGTCTAGTCCACCCTCGGCAGTGTCAGCCCTTCCTGGTTCTGGTATTTGCCGCCCTTGTCCGCGTAACTGCGTTCGCAGGCCATCTCCGCCTTCAGGAAGACGAGTTGCGCGATGCCCTCGTTGGCGTACACCCGCGCCGGGAGAGGCGTGGTGTTGCTGATCTCGAGGGTGATGCGTCCGCGCCACTCCGGCTCCAGCGGCGTGACGTTCACGATCAGGCCGCAGCGTGCGTAGGTGCTCTTGCCCACGCAGATGGCGAGCACGTCGCGTGGTACTTCGACGAACTCGACGGTCTCACAGAGCGCGAAGGAGTTGGGCGGGATGATGACGTACTCTGTGCCGGTCTTTGCGGTGTCCACTTCGACCATGAAGTCGTCGCTGAAGCGTTTGGGGTCCACGACGGCGACGTCGCCGTGGCGCGGCGTGGGGGTGAAGATCTTGAACCGGGAGCCGACTCGGACGTCGTAGCCGTAGCTGGAGACGCCGTAGGAGATGCGTCCCGGCCGCTTGACGGCATCCTCGAAAGGCTCGATGCGGACGAGCCGTCGGATCTGGCTGTCGCAGAGCACGGGCACTGGCCGACCCCCGCTTCCAAAGGGGTGCCGATACGCAACACCCCCGGCGCGACGGCCCTCGCCGTCACGTCGCGTCCCTTGACTGTTCAATACCCAAACATATTCCGACTGTCGAGTCCCGTCCACCGAGACGGGTTGGCAGCATACCACTACGGATCGTGTCGGCAAGGGGGTCGAACCACAAAATCCGGGGGAGAGGCTGTGGACAAACTTGCGCA
Organism: Synechococcales cyanobacterium CNB; assembly: GCA_030263455.1. Classification (NCBI taxonomy): domain Bacteria; kingdom Bacillati; phylum Cyanobacteriota; class Cyanophyceae; order Synechococcales; species Synechococcales cyanobacterium CNB. Next base: position 137,298 of record SZOZ01000008.1, read on the forward strand.
AAGATCGCAAGCGGCGAAAGAACCGCCGCTTGCGCGCGGCCTAACTTTTTCGCCCCCCCCTGCCGCGCGCGATCCACACCCGGCATGGCGCAAACATCGGGATCGAACCAAACTGTTCGCGGGCTTGTCGCGTACCCTTGCCTTCGAGGGGCCAGGCGGAGACCACGGCGTGCAGACCATCGCTGGAAACAGGCATCGTGCGGCCGTGGCCTTGGCGGTCGCGCTTGCGGGGTCGTCGCTCGGCCTTGTCGCGTGTTCCAGCGGGAAGAAGAAGCCCTCGCGCGTGCAGCCGACGCCTTACGTCAGCCGCGAGGTGGAGCCGATCCTTCGCGGCACCGTGGGTTCCGTCGCCACGACCCGCGCGGGCGAGATGATCCTGCTCTCGGGGTTTGGCCTGGTCGTGGGCCTGAACGGCACGGGCGGGGGCACGCTTCCGGAGCCGATCGCAGCGACCATGGAGCGGACGATGAGCCTGCGGGGCCTGGGCAGGGCCGCCTCGGTCGAGGGCACCGCCCTGATCAACCCGCTGACGGGACAGCCTCGGTCGCCCCGCGAGGTTCTCCGCGACCCGAACACGGCCGTCGTGCAAGTACAGGCGGTGCTGGCACGCGGGTCGCCCGAGGGCTTCAGATTCGACGTCTTTGTTGAGGCCCTGAACGCTTCATCGCTCGAAGGCGGCACCCTGTGGAGCACGGACCTGCGGCTCGGCCCGCCGGGGCTGTTCGGCGCGACCCAGACCCGCCGGATCGCCCAGGCTCGCGGACCGATCTTCATCAACCCGTTCACCGACCCGGGGTCTGCCGGCACGACGACGCAGCGGACGGTCGGCCGCGTGCTGGACGGCGGGGTGGTCGTGGAGCCGCTGTCGATCGTGCTGAACCTCGACGTTCCCTCGCACCTGGTCGCGCGGCGGATCACGGAGGCGATCAACTCGCGGTTCCCGATGGGGCCGGGCGATGACGGTCCGGTCGCCCGGGGCCGGAGCGATTCGATCGTCGAGTTGTCCGTGCCCGCGGCGTACCGGGAGCGACCCGCGGAATACCTGACGCTCATTGAGTTCCTGCACGTGGACACGCTGAACACCGAGGTCCACGCCAGGCGGTTCGTCGATGCCCTCAAGTCCCAGCCCGAGATGAGCGAGGAGTTGTCGTGGTGCCTGGCCGCGCTGGGCGACCGCGCCCTTCCCTTCGCCCGCGAGTTGTACGGCTACCCGGAGATCATGCCTCGGATGGCGGCGTTGCGGGCGGGAGTGCTGCTGCGCGACCCGATGGCTGCTCCGCACCTGGAGGACCTGGCCCGGAACGGCGTGGGTGCGATCCGGCACGACGCGATCGGGATGCTCGGGCGCATCGACTCCGGTCCCTCGACGGACATGCTGCTGCGTGAACTGGCCGGTTCACGGGAGCTCACCGTCCGCGTCGCGGCTTACGAGGCGATGGTCAAGCGGAGCCAGCGGGCGTACCTGCGTCAACTGGTCGCTCGTGAGGCGTCCCGCCCGGCCGGGGCCGGCCCGGTGATGACCCAAGCGGACCTCGAGTTCATCGCCACGATGACGCTTCCGGAGGATCCGATCCGTCGGGTGCGCCGGACGCCAGTCGCCGGGCGTTTCCTGCTCGACCGGGTGCCCGAGGGCGAGCCGATGGTCTACATCACGCAGCAGGGGACGCCGAAGATCGTGCTGTTCGGGTCGGATATCCGGCTGGTGAAGCCCTTGCTCGCATCGGCGTGGTCGGATCGGCTGATGGTGACCGCGGACTCGCAAGAGGAGCCTGCCCGGCTGTACTACCGGGACCACCGGACCGGGCGGACGACGGTGCAGCAGGTTGCGGACGACGCCGAGTCGCTGATTTTCTTCTTTGCACACGAGCAGACGCCTGAGGATCCGCGGCCCGGCCTCGGCCTGAGTTACTCGGAGGTCGTGGGCGCGCTCCATGCGCTCTACGAGAGCCGGGCCTTGAATGCCTCCTTCACGACGGAGACCGACCGGCTGGTGGCGTTGCTGGCGGAGGCGGCAGCGGACACGGAGACGATGATGCGTCCCGAGTCGCCGACGGATGCGGAGATCAAGCGTGCGGAGCGGCAGATTCCGACGATCCACCGCGAGGTGCCGAGGCCGACGCTCGTGCCCATCCCCCCACCGTCCGGCCGGCGCGGGTCTTGACGGAGCGAGCGTGGACAGGCCGATAAGTCGAATCTGCGGCCCACGGCGGAGCAGCGGACGCTACTCTGTCGCGGCTCGCCCGGTCGCCCGGTGGCGTCCGGCCGGGCTTGGTCGCCGGCTCACGGACGTAGCCGGCCTCCGCCCCGGAAGCCGAAACGGGGCGGCGTGACAGGGAGGTTGCGGATGCGTCTTGTCCGGCTCACGCTCAACGGGTTCAAGTCCTTCGCCGACGCGACGGAGTTCACGTTCGACGAGTCGATCACGGGGATCGTCGGCCCGAACGGGTGCGGGAAGAGCAACGTCGTGGACGCGGTGAAGTGGGTGCTCGGCGAGCGTTCGAGCAAGAGCCTGCGCGGGAAGGAGATGATCGATGTCATCTTCGCCGGCTCAGCCGGGCGCAAGCCGGCGGGCATGGCGAGCGTGACGCTCACCTTCGAGAACCCGGAGGTCGTCGGCGCGCCGGTCGCCGCCGGTGACGGCGAGTTGATCGCGGTCGCGGCGGTCGGCGATGAGGACAACCCGGACGACCCGGACGACCCGGCGGGCGACGAAGGCGTTTCCGTGATCGATGCGCGGCTGCGTGGTCGGCGGTCCCTGCCCATCGACGCCGACGTCGTCGAGGTGGAGCGGCGGCTGTACCGCGACGGCACGAGCCAGTACCTCATCAACGGCCGGAGGGCGCGGCTGCGCGACATCCGCGAGCTTTTTCTCGACACGGGCGTGGGCGCGGATGCGTACTCGATCATCGAGCAGGGGAAGGTCGATGCCATGCTGCTCGCCTCGCCGCAGGAGCGGCGCACGGTGTTCGAGGAAGCAGCGGGGATCGCGCGGTACAAGCAGCGGCGCGTCGAGTCCGAGCGTCGGCTGGAGCGCTCGCAGGCGAACCTTTCGCTGACGCGTGAGCAGCTCGAATCGACGGAGCGCCGGCTGCGCATCGTGCGCGGCCAGGCCGCCAAGGCGCGCCGCTTCCGGGAACTGGACGACGAACTGCGGGCGTTGCGCGCTGCGGTCGCGTTCGACCAGTACGACGACCTGCGTCAGCGTCTCGACGGGCTGACCTCTCGGCTGACGGACCTGGAAGGCAAGCGCGAGGAAGCCATCGAGAAGGTGCGCCACTACGAGGCGGCGCGGCAGGAGGCCGATCTTGCCCGCGCCGAGCTGGCGAGCGAGCAGCGGCGCGCCGAGCAGTCCCGGCTGCAGAGTGAGCACGAGGCATCCAGCGCGGCGCAGCGAGCGGAGATGGCCCGGGCCACGCTCGCCGAGACGCGCCGCCAGGCGGAGGTGGACGCCGCACGACTGGCCGAGGCAAGGCGGAAGATCGACGACCTCGGTGCGGCGGCTGACCGGCTGGCCGAGCAGGTGGCCGCGCTTGCCGAGAGCGTCGCGGACGCCGAGCGCGCCTTGAGCCGAGCGGGTGAAGAACGTGCGGAAGTCGTCGCGCGGCTGGCGGAAGAGACGGCGTCGCTCAACGAGCGGCGTGCTGCGGTGGTGAGCGTGGACCGCGAGCGCACTGGGCTGCTGGCGTCGATCGAGAGCGACGAGCGTCGCGTGGAATCGGTGCGTGACGAACTGGAACGGCTCGCGTCGCGGATCGGCGCTCTCGAGGGCGAAGCCGCGAACCTGCGCCGCGAAGCCGATGCGCTGGAAACGGCGACGAGGCGGCGCGAGGCGCGCGCCGCGGAACTCGAGACGGAACTGCTGCGGCGTGATGACTCCTCGGCCTCGCTGTCGGAGGGCCGCCGCGTCGTGGCGGAGCGACTTGCGGAGCGCGAGCAGCACCACGTGCGGCTCGACAGCCGGCGGCAGACGCTTGAAGAAATGCTCGCGGCCCGCGCGGGGCTGGGCGAGGCGGTGCGGGCGGTGCTGGCACGGCGCGAGCGCGGCGAGGGTTTCACGGGTGTGATCGCGCCGCTCGCCGACTTGGTGGAGACTTCGCCGGAGCACGCCGCAGCGGTCGAGGCCGCGCTGGGGCCGGCGCTGCAGGCGCTGGTGGTTGAGACGGTGTCTTCGCTGCCGCGCCCTGAGGAACTCGCCACGCTGCCCGGCCGCGTGACGTTCGTCCCGATCGCGCGGATCGGCCCGATGCCGGCCCGCAAGTCGCCCGGCGCGGCGGACGGCGCGTTCGAGCGCGTCGTACCGCTGCGCACGGTCGTGCGTGCTCGTGGCGGTCTCGAGAGCGAGCGCACCGAGGCTCTCCTCGACCGCCTGCTCGGCGATGCGTACCTCGTGCCTGACCTGGACTCGGCGGTGCTGCTCGCCGCGGGACCGCTCGCGGGATGCCGAATGGTGACGCGCGACGGTTCGGCACTGGAGCCGGACGGGCGTGTCGTCGCCGGTCCGCGGGCGGCGTCCGAGGGCGTGCTGCAGCAGCGCAGCGAACTGACTCGCCTGGAGGCGGAACTGGACGAATCGGCGGCGGGCCTGGCACGGGAACGAGCCGCGCTGGAGCGGGTCGATGCCGAGGCCGCCGCGCTCAACGCCGTGCGCACGGAACTTCGTCAGTCGCTGGCGAACGAGCAGCGGCAACTTGCCTCGGAGCAGTCCCGCCTGGACCGCCTGCGGACCGAGGCGGCGCGTCTCGAACGCGAGCGGCAGGGCGCTGCGGAGGAGGCGGACCGAGCGCGTGAACGACTCGCCCGCATCGAGCGAGATCGGGCCGCGCTGCGCGAGCGGGCGGAGATGCTGGCGCGCCTGCACGACGACCAGGCGGCGGAGGCCGAACGCCTCGAAGCGGAAGTCGCCCGCACGCAGGCGCTGCGGGACGCGATCGGCGAGCGGATCGGGTCGGCAAGGGTCGAGATCGGGCGTGTCGGCGAGCAGTTGGCGGCGGCACGGCGCGAGCACAGCCGCGTTCAACTCGCCCGCGATGACGCCGAGCGGCAGGTGCGCGACGTCGAGCAGCACCTTGCGCGTGTGCGGGCACGGGTCGCGGACCTGGAGCGTGAGATCGACGACGCCGGGGGGCGCGAGGCGGATGCTCGCGCGGAAGCGGAACGCCTCCTCGCCGAATGCGAGCGGACAACGGCGAGTCTCGCGGAAGCGGACGCCCGGGCGTCCGAACTGGGCGAGGCGCTGGGGGTTGCGCGGCAGCGGGCGCACGCCGTGGAGCGCGACTGGCACAGCGTCGAGGTCGCCCGGCGCGAGGTGGAGGTCAAGCGTGAGAACATCGAGGAGCGAGCCCAGGAGGATCTCGGCATCGACCTGAACGCCGAGTACGCCGACTACCGCGCCGTGATGGAGCCGGGCGACGTGGCGCGCGTGGACCAGTCCGAGGCTTCGGCTCGCATCGACGCGCTGCGTGAGGAGATTCGTCGGCTGGGGAACGTGAACCTCGACGCGATCGAGGAAGAGACGCAGTTGGAGGGCCGGAACGAGGAACTCTCGCGGCAGGTGGCCGACATCGACGAGGCGTGTGTGAAGCTGCGCGAGTTGATCGACCGGCTGAACGTGGCGAGCCGGGAGCGATTCGCGGAGGCGTTCGAGCGCATCACGCGCGAGTTCGCGGGGCAGGAGGGCATGTTCCGACGGCTGTTCGGCGGCGGCAGCGCGGAACTGCGGCTGATGCCGCTCGTCAAGACCGTCGACGGCCCGGACGGCCCGCGGAAGGTGGAGACCGACGAGATCGACCTGCTCGAGAGCGGCATCGAGATCGTCGCCAAGCCGCCGGGCAAGCAGCCGCGCACCATCAGCCAGCTCTCCGGCGGCGAGAAGACGCTGACCGCGGTGGCTCTGCTGATGTCCATTTTCCGCAGCAAGCCGAGTTGCTTCTGCATTCTCGACGAGGTGGACGCCGCGCTCGACGACGCCAACGTCGGCCGGTACTGCGAGGTCGTCCGGCAGTTCACCGATCGCTCGCACTTCATTGTCATCACGCACAACAAGCGAACGATGCAGGCCGCGGATCGCCTGTACGGCGTGACGATGCAGGAACGTGGCGTCTCGACTCGCGTGAGCGTGAAGTTCGAGCAGACGGGCGGACGGGTGCAGGCCGAGGGCGCACCCGCGGCCGCCGAGGTGAAGACGAACGGCGCGATCTCGAACGGCGATGCCACGCCGCTGCGTCGCGCCCTCGGCGTGATGCGCGAGGCACGCGAAGCCTCGACAGTCGAGCGCTCGTAGACGGGCCTACTCCGACCGGCGGGCAAGGTCGCCGCGCTGCCACGCGCGGATGACCGCCCCCGCGACCTCGTCGCACGCCTTCGGGGCGGAGTCGCCGGCGCAGTTTGTCGCTACGAGCACGGCGAAATCCTTCTCCGGCGCGGCCCAGACCACGCAGAACCACATCGTGTTGCTTCCGGCGTGCGTGAGCGTGCTCCCCCCCGCCCAAGGCCGAGCCGGCGTCCCCCACCCCATCGCGTACGACTGGGCGTCGGCGTCCTCGTGCATGGCGGCGAAGGAGTCGGGCTTGAGCAGCAGGCCCCGCTCGCCGCGCGCGCCGGCGAGGTGCAGTCGCACGAACTTCGCCCAGTCCGCGAGGGAGGCGTGGACGGTCCCGGCCGGCGCGAGCACGGCCGGGTTGTCCGCGCGCGGCCCCGGCTCGACGGGCGTCCACGAGTCGCCCGTGCGGCGGTGCGCGCGCGGCTGGTCGATCCTGCCTGCGTTGCCGGGCGGTCCGAAGCCGGCCGAGCCCATCTCGAGCGGGGCGAAGACGCGCTCGCGGACCAGGTCTTCCCACGCCCTGCCCGTGACGCGCTCGCACATCGCGCCGGCGATGATGTACCCGGCGTTGGAGTAGTGCATCGCGGAACCGGGCTGGACCTCGGGCGCGTCGGCGAAAGCGAGTTCGACGACACGGCGTCGCCGGTCGATCATCGGGCCGGTGAGCGTCCAGAGCCTGGCGTGCAGTGAGTCGGGTCGGCGATCCTCGGCGAGACCGGAGCGGTGGCGGAGGAACTGCGCGAGCGTGACACCGCGCCATCCCTCGTGGATGGTATCGATCTGGTCCGCGAAGACCTCGCCGACGGTGGAATCCCAGCGGAGCAATCCTTCCTCGACGAGCACGCCGCAGAGCGTCGCGGTCATCGCCTTGGTGCATGAGCCGAGATGCCAGAGGTCATCGCGGGAGACGGGTTGCTCGCTTCCGGCGGCGCGCACGCCCACGGCTTCGAGAGCAACGATCTCGCCCTCGACGATGACGGCAGCGGCGAGCGCGGGCAGACCGTGCTGAGAACGCCGGGCATTGAGTTCGGCAGCGAGTGTCCAGTCCTGTGCGAAGACCGACTGCCCCAGGATGCACAGGAACACGAGTACGATCCGAAGAGCCATACGCCTGCCTCCATCCATGGCCTGGTTCATGACTAAACCACGGCTCAAGTCCTGACACGCACCGGCGGTGGGTTCACTCGACGAGCACACCCCCCACAAGTTCCCCGATCCCCGCTGTGCCATGCCTTCCCACCCACCGCTCCAGGCCGCGGACGACGCGCACCGGTGAGCGTGGGTCGGCAAAGAGCGCGGTGCCCATCTGCACCGCGCTTGCGCCGGCGAGGATGAGTTCGGCGGCATCGTCCCATGTCTGCACGCCGCCGCAGCCGATGATGGGCGTGCCGGTGTCGCGGCAGACGAGCCGGTGCGCGTCGTAGACGAGTTTGACGGCGATGGGGTGCACGGCAGGCCCGCTCAGCCCGCCGGTCACGTTCGCCAATCGCGGCCTTCGCGTCGCGGGGTCGATCGCCATCGCGGGCACGGTGTTCGCGATCGTCAGGGCGTCCGCGCCGGGTCGGCTGTTCGGCCCGCTCGGCACAGCCCCTGCCTCGATCGCGGCCCGCGCGAGGTCGGCGATGCCGTGCGGCGTGCCGATGGCCACCGGGCTGAGTTTCACGAACATCCGAGTTCGCGGGAGCGCGGCCCGGACAGCCCCCACCAGTTCGCGCAGCAGCCGGGGGTCTGCGCCAAACTCGGTTCCATGGCGCACGTTCGGACAGGAAACGTTCAGTTCTACCGCAGCGATCGCTTCGATCTCGCCCATCGCTCCCGCGACGAGGACGTAGTCATCCACGGAGAAGCCCGCGACGGAGCCAACGATTGCCGTCGGCACGCTGGGGATCCGTGGCGCGACGTGGGCCTCGAAGGCGTCCAGCCCGACGTTCGCCAGGCCGATCGAGTTGAGCATCCCCGCCTTGGATTCGAGGATGCGCCAGGTCGCGTTCCCCTCGCGAGGCTGGGGGGTGATCGACTTCGTCACAACCGCTCCGAGCTGGCCCAAGTCGAGTACATCCGCCATCTCGTCGAGCGTGCCGGCGGTCCCAGCGGCCAGCATGACGGGATTGCGCAGCCGCAATCCGGCAAGGTCGGTCACGAGCGTCGAGTCCCGGTGGTTCATCCTGTTCCGTAGCCTACTCCGCCCTGACTGTCTCGGTGTCCTCCGGGCGGCTTTCGGATCCTGCGCGTTGCGCCCGAATCACAGCGGCAGCGGCTATGGTTGGACATGGACGTCGAGCAACGGATCGCCCAGTTCGAGAAGATGGCTCTCGAAGACCCCGACAACGACATGGCCCACTTCTCGCTTGGGGGCGCGTACAACCAGGCGGGCCGGTTCGCCGAGGCGGCGGCCAGTTACCAGCGGTGCATCGCGCTGAATCCCGGCATGTCGAAGGCGTACCAGCTCGCCGGGGCCGCGCTCATGGCGTGCGGGCGCGAGGACGAGGCGGCTGAGGTGCTGACGCGGGGGTATGCCGCCGCGGCGGAGCGTGGCGACCTGATGCCGAAGAAGGCGATCGGGGAACTGCTGGAACGGCTCGGTCGGCCTGTTCCCGAGGTTCGTTCGGCCGCCCAGGCGCGCGCCCCCACTGCCGGCGGGTTCGTGTGCCGGCGCACGGGCCGGCCGGGGACGAAGATGGACCGCCCCCCCTTCCGCGGCCCTATCGGCGAGTGGATCGCGGCGAACATCTCGCGTGAGACCTGGGAGTCATGGATCGCGCAGGGCACCAAGGTGATCAACGAGTTGCGGCTGGACCTGAGCCGAGATGAGGACGCGGCAACTTACGACCAGCACATGAGGGAGTTCCTCGGCATGGAAGATGCCGATAAGCCGGGTCGGCATTAGACCCCGAGGAAACTCCGAATCGGGTTTGCGATGCCCGAACATCCATGAGACATCGGCCCGAAATCGGCCGTTTTCTCGGGAAACGGTCTTGAGACGAACCGCGGAACCCTTTACGCTGGGCGGCAGTAGGAACCGCTGTGTCGCGGTCTGAGAGAGTGTTCCCCGAGATCGAGAGGAGACAGGACATGAAGAAGCTCGCTGTTCTGCCGCTTGTGTGCGGCCTGGCTGTCGCGTCCCACGCGTCGGCGATGGATTACGTGTTCAACTTCGGCAACGTTCTGATCACGCCTGCCAACCCGCAGTCGCAGAACGCGAACCTCAGCCCCGGCGCGGGGTGGCAGGTCGTCGGCTTCACGTTCGACGGCTATTACAACTACACGCACTCGTTCTTCGCCACCGACGCCCGCCTGGACATCTTCGGGCCGGGCGGTTTCCACTACGCGGTCGGCGGGTACGACAACTACTCCGGCAACCCGTGGCAGTTCGGCGACGGCGAGGGTCAGAAGACCCACACCGCGGCGATCGGACCCGTGAACGCCAACGGCAACTGGACGGTCCAGATCATCAACGACTGGGCCCCCAGCAGCGGCCACAACTGGTCGAACCTGACCGTCACCCTGCACATGGTCCCCGCGCCCGGCGGCCTCGCGCTGCTCGGCCTGGCTGGCGCGGCCGCGTTCCGTCGCCGGCGTTGATATCGCCTCCTGAATCGCAGTGACAACACACGAGCGGCCCCGGCGTTCTGTCGGGGTCGCTTCTTTCATTGGGCTTGGCGATGCCCGTTGACACGTCAAAACGCCCCGGGGGCGGCTCCCGGGGCGGAGGGTTCAGAAGGGGATGGTGTTGCCGGTCAGGGCAGGCGTATCTTGTCGCTGCCGAGGGCGTCGTGGGCGTCCATGCCGCCGCGCTTCGGGCTGGGGGCCGGGCGTCCCGAGTCGTCGTCGCGTTCGTCGCCGCCGGTGGTGTCGCCCCACTGCGCCCGCTTGAGTGAGAGGCCGATCTTTCGGTCGGCGGTATCGACGCGGAGAATCTTGACGTCGATCTCGTCGCCGGGCTTGACGACGTCCTGGGGGTTCTCGACCTTGTGGTCGGCGAGTTCGGAGATGTGGAGAAGGCCCTCGAGATCGTCTTCGAGTTCGACGAAGACGCCGAAGTTGGTGATCTTGGTGACCTTGCCGCGGACGACCATGCCCGGCTTGTATGCCGAGGGGATGGCTTCGAGCCACGGGTCCTCGGTGAGTTGCTTGATGCCGAGGCTGATGCGCTGCTTCTCGCGGTCGACGTCGAGGACGACGCAGCGGACGACGTCGCCCTTCTTGACGACCTCGTTGGGGTGCGTGACCTTCTTGGTCCAGGACATGTCGGTGACGTGGAGGAGGCCGTCGATTCCCGGCTCGATCTCGACGAACGCGCCGTAGTTGGCGAGGTTGCGGACCGCGCCCTCGACGATGGTGCCCGGGGGGTACTTCTCGCCGACGAGTTCCCACGGGTTGACCTCGGTCTGCTTCATGCCGAGGCTGATTTCCTGCTTGTTCTTGTCCACGTCGAGGATGACGACGTCGACCTTGTCTCCCTGGTTGAGAACCTCGGAGGGGTGGTTGATGCGGCGAGTCCACGACATCTCGGAGATGTGGACGAGTCCCTCGATGCCGTCGTCGAGGCGGACGAACGCGCCGTAGGACATGATGTTGACGACCTCGCCGGTGACGCGTGCGCCGACGGGGTACTTCTTCTCGATCTCCTCCCAGGGGGAGGTTTCCTTCTGCTTGAGTCCGAGGGCGATCTTCTCCTTCTCCATGTCGATGTTGAGGATTTTGACCTCGATCTTGTCGTCGATCTTGAGGAGTTCGCTGGGATGGTTGATGCGACCCCACGACATGTCGGTGATGTGGAGCAGTCCATCGATCCCGCCCAGGTCGACGAACGCGCCGAAGTCGGCGATGTTCTTGACGGTGCCGGTGACGATGTCGCCTTCCTTGAGCGTGGAGAGCAGTCGCTTCTTGGCGGCGTCGCGCTCTTCCTCGATCAGTTTGCGTCGGCTGATGACGATGTTGCGGCGTTCGGTGTCGATCTTCAGGATCTGCGCCCGCACGCGGCGGCCGACGAAATCGCCGATCTCGTGCGGCCTGCGGATGTCCACCTGGCTCGCGGGCAGGAAGACCGGCACGCCGATGTCCACGAGCAGGCCGCCCTTGATCTTGCGCATCACCTGCCCCTCGACGACGTCCCCTTCCTTCGTCGAGTCGATGATCCGCTGCCAGTTGAGGATGCGGTCGGCCTTGCGCTTGGAGAGCTGGACCAGCCCGCCGTCGCCCTCGATGTTTTCGAGCAGGACGTCCACGGTCTCGCCCGGCTTGATCTCTTCATCGCCGAACTCCTCGCGCGGCACCAGCCCCTCGCTCTTGAGTCCGACTTCGAGGACCACGTCATCGCCCGCGAACCCGATGACCTTTCCCTTGATGATCTTGCCGGGCGACAGGTCCGCCAGGTTGTCAACCAGGAAGGCGTCCATGTGGGCGTCGGCGGGCGACTTGCCCAATGCCTCCGCCAGCAGGCGGTCCGTCTCCGCGTCCGTCAGTCCGAGCGATGCGATCAGCGTTTCATCAACCATGTTGTTCCTTCGATCGATTGTCGGGGCCGCTCCATCGTGCCGCGGTCGGCGTGCGGAAAGGCGGTGCGAACCCCGCGCCGGCGAGCCTTCGCCCTTCGGCGCGCCCCATCGGGGCTGTTGCAGGCAGGTGGGACCGCTTCCGCGCGCGCGGAATGACCGAGCGGGCCGACCACCGAGAGCTGGACGGTAGCCCGGCGCGACCGCCAAGGAAAGGCGTTTACGCCCCTCCGGGCGGCTCGCCGCGTCCGCTCAGGGCGAGCAGCAGGTCCGGCAACGAGTGGTCGAACGCTCCCCGCGTCAGCACCTCGTCGGCCCCGGCATCCCGAGCGGCCTGCAGGCGGGCTTTCTGCACGTGCGGCCCGAAGGCGACGATCCGGACCGTCGCCCCCGCCTCCGCCCGCGCCAGGGCGATCAGGTCCAGCCCGGCCTCTGCTTCGAGGTCCACGATCAATGCCCGGACGGGGGAGTCCGCCAGCCGTGCCCGGAGCATGTCAGCGTTGCGGGCGGGTCGGCAGGGGACGGCCAGCGCATCGGCGGTCGCCTTGATGCGGGTCGCCCACAGGAGGTCGGCAGCGGCGTAGAGTACCACGGTCGTTCCGGGGAAAGTGGAGAGGCCTACCGTACAGACTTCGCCGACGCCAGGCGGGCGCCGGAATCCAGCCGCGGCGTCGCACCGAAGCGACCAACTCGCAGCCGTTTGGAATGTTCGGCTCGCCGACCGCCGATGACAAGGTCGGTAGACAACACCGGCTCGCCCTCTCATCGGCGAGACCGGGGCTTGACACCACCGGACGTTGCACCCATGACACAGACAGCGACTCCCGCCGCGAAGCCCGCTCCCGCCGTCGGACGAGACCCGATCTTCGACGAGCTCGGCTTCCCCACGGACCCTGACAACCTCTACCTCCAGACCGTCGCCACCATGCTCCGCGCGGCGGAGTTGCTCGACCTGCGGCACCGAGTTCGCATCATCCTCGCCCAGCCGAAGAACGAGACCATGGTCCACTTCCCCGTCCGCATGGACGACGGGCACCACAAACTCTTCAAGGGCTACCGCGTCCAGCACAACAACGCCCTGGGCCCGTACAAGGGCGGCCTGCGTTTCCACCCCGACGTCCACCTCGACGACGTCAAGGCCCTCGCTCTCCTGATGACCATGAAGTGCTCCCTCGCCCGCGTGCCGTTCGGCGGGGGCAAGGGCGGCGTGAAGGTCGATCCCCGCGCCCACTCGCCCTCCGAGATGGAGCGCATCACACGCCGCTTCACCTCCGCGATCATGCACCTCATCGGCCCGGACTTTGACATCCCCGCCCCCGACGTCGGCACCAACGCGCAGCACATGGCGTGGATCGCCGACACCTACATGATGAGCCAGCCCAGCAACACGCCCAACGACGCGCTCCGCGTCGTGACAGGAAAGCCGGTCGAGTTCGGCGGCTCGCTCGGCCGCGAGAAGGCCACGGGACAGGGTGTCGTTGACGTGCTCATCGAGATGCTCCCCGAGCTGGGCATCGAACTCAAGGACATGCGGGTGAGCATCCTCGGCTTCGGGAACGTGGGCTCATGGGCCGGGCGCATTCTCGACGAACTCGGCGCGAAGATCGTCGCCGTCATGGATCACACCGGGGCGATCCGCAACGACGCCGGCTTCGACTGCGAGGCGCTGGCCGCGCACGTCGCGGAGAAGGGAGGCGTCGCGGGCTTCGGCAAGGGGACCGGCTCCGGCGGCAGCCCGCGCCTGGGCGGCCAGCCGATCTCCGCGGACGAGTTCTACAAGACCGCGGTGGACGTGTTCATTCCGGCCGCGCTCGAACAGATGATCAAGGAGCGCGAGGCGCGGATGCTCGACTGCAAGGTCGTGGTCGAGGCCGCCAACGCACCCACCGTCCCCGCGGGCGACCGCGTGCTGAGCGAGCGGGGGATCGAGGTCATCCCGGCCATTCTCGCCAACTCGGGCGGCGTGACGGTCTCCTACTTCGAGTGGGTGCAGAACAAGTCGTGCGTCACGTGGGATGCCGAGACCGTGGACAAGGAGCTCAACCGCCACATGGTGATGGCCGCGCGGCGCACCGTGCTCGCCCGCCAGCGATACGGCTGCGACATGCGCACCGCCGCTTACGTGGCCGCGCTCGACCACATCGGCAAGGTCTACGCCGTCCGCGGCATCTTCCCGTGAACCGCTGACAACCCGTCGATCACACGACGCAGGCCCGCCGTCCACCCCCGGCGGGCCTGTTTCATGCTCGGCCCCCGGGGTTGGCGTGACGTGGCGTGTGAAGGTTTGACGGCGGTCGGCACTTGCTCGCGCTTCATGCCCGATATGAACGTGCGAATGGTAAGCGTGCGGCACACCAGCGTCGGCTTGAAGCGGCCGGCGCCGGTGGCACAGGCCGGTCAATACATCGTCAGCCCGCCGTCGACGGCGATCACCTGGCCGGTCAGGTAGCCGGCGTCGTCGCTGGTGGCGTATGCGACGGCGGCGGCGATGTCCTCCGGGGTGCCGAGGCGCTTGACCGCCATGGTCTCCTTGACCTTTTCGACGATGGTCTCGGGGAGGCCTGCTGTCATGTCGGTCTCGACGAAGCCGGGGGCGATGAGGTTGCAGGTGATGCCCTTGGAACCGAGTTCGCGCGCGACGGTCTTCGTGAGACCGACGAGGCCCGCCTTGGCTGCTGCGTAGTTGGCCTGTCCGGGGTTGCCCATCAGGCCGCTGGTCGAGCCGATGTTGACGATGCGCCCGAAGCGGTTCTTCATCATTGGGCGTGCGGCGGCGCGGATGGCGACGAACGCACTGGTCAGGTTCACGCGCAGCACCTCATCCCACTCGGCGTCGGTCATGCGCAGCAGGAGGTTGTCGCGAGTGATGCCCGCGTTGTTCACGAGGATGTCAAGGCGGCCGAGTTCGCTGGCGACTTCGTCGATCGCTGCGGCGAGAGCGTCGGCGTGGCCGACGTCGACGGCCTTCACCCACGCGGAGCCGCCCGCTTCCTCGATCGTCGAGCGGACCTCGGTGAGGGGGCCTTCGGAACGCGCCACCAGGACGACGCGCCGCCCCTCGCGCGCCAGACGCACGGCCGCCGCGCGCCCGATGCCGCGGCTGGCTCCGGTTACGATCGCCACCCGGGCGTCGTCCGCATTGGTCATGGTCTGCCCCTTGGCTCGTGTCGGCCCGGTGCGAGTTCACCCGCCCGGGATGGTGATCGGCCCGCCGGGGGTGTTCTTACGGCGGGGGTCGCGTTCGGAGTCCTGCTGCGTGCCGCCCGGCGCCGTGCCCGGCGTAATTCCGGCGTCGCGGAGTTTGCGGAGCAGGTCGCGAATCTGCCGGACGACCTCCGGCGGCAACTGGTCGCCCATCTCCTCGAGCATCTTTTCGATGGCGTCGAGGTCGAGGTTGGCCGGGTCGAGACCCATCGCCCGCAACTGCGCGAGCACCTCTTCGGGCAGTCCGAAGGGGTTGCCGCCGTCGGCGAGCGCCATGCCGCCGGCGGACTCGTAGTCGCTCTGTGCCAGGCCGTCCCAGGCGGTCGCGCGGACACGGACTTCGGGCGTGGCGGGCGCACCGCCGAAGACCCAGGAGTCGAAGACGCGCGTGCCGTCCCAGCGCAGGATGTAGGACGCGCCCGGCTCCTGCACCGCGAAGGCGACGGATGCAGCCGTGGGTGATTCGCTGAAACGGGCGTAGTCGTCGATCCAGACGATGCGGACGGCCTCGATGCGCGAGGTCGCCTCGGCCCACTCGTCGGAAGCGACAAGCGTGTCCAGCACGCTCTGCGCGGGCTTGTCGAGCAGGCGACGGGCGGCGCTCGCGTCGCCCCGGGCGAAGGCGTCGGCGAGGCGCACGACAGCCTCGGCGAGCGAGCGATCCACGGGCGCCTGCGACTCGACGAACTGCACCGCCGCGCTGGCGTTGAGCGCCTGCACCACGGCGCGGGCGTCCACCGGCTCGGGCGGCGGAGGGGGGGGCGGCGCGGGCGGCGGCGGCGGGGGCGGAGGGGGCGGCGGCTTGCTGCACCCCCCGAGGGCGAGGGGGATCGAGGCGACCAGGCACGCCAGCGCGAGGCCGCGGGCGGCGAGGCGGGACGGCTTATTCGCTCGGAACATCGTGCGCCTCCACTTTCAACCCCCGGTCAATCCGTCGCATCAGCCCGGCGAGGGTTCGGCCGGGGGCGAGTTCATGCATCGCGGCCGCGGCGGTGTTGGCCGCGAGCCATCGGGCGCAGTCGGCCCAGCGGACGGGCTGGGTCAACTGCTCGACGAGGCGGAGGCGGATGGAGTCCGCAAGCGCCTTCGGCACAGGCGGGACGCCTGTGCCACCTTGGATCGTATCACTCGCCGCGGCGTGCGGCAGACCGGTCACGTTCGACAGCACGGGGCAGCGTGGGGGGCGGATGGTGGTGCGGGCGAGGGCCTCGGCGAGGCGTTCCGCGGCGGGGGCCATCAGCGGCGAGTGGAACGCGCCGGCGACGGGGAGCGGCTGGACGCGAAGGCCCATGGATTCCGCGGCCTTGACGGCGCGCTCGCAGGCCGCGGTCGCGCCGCTGAGGACGACCTGGCCGGGTGCGTTGAAGTTGGCGCAGACGAGGATGTCGGCGGCGCGGGCCGTGTCGCAGACGGCGCGGGCCTGGGCTTCGTCCGCGCCGATGAGGGCGACCATGCCGGAGGGTGTCGCTTCGGCGGCGTCCTGCATGGCGCGGCCGCGGAGGGTGACGAGTTCGAGTGCATCGGCGAACGCGATCGCGTCGGCGGCGTGGAGGGCGGTGTATTCGCCGAGCGAGAGGCCGGCCGTGGCGGCGAGGGGGAGTTCGTCGGGCGAGACGGCCCAGGCGGCGCAAAGGGCGCGCAGGCAGGCGACGGAGACGGTGAAGATCGCGGGCTGGGAGACGTCGGTGCGGTTGAGGGTGTCGGCTGGGCCGTCGAAGCAGAGGGATCGGAGGGGCGCGCCGAGGCGGGCGCCGAGGATGCGCTCCGCGTCGTCGAAGACGGCGCGTGCCTCGGGCGAGGCGTCGTGCCAGGCGCGTCCCATGGCGAGTGCCTGCGCGCCCTGGCCGGGGCAGAGGAGGACGATGGGGTTCATGGGGGACTGTAGGGGACGCTCCGGGAGTTGGGTGCGGAGCGCATGTGAAGGCCAAGAGCCGGAGGGCGTGGGGAATCACTATACTTCTGCGAGGTTGACCATGGTGTACTTCGGCAAGGTCAAGGGCGGTCGGATCGAGTTGGACCCGCCGGGGCGGCTGCCGGAGGGCGCGCGCGTTCGCGTCGAGCCTGTCGGTGAGCAGGGGAGCGGGAATGGACAGCATCCCGACCCGGCCGACAACCTCGCGAGCGAAGCCGTGGACGTCGGCATCACCGACATGTCGGACGAGCACGACCACTATGCAGCCGAGGGGGACGATCCTGTTTATCATTTGGGCGATGATGCCGCGGATGCCCCATCACTTTCCGCCGATCTGGCCGCTAGGCACGATCACTTCCTCTGCTGCACATAAAGGCGCAGCGACACTTGAGCGTGCTGCCCCTGACAGAACACCTCAACTCCCCGTTTGAACTGCTCCAGACTTCGGCTATCGCCGGCAGCCCGCGCGGTTCCTCCGGAGCGGGCGATCAACTCGTACCCCGTGCCACGCGACGACCGGACGATGTTAGGGTACTATGGAGGGCAAGAGGCTACTTGTGAGGCACTGCACCGCGCCTCCACAGGGCGGCGTCAATCACCGCACGATGGCCCTCTGTGTATGGTACGTTCTTGTCGTAACAGGACTTGCGCAATATCAAGGAAAGCCGACGGGAGGGGCTTGACAACCCCGCCCCCCCCCCGGTAAACTGCGGGGGAAGGCAGGGGCATGACCCATGCGCGCGTTGCTCGCTCTCGCAGCCCGGTTCGTTCCGCTGCTCGCCGGCACGGTCCTCTTCCTCGCCGGAATTGCGAAGGCCGTTCAGCCCTCAGATACCCTGACCTCGCTCGCATGGGTATTCGGGGAAGAAGCTGCTCCCGCAAGTCTCGTGCTCCTGATCTCGGTCGAGATCGTTCTCGGTTCACTGCTCGTTGCGTCTTTGCTGCCGAAGTGGTCGCTCGGCGCTTCGGTATTGCTGTTTAGTTCGTTCCTGGCCTGGATCGGTGTCTTGGAGTGGATGAACGCGCCAGTGGGGTGTGGCTGCGGCGTCCGCCTGCCGATGGCTTCCGCGCTGACGAGCGCCGACAGCCGGTCCGAGGCGCTTGTTCGCGCCGGGGGAATGTTCGTGTTGTGTGTGCTCGGGTTCGTGGGGTCTTGCCTTCGCACCACGACCGGGCTGATTCGAAATCCTGCGAAGGTGAGCGGAGTCGAATGATGAGAACTCATCGGGATCGGATCATTGCCCTGTTCCGTGCCGCGGCTGCCATCGGCATGGTGGCGATGGGCGCCGGCATGGTTTTCGCCGCGGACGGAGGGGGTGGTCCGGCCCCCAGTCCCGACTACTGCTGCTTCACCAAGTGTTGTCCTGACGGCGGCGGGGGGTTCGACTGCGCTACGCACTGTCGATCGGCCTGTCCGAGCGGGAAAACCTGTTCCGGGACCGGTACGTGCAATCCCGTGACCGCTCAGGCGCAGTGCATCTGATTACCGCACAGGCGGCGACCCGTGGCGACGGAGCGCCGCCGTTTGCTCGTATGAGTTCAATCCCATGCACAATGGTTCTCACCAGCGAGGAAACGTTCGCCTACGGTTGATACTGGCGATCGTCGTCATGGTTGCCGGTCTGGGTCTTGCCTTCCGCGCGCTGCGGCCGGTCCTCTGGCCGGCAACGCCTTCGCCACTACCACCGCAACTCACGGAAGCTTCGGAGCGACTCGGTCCCGGCCTTCTCGACACCGATCCGGCCAAGGAGCCTGCGGGCGACGCCGTTTCGCGCGCGGCGGGAGTTGCTCGTCTCGCCCTGGGTCATCCCTCATTCTCAGGAGTCGTCGGTCCGCGACGGCTTGACGATCTGGTTCTAGCGTTCGAGGAACGGTTGATTGCGACACTCGATGGAGAATACGAGCGAGATATGGCCGCACGACTTGCTCGCGGCATGCCACCTCCGCCATCTCCGCCAAGTCAAGTTACGATCGACAACTACAGGAAGACGGCAGATTGGACCAGACACACTGCGATCGGTATCGATCGGATTGAAGTACGCGTCATCTTCGACAAAGGGAAACCAGCAGCTCCCACGCCGACTGAGGAGGGGTTTGACGCGCTTACCTACACCAAAAAAGGCGCTACCGCGTTCCCCATCCCGGAGGATCCCTCCAAGGCGGGGCTCGACGTCGTTGAGGTTCGAATCCCCATGGCGCTTCGTCCGATCTCCGGCCGCTCGCGTGGAGCTGTTCTTGTTGGCTACCAGTTTGCTTGGAGCGAGAACCGGCAGCAGTGGATTCCGTTCGTGAACGTCGTCTATTGTGCACAAGGGGAGAGTTATGCCATACTCCCGTTCTGACAAAGGGGAGTCCTACCGCCCAGCCGCCTTCACGCTGATCGAGATTCTCGTTACGATCGGTGTGCTCGCCGTGCTGATTGCGATTCTGATCCCTGCGCTCGCCGGGGCGCGGGCCGCAGGGAGCGGAACCGTGACGCTCTCCAATCTCCGCCAACTCGCCGCAACTTTCGAGCAGTACCTGCGCGCGTACGATCAGACTTGGCCGTATGCGCCTCCCGGCGCCGCTTTCGTCGTCTCGCCTCCGGACGATGGTGAGATCGACATCGTCTATCCGGGATACTGGGAGCTGGACATCTACTGGACCGCACTTATGCACGACGTCGCACCGTGGCGAGAACACTTCCGAACTTGGATCGGCCCCGGGGCGGCTCCTGACGAGTCGCGTCCGTGGCGCCGAGACGGCGTAGGCGTTGGGGTACCATCGTACCGCTTGAGCCACACCCTATTCGCACGCCCCGAACTGTGGGCGCCCGCTCCTGAGAGCGATCCGGCTTTCTACAGGCCCGTTCGATCGCACGACGTGCTGTACCCGTCGTCAAAGGCGACTCTGTGGGACGCGGAACTGACACACCTGCGGGCCAGCCCGAACGCAGACCGCGACCCGAGGGCCATGACCTTTGCCGACGGGCATGTCGCCGTGCGCCGGCTTTCCGAAGCCGCGGTGCCACCCATCATACCCTCGAAGCCTGACACTAAACCCGTTCAGGATACACCCCGTGGGGCGAGGGGTCGCGACTACTGATCGATCGCGACTTCATCACAAGCTGGCTGAACGCTGCATCTGTCTTTGAACACATCCACGCTCAGAACTGCCACAGGCTGCTGGCCCAGGTGAGGCCGGCGCCGAAGGCGAGGAACATGACCTTGTGTCCCTCGCGGAGGCGGCCGCTGTGCTTCAGCTCGTCAAGCACTAGCGGGCACGAGGCGGCGACGGTGTTGCCGAAGCGGTCGATGTTGACGTGGAGTTTCTCGCGCGGGAGACCGAAGCGCTCGCGGGCGGCTTCGAGGATGCGCGAGTTGGACTGGTGGCAGACGTAGTGGTCCACGTCCTCGGCGGAGAGGCCGGCGCGCTTGAGCGTTTCCTCGATGAGGCTGGGGAAGGTGCCGACGGCGAACTTGAAGACTGCCGGGCCGTGCATCTGCACGACGCCCATCTTGCGCTCGTCGAAGTCGTCGCCCGGCGTCATGTGGCAGCGGTGGGTGGGGATATAGAGGTGCCGCGCTCCCCCGCCGTCGGAGTGCATGATCTGGGCGAGCAGGCCCTTCGAGGCGTCGTCGGTGCGTTGGAGGAGGACCGCCCCGGCCGCGTCGCCGAAGAGGATGGCGGTGCCTCGGCCCATGGTCGAGTAGTCAGCGTGTCGGGTGAGGCAGTCCGCGCCGACGAGGCCCACCGTTCGGTAGCCCGCGGTGCGCATCAGGGACTCGGCAACGTTCAGGGCGTACACGAAGCCGGAGCACGCCGCCGAGAGGTCGAAGGCGGGAATCTGCCCGGCGCCGACCCGATCGGCGATCATGCACGCCACGCCGGGCGTGGGCATATCGGGCGTCATGGTGGCCGCGAGGATGATGTCGAGCTCGCCCGCCGCGACGCCCGCCTCGGCCATGGCCTTGCAAAGGGCATCTGCGCCGAGCGAGGCGGTGCCCTCGCCCGCCTCGGGGTCGTGAACATGGCGCTCGCGGATGCCGGTGCGCTGGACGATCCACTCGTCCGAGGTGTCCATGACCTTCTCGAGGTCGGCGTTCGTCAGCACTCGCCGAGGCACTGCAGAGCCTGTGCCCGCGAACCGGACGCCGATCGCGGGCTTCGGCCTGCTCATGCGTGCTCCCGTTGCGGTTCGGCCAGGTGGGCGACCTCCCCCAGCCTCGCCACGATCGCCTCGTTGACGTGGCTGGAGACGAAGTCGCGGCAGTTTCGGACCGCGGCCCGGATGGTACGCGCCTCGCTCGACCCGTGCGCGATGAAGAACCCCCCGTTCACGCCCAGCAGGGGCGCGCCGCCGTACTCGTGGTAGTCGTTCTTGGTGTATATCCGCTTGACGATCGGCTCGAACTGCATGGCAAGTTCGGGGTCTGCGGCGAGCACCTCGTGGGCGATGGCGGTGAAGAGGCTCTTGGCCAGGCCCTCGGCCATTTT
Source organism: Synechococcales cyanobacterium CNB (assembly GCA_030263455.1). Classification (NCBI taxonomy): domain Bacteria; kingdom Bacillati; phylum Cyanobacteriota; class Cyanophyceae; order Synechococcales; species Synechococcales cyanobacterium CNB. Next base: position 158,704 of record SZOZ01000008.1, read on the forward strand.
CAGAAGGGTGTTGCCGACGAAGCCGTCGGTGACGATCACGTCGGCGACGCCGTCGAAGAAGTCGCGGCCTTCGACGTAGCCGACGAAGTTCACGCCTGGGGTCTTTCGGAGGAGGTCGCGTGTCTCGCGGACGAGGTCGGAGCCTTTGCCCTCTTCCGCGCCGATGTTCATCACGCCGATGCGCGGGTTGGCGATGCCGAGCACCACGCGAGAATAGGTCTCGGCCATCAGCCCGTACTGCCAGAGGTGCGAGGGGCGCGGCTCGGGGTTCGCCCCGGCGTCGCAGAGGACGACCGGTCCGTGGAAGGCGGGAATGGTGACGGCGATGCCGGGCCGGTGGACGCCGGGCAGGCGCTTCATGTGCATGATGGCGGCGGAGACGCACGCACCGGTGTTCCCGGCCGAGAGCACGACGTCTGCGGGCCGCTCGTGCTTGCGCGAGCCGAGGAGAGCCATCTTCACGATGGAGGACTCGGGCTTGGCCCGCACGGCCTTGGCTGGCGAGTCATCCATGGTGATGACCTGCTCGGCCGGCTCGATCGAGAGGCGCGGATCGCGCACGCCACGCTCGGTCAGGTAGTCGTCAATGATGCGGGGTGGGCCGACGAGAATGAGGTGGTCATCGGGGGCGAGGATCGGCAGCGCGTCCACACAGCCCTTCAGGATGGCGTCGGGCGCGTGATCGCCGCCCATCACGTCGATGGCCAGCCTCATGCTGTCTCTCAGTCTCTGGGCGTCCCGATCCCGAGCTTGGGTACACGGATGCGCAGGCCCGGACGCACATACCCCGACTCCTTGCAGGCCTTGTGGGGGAGTTTGGGCATGCCGCTGAGGGGGCAAACCGTGGGCCGCTCGGGACGCAAGGCGTGGTGCGAACGCCGACGACGGGACCGGCCATGGCTCTGGCGATGGGTGGGAAGCATGATCGCAACTCCGGGAATCGCCCGACCGGAAGAAAACAGGCCCGCCCGGGGACCGCAACGCTACGCGGGGGCGTGGGGGCAGTCAATCGGCGGAGGCCCGAGGGGGAAGCCGAAGGCCGAAGCGGAAAAGGCGGGGGGAGTAGGAGGAGAGGCGGGGAGGGCGCGGCATTGTATTCGGCCCTCGTCTTCTTCCGGCCTTCGGCCTTGAACCTCCGGCCTCTGGACTTCGGCCTTGCCCGGCCTGCCTTCGGCCTCGCCTGGTGCCGCGGAGCGGTATACTCTCCCCGTCGGCGGAGGGCGACCGGCACGGCCGCCCGCCCCGCTGCCTCCCTAGCTCAATCGGTAGAGCAGCTGACTCTTAATCAGCGGGTTGAAGGTTCGAGTCCTTCGGGGGGCACTTCGTGCGTGCTGCATCGGCGGGAGGGGTTGTTGAGGGCCGGGCGGTACTGCGGGGGCTCGCCTGATCGACGGTTGGCGAGCAGCGACATTACGGACCGATCGCGGTGGCCAGATGGGATGTTCGGCGTCATCCGATCGATACGCTTGTCGGATAACATACAGCAGGATGGAGTGGTATAGCCGCCCGCACGCGTGAGGTTTGGGATGGCAGTGAGCACGATCCGCGCGATCGACATGGACCTGATTGACGATCTCTTCGGCATGCGCGGCGGATACGTTCTGGACTTCAACAACAGGCAGTTCTCCGAGTTTTTCGCCAGTGAACTCGGCGTCAACATCGATGACGGGCGTTATGCCATAGACGGGTCCAGCAAGGCCAATCGCTTCCGCTGTTTCTTGAAGACCGTGGAGCCTCAGGTTCGGGTGAAAGCGCTGTTGGCCCTGTGGGAGTATCGGGAGACGAAGCGGCGAAGAAGTGGCAGAGCAGAGGAGTATCCGGATGCCGAAAACGAGTTTCGTTTGCTCATGGAGCGGCTTGGCTGCCAGCGAATAGCTGGCGAGCGTCCTGCGGCAGCGAATGCCCCCGAACTCGAAGTGAACTTCGGACGGGCACAAGCGCTCAAGCAGGAACTGCTCGACCTGTCGAGCCTTCCCGCCCAGGAGCGAGGATACGGCTTTGAGCGATTCCTAAAGGGGCTCTTCGACGCGAGTGGCCTAGCTCCGAGGGCTTCGTTTCGCCTTGCCGGTGAGCAAATCGATGGCAGTCTCGAACTCTCTGGGGATACGTACCTCCTCGAAGCGAAGTGGACAAGCCCACTCGTTGGGGTTGCGGACTTGCGATCGTTCGAGGGTAAGGTTGCGGACAAGGCGGTTTGGAGTCGAGGTTTGTTCATCAGCCACAGCGGATTCAGCAAGGATGGACTCGATGCATTTGGGCGGGGGAAACGGATAGTCTGCATGGATGGGCTTGATCTGCACGACCTCCTGGACCGGCGACTCCCGCTCGGTGATGTCCTGAAGTGGAAAGTACGTCGAATGGCGGAGACCGGCGATCCGTTCGTGCGGGTGCGAGAAATTCACTGAGAGGGTGGGACATTCGGCGGCGGACGGGGGCGCGTTGCGCTCAGGGCAGATCGCCGCGTCGAGGCCGAACCGGCAGGTCAGACCGAGAGGCTTGGTGGAGGACGCTCGGTCTGATATGCTCGCCGAGGGCCGATGGCGCTACAAAGCGCTACTCGGCGGCAGTGGCGTGCGTTGCGTCGCGGGAACGGAAATACCGAGATCGCAGAGCCGATCTCGTCGGCACGGCGCGAGAACGTCGGTGCCCCCCTGCCGTTGGGAGTCGTCAGCATGCGATTGATCCAGCTCTCCCCTGCTGATGCTGAGCCGATCAGCCTGTTCGCAGCCACGGGTGCGTCCAGTCGGCTCCTTGCTGACGGTGATGGCGAGGCTCATGTGCATTGGCTGCAGTTCGAACCCGGCGGCCAAATCGGCCAACACCCGACCGGTTTCGGTCAGCTGTTCATCGTAGTCGAAGGGTCGGGCTGGGTCGCGGGTGGCGACGGCCGTCGCGTTGAACTCCGCGCGGGTGAGGCCGCGTACTTCGAGCGGGGAGAACGTCACTCCAAGGGAAGCGATCGCGGCATGAAGGTAATCATGGTTCAGATTGCCGACCTCAAACTCTCCGCGTCGACGGCGGCGGAGCGAAGCTAATATCGGCGCCACCCTGCCGCTGGCAGGATGCAGCGAGAGGCTCATCGCCCATGCACCCCACGCTCGAAACCGTCCGGTCGGCACGGCCCGACTTTCCTCCTGTCACCGGTGCGGCGTGTTCATGGGCAGGGCGCGTTGTAGGCGTTGAGGAAAGCCAAGACGTCGAGCGTGTTCCACGTGCCGTCGCCGTTGAAGTCGCCGTTCGGGTCGTTCGCCGTCCACGCGTTGAGGAAGGCGAGGAGGTCGAGCGTGTTGACCGAACCATCCTGGTTGAAGTCGGCGGGGCAGAACGAGGCGGCGAGCGCATCGCCGATGAGCTTGGCGTAGAAGGCGGCTGCGGGCGTCGAGGAGAGGTGCAGCCCGTCGGCGGTCATCACACCGTCCAGCCCGCCGTTCTCGGTGGAGGACAGGTTATAGGTCTGGCCGCCGAAGGTGATGGTGGACCATCCGTTTGCGTCGAGCCAGTCGCGAGCCTGCTGCTGCGCGCCGGGGCCGCCCCAGCTGTCGGTCGTGAAGTAGACGCCGTCGGTCGCTCGGTAGAGGGAGAAGAAGGCGCAGTCCGGTTCGGACGAAGCGAGCGACTCGTAGATGGCGTCGAGATCCTCGATGAACGGGCGGCTTTCCTCGGGCGGTCGGTTGCCGACCCGGTGCATGTACGACCCGACGAGCAGGAAGCGCGGGGGCGCGGTTCCGATGGCGGCGAAGGCGGTGCGGTACCGGGCAAGGATGCCCCGGACGGAGGCATCGATCACCTCTCGGTCCTTGCCTTCCGTCGCCATGTGGATGATGACGACGGGGGTCTGGGATCGGTCCAGCGTCGTCACGTCGAGCCAGTGGAGCAGTTGCTCGTCGGAGAAGGTCTTTCCCGTCGGCCCGCCGCCCCCGTTGCTCGCCTCGTCTTTCGCGTGCCCGTTGAAGGACCACGAGTCCTGCGCGAGTCCCGAGTGGTAGTAGCCTGGAACGCGCGCGGAGTCCTGGCCGATCCTGTAGAAGACCGCGCCGGCGAAGAACCAGTATTCGGAACTGCCCGCGATCGGGAGGGCGGGGTCCTGGAGGATCGCAAGTCGCGGCCCGGTGGAGACGTCCTGCTCGAGCAGCACGTCGATCCGTGCGGCGTTGATCTGCGAAGGCGTGGCGGCGGCGGCGGGATCCGATTCGGGATCCGCGTCCTGAATCCACTTCGGGCGCGCGGCGTGGCGGAGGTCTATCGACCCCCGAACCGCCCCGGCGGAGTCCGCGAGCACGACCACGGGCGTCATGTCGAGAGGGTCCGCCGGCGTGTAGTAGAGCAGCCTGCCGTGGAAACGGTCGCCCGGCCTTGCGAAGGGGCCGCTGTCGGTCTGAGCGAAGCGGCTGTTGTTGACTCCGAGTGCCTGGATCCAATCGGTGTTGACGCCAGTCCCCGTGAGCAGGAGCGATGGATCGCCGTAGACCCTGGTCATGTCGTTGAGGGGGAGCGCGAAGAAGGCTGGCGTTCCGTTCTTCACTTCCACCGTCCAGCCGGTGGAGTGGTTGACTTCTTCGAGCGAACCCGTGCCGTCGGTGTAGTTGAACGCGCGGCCGAGGCCGCCGCCGGGTCGGTGCGCGAGGCAGACCGCGGTCACGTCTTCAAACCTCCACGTGCAGAGCGCGCCGTAGGGAAGGCGCGAGATGTGGTGCAGCCTGCACCAGCTGTCGCCGATCCAGACCGCCCTGGCGTCGCCGTCGAGGAGAACCCGCACTCGGTGAAGGTTCGTGGAGACGGGAGGGTGTGGCAGGGGCACGTTCTCGCCGGCGAGCGAGCAGACCGCGAGCGTGAAAGTTCCGCACACTGCTGCGGCACACTGAGTCATGGAAGGCACGGCCCGACTTTCCTCCTGTCACCGGTGCGGCGTGTTCATGGGCAGGGCGCGTTGTAGGCGTTGAGGAACGCCAGGACGTCGAGCGTGTTCCACGTGCCGTCGCCGTTGAAGTCGCCCTTGGCCGTCTTGGCGTTCCACGCGTTGAGGAAGTCGAGCACGTCGACCGTGTTGATCGTTTCGTCGGCGTTGAAATCGCCGGGGCAGGGGTGGTATATCTTGTGGGTGTAGGTGTGGGGCTGATTTCCCTGGCCGGAGAGGTAGAGGGGCCAGAAGTACGAGCCTGCGGGGCCGTGGGCCTGTCCCATGCCGAGGTAGTCTCCGATGAACCCGCCGCCGTTGCCGTCGAACTGGCTGCTCCAGCTCGTGGGCGTGAGGCGGATTTCCTTCCAGGTCGCGCCCTTGTCCTCGGAGTAGGAGTAGTACGCGTCGATCCAGGCGTAGGTGGTGTTGTCGTTCTGGTCCACGTGGCGGGTGTCGTAGAAGTGCAGCCCGATGCGGCCTGTGCGATCGACTTCGAGCCAGGGGAAGAACGAGTCGGCCTTGGGGTTGCCGGCCGCGCCGTTGATGATCTTCGGGGTGCTCCAGTTCGCCCCCTTGTTGGTGCTCTTCGTGAAGTAGAGGTCCACGTCGCGGTTGCCCTGCGAGACCTGCGTGGTGTCGAAGTAGACGACGTAGAGGGTCTCATCGACGGGATCGACGGCGAGGTAGGCGAGCGGCGGCACACGGAACTGGCCTGGGAAGCGTGTGCCGTCGATGCCCCAGACGTCCAAGCGGGTCGCGACGCGAACCGCTGGTGTGAGGCTGACGCCGCCGTTGGTGCTTGTGCGGATCCAGATGCCGTTGCTGAAGTCCCAGTAGAGGATGTAGAGCGTGCCGCTGGGGCCGACTCGTGGGAGAAAGCCGATCGAGCCGCTGGCGATGGCGAGGGGTGCGGTCCAGGTTTGTCCCTTGTCAGTTGAGCGGATGAGGCCCTGGTTGTACGCGACGTAAACGATCGACTTGCCGGGGTTGTTCAGGTCGTTCGGGTCCGGCCCGACGCACATCCAGCCCTTGTCGACGCTGCCCGAGATGCGAGCCATGACCGAGGCGTTGAAGGTGTTGGAGCCGGGGTCCTTGCGGGCGACGTAGATGCCGCCGTTGCCGGCGAAGGACATCGCGCCGGCGTAGAGGGTGCCGTCGCGGTGATCGTGGGCGGCCATGGGGTCGCCCTCGACGGTGGACTGGTGCTGCGCGGGGGGGCGGATGGCGAAGTCGTTCCAAGTCACGCCGCCGTCGAGGGAGAGCGTAAAGAACGACTTGATGTTGCTCCGGTAGTCGTTCCAGCCGCCGACGATGTGGTTGTGCTTTGCATCGCCGACGGACATGGTGGTCTCGTTGACGGCGGCGTTGGTGGTGTTGTTGGGGTCGACGCGTTTCTGCGGCCCGACTACAGGCTGCGCGAGGGCGGCTCCCGCGAGAACCCCCCCCGCCAGGACAGCCGCCGCCGCGCCGAACTTGGTACTGGTGCGCTTCATCGCCATCTCCTGCGTGCTAAGCCGCGTGTCATCGCGGCGACGGGTGTTACTGGCCGATCATCGCCTTGAGTTGCGGGGGGACCGCGCCACCGAAACGCTCGGCCTGCACGGCGTGCGCTCGCGCGCCGTCATGGTCGCCCAGGTAGTACCGGGCGACGGCGAGCCTCGCGTGCGCCTCGCCGTGCTCGGGGGCGAAGGCGACGATCCGCGCGAGCTCCGCCGCCCAGCCGTCGAGGTCGCCCGTGCGGTTGATCGTCTCTGCGAACTTCAGCCGCAGGTCGGCGTTGGCCGGGTCGAGCATGGCTGCGGTGCGGTACGCGGCGAGGGCATCGCCGTCCTTTCGCTTGCCGAGCAGCGCATCGCCCAGGCCCTCGTAGGCACGAGCGTTGTCGCCGTCCGCGAGGATGGCGGTACGGTACTCGCCGGCCGCGCCGGTGAAGTCGTTCTCGCCCATCAGCGCGTGCCCGCGAGCGACCGCGGGGGCCGAGTCCGCGACGGCAAGACCTCGCATGAGGTCCGCCGCCGCCTGCTCGTCCACCCGCACCAGTCCATCCTGGATGCGCAGCCCGCGCATCGCCTCGGCGAACCGGATGCGGCGGTAGTCCCATTGGTCCTGCGATTCGGGTCCGGCTGTTGCTGCGACCCCAGGGGCGGTGCGGGTCGCCGTGCCGCCGGAACAGCCGAGAAGTGCCGCCGCGCAGCACACGCCGGCGGCCAGACACGCGATCCGAAGCCTTGCTGCGCTCATGCATCACGCTCCTTGTGCAAAGGCGACCCCCAGAGTACCCGCACCGCGCCGACCGACGCAACATCGACGCAAGAAAAAGCCCCACGCCGTCCTCAATGGCGCGTGGGGCTTCAGACTGTGCGGGTGCCTGTGGGGTCCGATCAGTCAGCCAGCCGGGGGCCGCCCTGCTGCGGCACGGGGCGCTGGAGGGGGATTTCCCCGTGGCGCTCCTCGTACTGCCGGATGACCTGTCCGAGACTGATGGCGAGCCGCTTCGCCCCTGCCCAGTTCATGATGACCCGGCTGCCGACGGCAAAGAGGAGGGCGGTCTGGCCGTCCGGCCCCTGCACGGGAAGGTTGACGCCGAAGTCAAGAATGACCTCATCCTGAGTGGTGGAGGTGCGGATGGTGTTGGCGTAGGTGCTGTGCATCTTGGACTCGTCGATGCGCAGCTGAATCTGGCGCTGCTGGGCGCCCTCGGGAGTGTCAGACATGGTGTGCGTTCCTTTCCGTGCGAGGATGTACGTTTGGAGGGCCGCCCGCGACCGTCCTCCACGCCGGGCAGCCTGCGGTCCGTGCGGCCCGCGGGTGTCAACCCTAGGCGCGGCCGCGGGACTCGAATGCCGGAGGGGGGAATCGAACCCCCAAGCCCTTGCGGGCGGCGGATTTTGAATCCGCTGCGTCTGCCAGTTCCGCCACTCCGGCGTGCAGCGGAATCGTGGGCGGCAGGGCGGGCGTGGTCAACCGTGGCCATGACACCTGTCTGTGGATCGCCGAGACCCGCCCGCTAGACTTGGCCCCCCTGCGCGCTGGACGGGTTTGCCCTTGTCGGGCCGGCCCCGGGGCGCGCCCCCGGAGACCGTCCGATGGCCGAGGCAACGACCGAGATTCGCCCCAACGTTACTGTTACCGACGCGGGGCCGAGTCGCAAGAAACTGACGATCGAGATTCCTGCGGAGGCGGTTTCTGGGCAGTTGGAGGATTCGTTCGAGACGCTGCTGGTGGAGGCGCAGTTGCCGGGTTTCCGCAAGGGCCGCGCCCCGCGTCGTCTGATCGAGCGCCGCTTCGGCGACACGCTGCGGCGCGAGACCAAGGCCCGCCTCGTCGCCGACGCCTACGGCAAGGCGGTCGAGGAACACAAGCTGAAGGTGCTGGGCGACCCGGTCAGCCCCGAGCTGGACAAGATCGAGATCGAGGTCGGCAAGCCGTTCTCGTTCGAGGTCGAGGTCGAGGTCGTGCCGGAGTTCACGCTGCCGGACCTGAAGGGGATCAAGGTCCGCAAACCGCTGATCGAGGTCACGGACCAGATGGTGCAGGCCGAACTGGACCGCATCTGCGTGAACGAGGGCACGCTCGAGGAACGGGAGGCTTCCGAGCCTGGGGACTACCTCACGGGGCGGGCGACGATGACGCTCCAGGACGGGACGGAAATCTACGACATCCGCGGCGCGGTCGTGCAGGTCCCGCCGCCCGAGCGAGAGGGCCGGGGCATGATCCTCGGCGTGATGGTCGATGATCTCGGCAAGCAGCTGGGCCTGCCAAAGCCCGGCGAGAAGACGACGATCACCACGACCGGCCCGAAGAACCATGAACTCGAGCGGGTTCGCAACGCGAAACTGACGATGACCTTCGAAGTAGAGCGGGTCGACCGCATCAATCCAGCCTCCGCGGACACCATCGCGCTCGCGATGGGGTTCGGCAGCGTGGATGCGTTGAAGGATGAGATTCGCTCGCGACTGTTCGACCGCGCCACGGTGCAGCAGCAGGTGGCGATGAGGCAGCAGATCGCCCGGCACCTGGCGAAGACCGTCAAGATGGACCTGCCCGAACGGCTGACCGCGAACCAGGCCGAACGGAACCTCGCGCGTCGGAAGATGGAACTCGCGTACCGCGGGATCGACCCGCAGCACGTCGAGGAACAGGTCGCCGACATGCGCAACGCTTCCAACGAAGCGGCCGCCAACGAACTCAAACTGCTGTTCATCCTCCACACGATCGCGGAGCAGTTGAAGGTCGGCGTGACGGAGGCGGAGGTCAACGGTCGCATTGCGCAGATCGCGGCGTCGCGGGGCGTCCGGCCGGAGAAGCTGCGGCAGGAACTCCTCCAGTCCGGGCAGGCCGGCACCATCTATCAGCAGATCCGCGAGCACAAGACGCTCGACGCGCTGCTCGCCGACGCGGAGATCACGGAGATGTCCGCCGAGGAATACAACAAGCTGGTCGAGTCCGAAGGGCTGGACGCGTGACCACGCCGCGCCACGGGCGTGTTCAGCCCGCCGCGTCGTCGTCGCCTTCGTCGGTCGGCTCCTCGCCCTGCGCGAGCGTGCCGATCGGCAGCGTGACGAACCCGCACTCATCGCAGAGGACGCCGTAGGCCCCCGGCGGCCCGTCGGTGAGCCTCGCCCCGCACCCGTGGCAGACCGGGGCCTTGAGCCTCGCGGTCATGTGGTTCACGGCGACGGCTGCGGCCGCGAACGCCACGCCCACGACCGGCCACGCGGGCAGGGTCGTCAGCGAGATCGTCCCGAGCACAGCGAGCGTCAGCCCGAGCAGGAACGCGAGCACCCGGAATCGGATCCTGGCCATCCAGTCCATCGCTTCGCTCCGTCACCCGCGACGAGGATCGCGCAACAGCCCGAGTCATAGACCGCCCGCGGCCGGAATCCACTCGACGGCGACCGATCATACCGCAAACCGGCGGCAAAGCCCGACAAACGCTCTCCCTATACTCGGCTCGAATGAGGATTCTCCTCGTCAACTGGGCCTATGTCTGGGACGGGGCGGCCGTCGGAGGGGGTGTCAACGGCTACCTCCAGTCGCTCGCCCTCGAACTCCTCCGACGCGGGCACGAGGTCTTCTCCTTGTGCGGCGGGACGCGGTTTACCGCCCAGGACGGCCGCGTCGGGCCCTGCGAAATCCGCCGCCACGATGATTGGCTTGGCATCCGCGTCTTCGAGGTCGTCAACAGCCCGGTGCTCGCGCCGTCGATCCTCCAGTTCAATGCGCCGGAAGACGAGATCGCCGCGCCGGAACTGGAGGCCCGATTCGCGGACCTGCTCGCGGGGCTGTGCCCGGACGTTGTCCACTTCCACAATCTCGAGGGCTTCTCGGCGGCGTGCGTCGAGGTCGCGCAGCGGCCGAGCGGTGACTGGCCCGGGGCGCGCGTCGTCGTCTCCCTCCACAACTACCACACCATCTGCCCCCAGGTCTACCTGATGCAGGGGCACGAGCGGCCTTGCCAGAGCGCGGAGGGCGGCAGGCGCTGCGACGGATGCATCGAGGCGTGCGACCCGCGCGAGGAACGCCTCCGGCGGGCCGGGCTTGGTTCGCACGACGACGGCGCGCCGGCGAACGCCCAGCGTTCGCCCTCCGTGCTCGGCAGGCTGGTGCGGGCGATCGCGTCGCCGGCGCATCACGAGCAGCCCCCCCCCGCGCTGAACCCGACCGCGCCCGACCCGTCCGCGCGCCCGGTGCTCGGCCCGGCGGACGTGCTGCTGCCGCGGCCGCGCCCGGGCGACGAGACCCGCGGCCGGGCCGCCGCCCTCCAGACCGAGATGTCCACCTGCTTTCGTCCTCGTCCGGAGTCGCCCGAATGGCAGCCGCTGGGCAACGAGGTCCGCCACGAACCCTCGCCCGACCCGTCAACCCGGTACGGTCGGCGTCGTCTTGCGATGCTGCGCGCCCTGAACCGGAGCGACGCCGTGCTCGCGGTGTCGGACTTCGTCCGCCGCAAGTTCGAATCGCTGGGCGTCAGCCCGGCCCGGCTCCGCACGCTGCACATCGGCACGCGCGCCGGCGAGATCGCGGCGCAGCACTCGGAGCTGGTCTTCGACCCCCCCCCATTCGAGCGAGCGCGTCCGCGCGCCGTCCGCCTCGCGTTCATGGGCTACGACAACCCGTACAAGGGGCTGCACGTCCTGGCGGACGCGCTGGAGCTGCTCACGCCGGAGGTGATCGGTCGCTTTGAGGTCTCCGTCTATGCCCTCGGCGGCAAGCGGACCGAGTGGCGGTTCAGCCGATTGCAGCCGCGGCTCGCCGGCTTGCGCTGGTTCGAGGGGTACGAGCACCGCGACATCCCGTGGATGCTGGGAGGGCAGGACCTCGGCGTCGTGCCGAGCACGTGGTGGGACAACGGCCCGCAGACAGTCCTCGAGTTCTTCTCCTGCCGCGTGCCCGTGCTCGGGGCCGCGGTCGGGGGCATCCCGGACTTTGTGCGCCACGGCGTGAACGGGCTGCTCTTCAGGGGCAACGATCGCTACGACCTGGCCCGAACGCTCGCCCGGGTCGCGCGCGAGCCGTGGGCGCTGACGGACCTCCGGGCCGGTGTCCGGCCGCCGAAGTCGATGCCCGAGCACGCGGCGGAGGTCGAGGCCGTCTACGCTGCGTGCATGGAGGAGGCGTCGCGCCGCCGGGCTGCCGCCGCGACCGCCTGAGACGATCCGCATGAGCGACCCGACCACGACCGCCAAGCCCGTGCTGCAGCCGAAGCGCCCGGTGGCGGTCGATGCGCACTCGTCGGTGGCGGTCCCGAACATTGCGATCGTGATCGTGACGTGGAACCGCGCGGCGTTGGTCTCGGACGTGATCGCCGCGCTGGCTCGCCAGCGCTACCCGCGTGCGAGCATCGACGTCGTGGTCGTGGACAACGCCTCAACGGACGGCACCGCGGAGATGCTGGTCGAGCGGTGGGGAGCCGAGCGTGTCGTCAGTAACCCGACGGAGCGCGCGCACGAGCCGGCGTTCGCCGAGCCGACGCCGACGGGTCACGGGCCGAACCGCGCAGGCCTGCGTTCGCTCACGGTCGTCCGCAACGCGCACAACCTCGGCGGGTGCGGCGGGTTCAACACGGGCTTCGCCTACGTGCAGCACGCGCTTGACCGTCCCGGGTCGCCGACGCCGCCCGACTACGTGTGGCTGGTGGACGACGACATCGACCTGCCCGATGACGCGGCGCAGCGGCTCGTCGAGGCCGCGCAGAGCGATCCGGCGATCGGCCTGGTCGGCTCGCGGACCGTGGACATCCGCAACCGCGACACGACCATCGAGACGACCGTGTATCTCGACCGACGCACCGGCCTGATGACCGACAACGCCCCCCCCGGCCACCCGCGCCACGAGGAGCACAAGGCGTGGGCAGAGCGCGTTGGCGGCACGAAGGGAAGGCACGAGTACGGCGGCCTGCGCGACGTGGACGTGGTTTCCGCGTGTTCGCTGCTGGCACGGTGGCCCGCGGTGCGCGAGGTCGGCTTCTGGGACTGGCGGTACTTCATCTACTGCGACGACGCGGACTGGTGCCTGCGCTTCGGGCGCGCCGGCTGGCGCGTGGTGCTGAACCTGGACGCGGTGGTCTACCACACGCCGTGGCACCACAAGCTCACGCCCGCGCGGCTGTACTACGCGCAGCGCAACATTCTCTGGGTGCTGCGGAAGATTCTTCCGCGGCGCGAACTTCGCCGCGTCACGCTCCGGCGGCTGGCCGGGCTGATGAGGGACTCGCTCCGCGCCGGGGTCCACCGCCGCCTCTTCCACGCGGAGATCATCCGCCGCACGGCGGACGACGCCTGCCGCGGGCGCGCCGGCAAGCTGGACTTCGAAGGCCCGCCGACCGAGCCGCTGATGGACGCGCTGGAGCGCACCGGTTCGCTCGCAGACGGCGCGACCGTCGTGATCGCGTGCAACCATCCCGACTCGCTCGCCTGGAGCGCGGAACTCCGCGACGAGGCGGCCAAGCGGCTGTCCGGGCGTGCCGGTCCGTGCTGGGTCGAGGTTGTCCGCAATGACGTTCCGGATTGCTACGCTCCGGCGGGCGGGGGCGTGTCGCGGCGGATCGTCTACTCCGGAAGGCTTCTCTCACGGGTCCGCCGCCAGTGGCCGCTGCTCCTGTCGCCCGTGCGATCGTGCGTCGTCTTCGACCAGGTGAACGACTTTCCGCTGGTGCGAGGGAGGTGGAACATCCACGTCGATCGGCGCGCGCCCGAGCGCGCCCAGGTCGAGCGCGACGGTCCGGGTCGGCGCGCGGCGTTCCTCGCGCGTTGGTTCGTCACCGGCTTCCGGTGCGTGCTGCACGCCGCTACACTCCGCCCGGACACGTCCACGACGCGCTACGGCTGAGACGACGTCGCACACCCGATGCCACACACCGATCCGAACAGCGCGAGTTCGCAGCGGACGCCCCTGGGCTGGCCGCGCACCGACCGCCCTGTGCGGATCGCGATCCTCGGTTGGGCGAGACTCCGCCTCCAGGCGCTCGAAGGCTCAGGCTACAACCTGTCGGCCACCGAACTCGCCGCGGGCCTCGCCTTGAGCGGGCACAGTGTGCACTACCTCCGTTCGGGCCTCGACTATTCACTCGTCGGCGGCCCGTGGATCCGCGACGAGCAGCCGTGGCGCGGCGTCCGCTGCGCGTCGCTCGTCAACAGCAGGAACTTCTCGCCCGCCTCGACGAACTTCGCCCACGTCGCCAGCGAGTTGTCCTCTCCCCGCGACGACGCGCTCGTGCTCCGCTGGCTCGACTCGGTCGGGGCGGAGGTCGTCCACGTCCATTCGCTGGAGGGCTTCGCGCTCAGCGTTGTGGGAGCGATCAGGCGCACGGGCCGGCCCGTTGTCGTCACGCCGCACAACTACTGGTACGTCTGCCCGCAGGTGGACCTGCTGCACCGCGAGCGGGACTGCTGCATGGACTACGACGGCGGTCGGCGCTGCGTGGGGTGCCTCGAAACCAGTTCGCCGCGCACCGTCCGCTTCAACCGCGCGGTCGAGCAGGGGGCGGAGCGGCTCTTCGGGCCTGAGACCGCGGCCCTCCTGGAGGTTGTCTTCAAGGCCGCACGAGATGCCGTCAGGGGCAAGCGCAAGCCCAGCCCCGAGGACGTCGAGCAGGCCGACCGCATCAAGCCGGACCCCGAGTCCGCCCGGGGTTTCGACCCCGGCCCGGCTGACCACCCCGGCACCTTCGACCACGGGCTGGAGCTGCGACCACGCGACAAGATCGACGAACTGGGCAGCCCCCCCCTCGACGCCAACGAGCGCTTCCTCGCCACGCGCGAGGTGCACCTCCGGGTGCTCGACAACAGTCTCTACGGTCGGCGCCGTCTCGCGGGCGTCGAGGCGCTCAACCACGCATCGCTCGTCATCCCGCCCAGCGAGTTCATGTGCCGCGTGTACGAGACCATGGGCGTCGATCGTTCGCGGCTGCGGCACGTGCGTCTCGGCCAGCCGCACTTCGACCAGATCAACCGCCGCGCCCGGCGAAGCCCGTTCTATCACACGAGGCCATGGAACCCGGCCGAAGCGCGCCGCCCCGTCCGCTTCGGATTCCTCGGCACGACGCGCAACAACAAGGGCCTCGGCGTGCTCGCCCGCGCGATCCAGCGCCTCGAACCCGCCGTGCGCAAGCGATGCCAGTTCATCGTCCACGCCTACGGCATCGACTGGGGCTACCGCAAGATGCTCAGCGCGTACCCCGAGGTCAGTTTCCTCGGCGGGTACGACACGATCATGCTCCTCGCCGCCGCCGGCGAGTACGACGTCGGCATCCTCCCTCACATCTGGTTCGAGAACTCACCGCTTGTCATGCTCGAGCACCTGCACGCGGGCAAGTTCATCGTCGCGTCGCGTCTCGGCGGCCCGGTGGACTGGCTGCACGAGCCGGGCTCGGCGGGCAGCCGCGCCAACGGCGGGCTTGGGAACGCGCTCCTCTTCCGCGCGGGTGACCCCGACGCCCTGGCCGACTGCCTGCGGCGCATCGTTGCGGGCGAGGTCGTCATCCCCAGCCCGCGCGAGATACACGACGTGAGCATCCTTCGCAGTTACCCGGAGCACGTCGGGGAGGTCGAGTCGATCTATCGTGAGTTGCTCAACGGCGAGCCGGCTCGCGCCGCACGCGCTGAGGCGGGTCACACGCCTGTCTCCGCCGCGCCGTAGCCCGCTTCAGTCGTCGCGCTTCCACCCGTCGTAGAGCCTGGCGAGCCTCCGCGTCATCCGCCGCGCGCCGCGTTCGAAGACGGTCTCGCCGAGCGCGAACGCCCGGAGTCGCAACGCCTCCCTCCGGAGCTTCGTCCCGTCGATCAGCGCGCGGATCGTGGCGTCGCCGTCGCCGAGCGAGTCGAGCCGGTCGGCCAGGAGCGCGAGGTCTCGTTCCTCGCCCAGCGCTGTGCAGAGGTCGCGAAGCCGCGTGACCAGCCGTTCCATCTCCTTGGGCCGGATGCGCCGCAGCAGTTTCGCGTGCGCGTGGCAGGCTTTGCATCGCTTGCGCCACTCGTGGAGCCGCTCGTCGGTCGGCTGTCCGGCGGCGGCGAACATTGCCTGTCGCGCCCGCTTCCACGCCCGCCGCAGACCGGGTTCGATCAGGTCGAAACCGCTCGCTGAAAAGCGCACGGCCTCGATCTCGATTCGGGCCGACTCGACCGCGTGCAGGGCGTGGGCGACGGAGGCGTCGGACGGCGGCGCGGGGTCCTGCCGTGCGCCGCCGACGAACTGATCTCTCACGCGCTCCGCGCCCTCGACGGTTCCCGCCAGCGCATCGAGCGCCGCGAGCGTCACGGCGGCGTCGCGGCTGGTCGAGAGCGACTTTGCCGCTTTGCGCAGTTTCGCGTTCGCGGCATCGAAGGGGTCGCCCGCGTCGTGCCTCACCAGCCGCAGCGTGCCGCGAGCCCGCGTGATGCACTTGCGCGCCTCGTGCACGGCCCGCTCGTGGTCGTCGCGCGTCGCGGCGAGCGCTCGCTCGGCCTTGGCGAGCTGTTCCAGCACGACCCGGCGAACGCCCGCGCCGATCTCCTCGCGCCGTCCGAACCGGAACGCCACCGCACGCCCCTCCCGCGGGAAAGCGGCCGGACCGACCGCCCCGCACGCCAGACGACTCAGCCCTTCCACTTCAGGTTGCGCGGCCCGGTGTACTGCGCGATCGGGCGGATCAGCCGGTTGTTCGCGTGCTGCTCCATGACGTGCGCGCACCAGCCGGTGATCCGCGACGCGACGAAGATCGGCGTGTACTGGGGCACCGCGATCCCCATCGTGTAGTACGTCATCCCGCACGGGAAGTCCACGTTCGGGTAGATCTGCTTCTGCTCGGCCATGATCCGCTGCACGTGCTCGCCCAGTTCGAACAACCTCACGAACTCCGGCCCCTTCTTCTCCGCGATCTTCCGCCCCAGCGCGTGCAGCAGCGACGCCCGGTGGTCGCCGTGCTTGTAGACGCGGTGCCCGAAGCCCATGAGCTTGCGCTTCTCCGCGAAGGCCCGCTGCATCCACGCGTCGATCTTCTTCGGGTCGTTCTCCGGCCCGAGGTCGCGCCGCATCTCCTTGAGCATCTCCATCGCGGCCTCGTTCGCCCCGCCGTGCAGCGGCCCCTTGAGCGCGGCGATCGCGCCCGTTACCGCCCCGTGCATGTCGCTCAGCGTCGCGGCGATCACCCGGCTCGTGAAGGTGCTGGCGTTGTAGTCGTGCTCCGCGTAGAGGATCAGCGACACGTCCAGCACGTGCGCGTGCTCGGGGCTGGGCTTCTCGCCGCTCATCAGGTAGAGCAGGTTCGCGGCGTGCCCGAGCTTCGCGTCGCCGCCCGTGTTCGGCGAGACGATCTCGCGCCCGTCGATCAGGTTCTGCATGTGCCCGATGATCGTCGGGATCTTCGCCGTCAGCCGCTTGGCCTTGCGCAGGTTCGCCTCGGGCGAGTTGTCCTGGCTCTCGGCGTCGGTGTTCCCGAGGATGCTCACGCACGTCCGCAGGACGTCCATCGGCACCGCCGAGCCTTGCTTGAGCAGCGGCACGGCCGCCCGCAGGTAGTCCACGCACTGCGGCGGGAGCGCGCGGTTCGCCACCAACTCGTCCTTGAAGAAGCGGAGTTCCTCGGCCGAGGGCTTGTGCCCGACGAGCAGCAGGAACGCCACCTCCTCGAACGTCGCGTTCTCGGCCAGGTCGTGAATCTCGTACCCGCGATAGATGAGCGCGCCCTGCTCGACCGAACAGATCTCGGTCTCGCCGGCGATTACGCCCTCGAGGCCGCGGGTGGGGGTTGCCGTCGTCATGATCGGGATCCTTTCGGCGTCTTGCGTGCAGTTACGCCGATTGTAGGGGTCCGACAGGTGCGAGTTCGAGCACCAGACAAATGGCGCGGGCCACAGACGCCCAACGGGTCAGACAGCCCGCTCAACCCGGAGGATCGACCATGAGCTCACGGAGCGAGGCGCTCCTTGCGGCGGCAACGATCACCTCAGTATGGGCGAGAGGCGCATAGTCCTCTTCGGTGAATCCCGCGTCTCGCATCCGTTTGTGCACCCAGCCACGCAACAGCCCGGCGTGGACATAGGGGACGTGTGAGGCAAGCGTGCGGTGGCTTGCCATGATGCTCATCGCGATTGTGTCGAGCGTACTCCACGCTTCCAGCGATCGCTCTTGGTTGTCCACGAGCCAGGCGCCGACAGCCTCGCCAACGGCCTTGATCGTCGCACTGTTGATGACAATATGCGCGTCCGCACAGGTCACCGTATCAGGAGCCGCGAGGGATGAGAACCATCGTACTGACTGAATACCATCTGGAGCGACATCGAGGAGCACCGACACGCCGCTTGTGTCACCGAGTTGAAGACGCGTCCATGCATCAGCGATATCGATGGCGATCAGAGACTCTTCATCGACACTGCCACTCGCTGTCGGAGAGGAGCTGCTGCTGTCCGCACTGTTCCGGGCCGATTCGTCGCCACACGCGGCAATGACGAGCGTGAGCAGGAGCGGAATCGCATACTTGAGCATGATCTTTCTCTCGTACTCACCCCACAAATCCCCGTGAAGCCTGGCGTGGAGTCAGAAGGTGTGCGTACGAAAATACTAGTTGGGTATAGGGCCGCATTTCCGGATGCAGCTGGCACAGCTGCCCGCAGCATCGATGACGTCATTCAGGCAGTTGGGAAGGAAGTTGAGACGAAGGTTGTCGAGGCACGCAGAAATCTCGAAATAATCACCAAGCTCCCAGCACGCGCACTCCGCCTCCTTGAGAGCGTTGCGGCACTCCCACGCCTGATCGAGCTTGCTGCCGCATTTCACGCCGCAGATGAAGCACTTGATGATCTTTCCGATGCCGGCGACGGGCTCGTCTTCTCCAAGTTCAGGTTCGTTGAGCCTCGATTCGAAATCAGAGAAATCGAAGCTACTCCCATTACATCCGAGCGAAAGGACGACTTGCAGCACATCGTACTCGTCAACGACGCCGCTGTTGTCGACATCAGCATCGCCCGCGACATCGGCGGACGCGCCTTGCCATGCAAGCACCTCCGCAACATCGCTGCCGTCGACGATACCGGACAGGCCGACGTTCGTGATGCAGAAGGGTCTGACCTCGAAGTAGTCAGGCCCGATCTCAACGAGGTAGGCGCGCACGATCGGCGTTCCGTCGATTCCGCTGAAGAAGGTGATTCTTGCTGTGTAGTCGCCGTTCGCGCCGGAAGCGACAAGCGAGCCGACTGCGATGTCGGGAGTCCCATCGTTGTTCACGTCACCACCATCGACGACAACAAACCCGAACCAGTGGTCCCCTGTCCAGCCGTTCAGATCGTAGAGGAGCGAGTGACTCGCTCCACTGAAAACCTGAACTCTCGGATTGAAGAAGCCACTGTTCGGATCCCATACCGCATAGTCGCCGAAGTCGTCGCCGTCCAGATCAGGAAGGGGCGTGACGTGCTTCTCGAAAAACTCGGAATCGAAACCGCCTGATGAGACGGACTCGCAGAAGTCGGATTGCTGAGCGATCGAAGGCCGTGCGTATAGAAGAACAATGACCAGCACCACGGCGAACGCGACTGCATGCTGGACGAGTCGAGATGGTCTGTTCATAGGTATCCTCATCTTGCGTGTCGATACGATGCCAACGATAACAGGATACGGAACCCGCCGGCACTCGTCTCGGGACTACCCGCACCAAAATATCATCGCTGCGGGCCGATATCAAGGTGCGAAGAGCCATGCTGGGGGAACAGTGGGCAGGTGGACATGCCGTTGCGATTGGGCGGTGTGCGCACTGTCGCAGATCAACTACAGGCTATGGCTTTGGCCACTCCCACGCCCTGCCTGGCTCGTACCCGATCAGGTCGTACAGGTCCTTGCGCGTCTGCATCCCGCCCAGCAGCGATTCCGCCGAGCCTTCTCGCCCGAGCGTTTCGAGCGCCTTCGTCACCGCCCCCATCGCCACGCGCAGCAGCGTCACCGGGAAGATCACGAGGTGATACCCCATCTCTCCGAACCGCGCGAGTGGGATCATCGGCGTCTTCCCGAACTCCGTCATGTTCGCCAGCAGGAAGGGCTTCGATCCGCCCGGCCGAACTTCTCGCGCGAAGGCCGCGAACTCATCTTCGCCTGTCAGGCCTTCGGGGAAGATCATCTCCGCGCCGGCCTGCACGTAGGCCTTCGCCCGTGCCACGGCCGCGTCAAACCCATCCACGCCGCGTGCGTCGGTCCGCGCGCACACGATGAACGCCCCCCCCGAGGAGTCGCGCGACGCCTTCGCGGCCCACTCGACCTTCTCGCACATGTGGTCCGTCGGCACGAGCGCCTTGCCGTCGAGGTGCCCGCACCGCTTGGGGAAGACCTGGTCCTCTAGGTGCAGGCCCGCCGCGCCTGCCCGCTCGTACTCGAACACCGTCCGGCGGACCATCTCCGCCTCGCCGAAGCCCGTGTCGGCGTCCGCGAGCACGGGCAGCCCGCTCCCGTCCGCCACCTCGCGCACCACGCTCGCGAAATGTTCGAGCGTCAGCAGCCCGACGTCCGGCACGCCCGCGCACACGCTCGTCGCCGCGCCCGACACATAGCACGCCTCGAACCCCGCCCGTGCCACCGCGCGCGCGCACAGCCCGTTGAAGGCCCCCGGCGCCGCCACCACGCCGCGCCCCATCGCCTCACGCAGACGCACCCCGGGATGCACACGCTCGCTCATGCCGTCAGCCTATCACGCTCCGCGGCGGGAAGAACGCAGAGGTCACGGAGACGGAACGCAGAGAACGCAGAGAAGAAGAAAAGAGCAGATCGATCAGAATCGCAGGGACATCGAGCGGATCGCATTTCCATCCCATCCTCCACTCCGCGCACTCTGCGTTCCTCCTCTGCGCCCTCTGCGTTCCGCCTTCAGGCTTCATCGGCCACCAGGTAGAACCTCGCCACGCGGACCTCGAACGGCTCGGTCTCGCCCTCGAAGAAGTAGGTTCCCTGCATCGTGCCCCACGGCGTCTCCAGCGGGCAGAAGCTCTCGTACTCGAAGTGCCCGCCCGGTTCGAGTTCGGGGCGGCGCCCGACGACGCCGTCGCCCTCGACGATCCGCTCGCCGCCGTCGGCGTCGATGATGATCCACCTGCGAGAGACGAGCCGCACGGTCTGGTCGCTCTGGTTGGTGATGCGCACGCGGTACGCGAAGACGAACTTGCCCGAGGCGGGGTGGGACTGGTCCGGGGCGTAGGACGGCCGGACCTCGACGCGGATGCCGCGCGTCACCGCCTCCGACCCGCGGCAGCGGTTCGTGCCCCCTCCCCTGGTCTGGCTCTGGCGCGTGCTCACTCGTGCCGTTCCTTCGGGCCGCAAGCCCCTCGGACACCATCTTACGCCCCGCGCAGCGCGGCCCCGACCACGGGGGGACGGCACTCGGTAGACTCGCGGGGATGGAACGCACCGATCGGTCCCCTTCGCCGCGTCGGCGAGCCGCGTTCGTGCTCGCGTGCGCCGCCGCCTGGAGCACACCCGTGCACGCACAGCCCGGGGCGCCGCCCGCCGAGACCGTCGCCGCGGCCCTCGAGGCCGTCTCCGCCGAGCGGCTGCGCCGCGACGTGGACACGCTCGCCGCCTTCGGCACGCGCCACACGCTCAGCGACACCGAGAGCGAGACCCGCGGCATCGGCGCGGCACGCCGATGGCTGCACGCCGAGTTCGAGCGCGCCGTCGCCGGCTCGGGGCGTGAGGGCGACCTCGCCCCGCGCGTCTGGTTCGACGTTCACCCCGTCGAGCCGGGCGGGCGCATCGCGCGTGCGGTCGAGGTCGTGAACGTCGTATGCGAAATCCCCGGCTCGTCGCCCGAGGCACGGTTCCGGCACTACTACGTGCTCGGGCACTACGACTCGCGCGCCAGCGACGGCAGCAACACCGAGGGCGATGCGCCGGGCGCGAACGACGACGCCTCGGGCGTGGCCGCGTGCCTCGAACTCGCGCGCGTCCTCGCGCACATGCGGCTCGAATCGACGGTCGTGCTGATGGCGACCGCCGGCGAGGAGCAGGGCCTGTTCGGCGCGCGCCTGCACGCCCTGAACGCCCGCCGCCAGGGCCGCACCATCGGCGCGGTCCTCAACAACGACACCGTCGGCGACCCCTCCGCGCCCGGCGGCCGCTCCGCCCGTGACCGGGTGCGCGTTTTCAGCGAGGGCGTGCCCGTTTCGATGCTGATGGAACAGCCTCGCACCGCCGTCGTCCGCGACGAGGAGCCTGAAACGCCCGAGTCCCGCCTGCGCGAGGCGCGGAACCGCCTCTTCCAGGTCTCCATGCTCCGGCGCGACGGCGGCGAGAACGACTCGCCCAGCCGCCAACTGGCCCGCTACATCGCCGAGGTCGCGCGACAGCACGCGACGCCCGTGCAGCCCATGCTCATCAACCGCCCCGATCGCTACCTCCGCGGCGGGGACCACACGCCGTTCAACGAACTCGGCTGGCCCGCCGTCCGATTCGTCGAGGTCTACGAGAACTACGACCGCCAGCACCAGGACCCGCGCGTCGAGGACGGCGTGCAGTACGGCGACCTGCCGGAGTACGTCGACGCCGAGTATCTCGCCGACGTGACGCGGCTGAACGCGGCCGTGCTGGTGCACCTGGCGAACGCGCCCTCGCCGCCCGCGCGCCCGCGCCTCATCGTCGCGGGGCTGTCGTACGACACGACGCTGCGCTGGGACGCCAGCCCCGAGCCGGACGTCGCCGGGTACGAGGTCGTGTGGCGCGAGACGACGGCCCACGAGTGGCAGCACGTGCGCGACGTGGGCGACGCGACCGAGGCCACCATCAACCGCAGCAAGGACAACTGGTTCTTCGGCGTCCGCGCCTACGACCGCGACGGCTACCGCAGCCCGGTCGTCACGCCCACGGCGGCGACGCAGTGAGTCGTCCTCTCTGACCGGAGCATCTCCATGCAATCTCGCAGAGCGTTTCTCGGCGCGTTGAGCGTTCCCGCGGCCGCGCTGGCGGCGGCGTCCGGCCGGCTGCCGATGCCGCGCGCGTCGGCGGCCGAGATCGTCGCCGAACTCGCGGCCACGCCCGGCGACCCGGAGGCCATCGCCCGCGACGAGACCTACTGGCGCCACGCGCAGGAGGCGTTCACGGTCGATCGCAGCCTCATCAACTTCAACAACGGCGGGGTCAGCCCCTCGCCGCGCTGGGTGCAGGAGGCCATGCGCCAGCACCAGGAGCTCTCGAACAAGGCGCCGGCGTACTACATGTGGCAGGTCCTCGAACCGCGGCGCGAGGTCGTGCGCACGCGCCTGGCCCGGCAGTGGGGCGTGGACGCGGAGGAGATCGCTATCACGCGCAACTCCTCCGAGGCGCTGCAGATCTGCCAGCTGGGCCTGGACCTCGGGCCGGGCGACGAGATCCTCACGACCACGCAGGACTACCCGCGCATGCTCACGACCTTCCGCCAGCGCGAGCGGCGTGAGGGCGTCGTGCTCCGGCAGTTCAGGATTCCCGTCCCGGCGGAGAACCCGTCCGAGGTCGTGCGGCTGTTCGAGGAGCACATCACCCCGCGGACGCGCGTCATCCTCGCCTGCCACATGATCAACCTGACGGGGCAGATCCTGCCGGTCCGCGGGATCGTCGCCATGGCGCGGCGGCGGGGCATCCCGGTGATCGTGGACGGGGCGCACGCGCTCGCCCACTTCGACTTCCTGCTCTCCGACCTCGAGTGCGACTACTACGGGGTGAGCCTGCACAAGTGGCTCTTCGCCCCGCACGGGACGGGGCTGCTCTACGTCCGCCGCGACAGGATCGCGGGCCTGTGGCCGATGATGGCCGCGCCGCCCGAGATGGAGGGGGACATCCGCAAGTTCGAGGAGATCGGCACGCACCCGGCGGCGAACTTCCTCGCCATCGCCGAGGCGCTCACCTTCCACCAGGGCCTCGGCCCGAAGCGCAAGGAGGCCCGCATGGTCTTCCTGCGCGAGCGGTGGATGGAGCGGCTCGCCGGGCTGGACCGGGTGCGCTTCCACACCAGCCGCAGGCCGGGCCTCGCCTGCGGCATCGGGACGGTGCAGGTCGAGGGCATCGCCACCGGCGAGCTGAACCAGTGGCTCTGGGACCGCCACCGCATCTTCACCACGGGGATCGTCCACGACGAGTTCGAGGGGCTGCGCGTCTCGCCGAGCGTCTACAGCACGCTGGAAGAGGTGGAGCGCTTCTGCGAGGCGATGGAAGAGGCGGTGAAGAAGGGGATCGCCTGAGACCCGGCCCGGGCGGGTTCGCGCGGGGCAAGTTCAAGGGTTCCGAGCCTCTCCTTCCCTTCCTGCTGCCTTCTCGCTCCGTGCTCTCCGGGCGCCTCTCCGCGGCCTCCGCGTTCGGGTCGGGGGCGTGCCGTTCCTGCGCCGATGGTCCGAGATGCGTTCCGCGCGCGCCGCGCGCGACGCGCAGGATGTGCGCCGGCCTCCACGCCCTTCTTCTTTCGGCCCGTTGCTCGCTTGACCATCTGCTGTCGGCACGTCCGCCCGCGTTCTCGGGGGCGGGAAGCGTGCCGGACCTTCGAGAACCGCCGTCAACGGTCGCTGTTGATCCATCCACGGTCGCTGTTGATCCATCCACGGTCGTTGTTGATCCATCCACGCTCGCCGTTGATCCATCCACGCTCGCTGTTGATCCATCCACGCTCGCTGTTGATCCATCCACGGTCGCCGTTGATCCATCCACGGTCGCCGTTGATCCATCCACGGTCGCCGCTGATCCATCCACGGTCGCTGTTGATCCATCCACGCTCGCCGTTGATCCATCCACGCTCGCCGTTGATCCATCCACGCTCGCCGTTGATCCATCCACGCTCGCCGCTGATCCATCCACGCTCGCCGCTGACGGAGGCCCCTCCGGCCGCGCCCCGCCAACCCCCGCCGGCTGCAGCCCGATCCCCAGCGGCACGCGCCGCCCGTCCGGCCCGCGCGGCGGGGTGCCGTCCACGATCCGCTGGATCGCCATCTCGCCCCCCCGCCCGGCCGGTCCTATCCTTCCGCCCCCCGCCCCGGGGGCAGCGCGGCCCGGCCCGCCGGCACGCCTGGATCGCACGCAAAGCCAACGCTCGGCACACGAGGAACCGTCCCCATGGCCACCACCGGCAGCATCACCCAGGTCATCGGCTCCACCTTCGACGCCCAGTTCCCCGAGGACCAGCTCCCCGACATCTACAACGCCCTCCGCGTCGAGGCCGAGACCCCCGCCGGCCCCCTCCGCCTCACCGGCGAGGTCCAGCAGCACCTCGGGGGCGGGCGCGTCCGGGCGGTGGCCCTCGGCTCGACGGACGGCCTGCGCCGCGGTCTGCCGTGCGTGGACACCGGCCAGCCCGTCGCCGTCCCGGTCGGCGAGATGGTGCTCGGCCGCGTCTTCAACCTGCTCGGCGACGCGATCGACAAGAAGCCCGACCTCGTGGACGCCCCGCGGCGGCCGATCCACCGCGAACCGCCCGAGTTCAGCCAGCTCAACCCCAACACCGAGATCCTGGTCACGGGCATCAAGGTCATCGACCTGCTCTGCCCGTTCGTCCGCGGCGGCAAGATCGGCCTCTTCGGCGGCGCGGGCGTCGGCAAGACCGTCATCATCCAGGAGATGATCGCACGCGTCGCCCGCGAGTTCGGCGGCTACTCCGTCTTCTGCGGCGTGGGCGAGCGCACCCGCGAGGGCAACGACCTCTGGCTCGAAATGCAGCACGCCGAATACACCGACGAGCACGGCAGGACCGCCCACGTCATCGACAAGGTCGCCATGGTCTTCGGCCAGATGAACGAGCCGCCCGGGGCGCGCCTCCGCGTCGCCCTCTCGGGCCTCACCATGGCCGAGGAGTTCCGCGACGCCTCCGGCAAGGAGACCATGATCTTCGTGGACAACATCTTCCGCTTCACGCAGGCGGGGTCCGAGGTGTCCGCGCTGCTGGGCCGCATGCCCAGCGCGGTGGGCTACCAGCCCACGCTCAGCACGGAGATGGGCGAGCTGCAGGAACGCATCACGTCGACGAGCAAGGGCGCGATCACGTCGGTGCAGGCGATCTACGTGCCCGCCGACGACCTGACCGACCCGGCCCCGGCCACGGCGTTCGCGCACCTCGACGCCTTCGTCGTGCTCGCCCGCGGCATCGCGGAGAAGGGCATCTACCCGGCCGTCGACCCGCTGGCCTCGACGTCGCGGATCCTCGACCCCGGCATCATCGGCCAGCGCCACTACGCGGTCAGCCGCCGCGTGCAGCAGATCCTCCAGCGCTACAAGGACCTCCAGGACATCATCGCCATCCTGGGCGTGGACGAACTGAGCGAGGAGGACAAGCTGACCGTGAGCCGGGCGCGCAAGATCGAGCGCTTCCTGAGCCAGCCGTTCTTCGTGGCCGAGCAGTTCACCGGCTTCTCCGGCATCTACACCCCGCTGGAGCAGACGATCGACTCGTTCGAGCGGCTGTGCAACGGCGAGGGCGACGACCTGCCGGAGAGCGCGTTCATGTACGTCGGCAACCTCGACGACGCCCGCGCCAAGGCGGAGAAGATGGCCGCGGGGGTGTGAACGAACGAGCCATCCTGCCGCCAGTCCGGGCCCCGACGCCGCTCGGGGCTTTCTTGTCTTTGCTTTGCTGCGGCCAGGCCCGTCCGCCGGCCTGCCACGCGACCGCCGCGATGGAGTCCGCGAGATGCCGCACTTCTCAACCCCCTCTTCTCCCCTCGACGACCAGCTCCGCGTCCTGCCGATCATCGTCGGCGGCTTGATCGCCGGGCTGATCACCTTCGCCGTGATCGTGCTCATGGTCGCGCCCGGCGGCCCGCTCACGAACACGCCGGCCCCGGCCGCGCCCTCGATCAATACACCGCTGCTCGTCGCCGTCGCCGGGCTGATGTTCGTCGGGGTGGTCGGCTTCATCGCGGTCGGCGCATCCGCACGAGCCCGCGCCCGCAGCGCGTGGCAGGAGCGGGCGGACGATGAGCAGGGCGCGCACGCCGTCGGCGCGGTCCTGCTGAACACGACCATCGTGCGCGCAGCGCTCGTCGAGGGGCCGGGCCTGTTCGGCTGCGTCTCCACGCTCATCACCGGCCATCTCGCGGGCCTCGCCGCCGCGGCGGTCAGTGTCGTGTTCCTCGTGTCGCTCGTGCCCGTCCGTTCGCGCTCGCGCGCGCTGTTGGAGCACGCGACAGCCGGCGCGCCATCGCTGTAAGCTACCACGCCCTCGACGGAGCCGCACCGTGACCGCACCAGCCATCGACACCCGCGCCGTCACCGACCGCCGCACGCTCCGGTTCGCGACGACGGACGAACTCCGGCGCGAGATCGAACGGCTCGCCGAGGCCGCCCGGGCGGGCACGCTGCGCGCCACCGGGAACTGGTCGCTCGGCCAGGCGTTCGGCCACCTCGCCGCGTGGACCGACTACGCCTACGACGGGTACCCGCCCGAGGCTCGCCCGCCGTGGTTCGTCAAGGTGGTGTGCCGCATGATGAAGAAGAAGTTCTTCACCCGCGGCCTGCCCGCGGGCGTGCGCCTCCCCCGCGTGAAGGGCGGCACCTTCGGGATCGACCCGCTGCCGCTGGAGGAGGGACGCGCCCGGCTCCTCCGCGCGCTCGGCCGTCTCGACAGCACGCCCCCGCCGCGGCCCAGCCCCGTCTTCGGCCCGCTGTCGCACGACGAGTGGCGCCGCATGAACCTCGCCCACGCCGAACTGCACCTCTCCTTCTTCCATCCCGGCTGACCGGCCCGCTCGCGGGCGTGTACTCCGCCATGCTGCGGCGTGCGTTGCTATGGTCTGCGATGCCTCCGACCGATTCGCTCGCCGCACCCGCAACACAACCCGACATCGACGCCGTGGTCCGCGCGACCTCGCTCGCCTTCGCCGGTGCGCCGGACGCGACCGAGGCGTGGCTGCGCGCGGCCGGCCTCGACAACGTGCGCGTGCTGCGCGATGCCGGCAGGCCTGCCGCAAGCCTGGTGCGTGTGCCGATGGGGCAGTTCTTCGGCGGGCGGTCGGTCCCGATGCTCGGCATCGCCGCGGTCGCCGTGCCGCCGGAGCGACGAGGGGGGGGGCTTGCCCGCCGCCTGATGATCGCCGCGTTGCGCGAGGCCCACGCCGACGGTTTCGCGCTCTCGACTCTCTACGCCTCCACGCAGGCGTTCTACCGCCAGGTCGGCTACGAGCAGGCGGGACTGCTCTTCCGCACGACGCTTCCGCTGCGCACCATCGGCGTGCGCGACCGGTCGCTGCCCGTCCGCCCGCTCGACGCCGGCGACGAGCGGGCGGTCCGCGAGTGCTACAACTCGTTCGCGTCGCGCTTCAACGGTACGTTGGACCGCGGGCCGTACTGCTGGACGCGGACGCGCGAACTGCGCGGCGATCGCTACGCAGGGTTCGGCGTGGTCGCGCCGGATGCGCCGGGCCGACTCGATGGGTACGTCTTCTTCGCGCAGCGGCGCAAGCCCGATTCGGGACGGCACGACGTCGCGGTCTCCGACATCGCCTTCACGAACGCCCGCGCGGGCAAACGCCTGCTCGGCTTGCTCGCCGACCTCGCCACCGTCGGCGACGACGCGGCCTTCCACGGCCCGCCGCTGCACCCGCTGCTCACGCTCATGGATCAGCAGTTCCACACCTCCGCCTTTGTTGACGTGTGGATGCTGCGCATCGTGCGTGTGCGCGAAGCCCTCGAAGCCCGCGGCTACCCCGCGCACGCCGACGCAACGCTCACGCTCGACGTTTCCGACGACCTCACCCCCGACAACGCGGGGCCGTGGACGCTCCGCGTGCGAGACGGACGCGCGAGCGTCGAACGCGCGACAGGCATGCGCACGCTCCGCCTGAGCATCCGCGGCCTGGCCGCGATGTACGCCGGTCTCTACTCCGCGTCGCAGACGGTTGCGCTCGGGCTGGCGGAGGGCGACGCCGGTGCGCTTGCCGCCGCCGACGCGATCTTCGCCACGAACACCCCCTGGATGTCCGACCGCTTCTGACGCGTACGCTCCGACCATCACAACGAGCACACCCATGGCCAAACGACCCGACCTCAGCGGCCATCAACGCCGCATCGTGCAGCGCTACTACGACAACCTCGGCACGATCTCCGTCCAGAAACTCCAGGAGATCGTCTCCGATCTCGCCCTCGCGGACGACCCGAAGCAGGCCGAGCGTCTGTGGAAACGGGCCGAGACCGCGCTGGCGAAGACGGCCGCGAACGACGCCGAGGCCCGGACCGCGCTCGCGGAGCGCAATCTCCAGAAGTTGGCCCAGGTCGTTGCCCGACTGGCGTAGTGCCCTTCGGACCCGGGCACTCGCTCTCGCTTCGTGCCGGGTTCAGCACGCCTCACTTCACGGCCCGTCGCGGCGGCTTGAGCAACTCGCCCAGCACGCCCAGGAGCAGCAGCCCTGTCAGTCCGCTGTACGCGCTCCCCGCGATGACGATCAGGGGCACGAAGGCGGGTGACAGGCGCGCCAGCCACCAGCCGCCCATGTCCGCCAGCAGGGCGAGGCCCATCAGTCCCACGCCCCACGACGTCAGCCCCCGCGGCCAGGTCGTCATCAGCGCGAGCGCCGCGACCACGAACGCCATCGTCCCCAATGCAAGCGCGTGCGCGTGCGTGGACGCGACGAGCACGCCCGCGGGTGTCCGCTGAATCTGCCGTGAGAACGCGACGCGCTGGACGTCGCTCCAGAACTCGAGCGGGATCGTCTTGCCGATGCCGTCGCCCTCGGTCGCCTGCCGCGCGTGGCAGCGCAGGCAGTGGGCGGCGATGATCTCCGCGGGCGCATCGTCGCCGAGGTCGAGGCTGTCGAAGTCCTCGCTCACCCGGTCGCCGCGCAGCCACGCGAGCAGCGTCTCGCGGTCGGCCTGGGGCAGTTCGGGCGGGTGGCCGCGCTCCAGCGCAACGATCAGCGGGGCGCGCCGCTCGACGCCGCTGTAGGCCCCCGTGAAGTCGTCGAGTGTGAGTCCGGGCCGCTCGTCGCGGTTCTCGTAGTGCCACAGCACGTGGGTCCCGGAGGCGACCAGCCCGCCGATCAGGACGAACACGAGGCACGCCACGCCGAACTTCGCGCCGAGCGGCAGGTCGCGCAGCGCGGGCCACGATCCGGCCATGCCTCATCCCCCCTTCAGCAGCGCGGGGTCGATCTCGACCGTCCCGCCGGAGACCACCGCCCGGTTCGCCAGGATTCCGACGATGCTCGCCCGCGCTCCCTCATCCGCCCCGCACACGACCGGCGCGCCCTCGCTCACGCTCCGCAGGAAGTCGCCCAGCGCGTAATACAGCGGCGCGTTCGGCAGCCCGATCCCCTCCTGCAGCTTGCCCTGCGCGGCGAGCTTGGTGGCCTCGGCGATGAGCGTGATGCCCTGGTCATTGTGGAAGCGCTGCCGGTTCGCGTAGACCTCCCATCCCTGTGTCGGAGCGTCGGACTCCTTGAACATCCACCCGTGCGTCCACGCCAGCCACATCGAGGCGTTCGTGCCGTGAAGCACCTCGTACTCGCCGCCGTAGGTGCTGGCCAGCGTCGCCTCGTAGTGCAGGTGGACGCCGCTCTCGAAATCCAGGCCGCAGTGGATGGTGTCATAGACCTCGCGCCCGTCGGCGTGCAGGCGGATGGACCCGCCCCCGCGCGCCCGCACCGGGTACGCCCCGAGGTACCAGTGGAAGACGTCGAACTGCTGCGTTCCCTGCTCGCCTGCCAGCCCGAGCGAGACCGCCGGGTCCAGCCGCCAGTTGAACTCGCGATCGCGGGCCGGGTCTGGCGCAGGGGTGCGCCACGAGTTCTTGCGGTTGCTCTGCGCCCGCATCGCCACGGGGTCGCGCACGGCCTCGGAGCGGAAGAACGTCCAGGCCAGCTTGTAGACCGGGTTCGACCTGCCCTGCAGCCCGGAGTAGAACACGCCCGACGAGCCGCGGGCCGCGCGAGCGATCGCCTGGCAGTCCTCCACGGTGTGCGCCAGCGGCGTTTCGCAGTAGACGTGCCGCCCCGCCGCCAGCGCGGCCAGCGCGATGTCACGGTGCAGGTGCGTCGGCGTCGCGATTACGACTGCCTTCACGTCCGCCCGCCTGTCCAGCATGGCGCGGTAGTCGGCGAAGCCCTCGGCCCCCTGCGAACGGCGCACGCCTGCGTCCAGCCTGCGCTCGTCGAGGTCGCAGATCGCGCCGATGCTCACGCCCTCCATCTTCTGGAGTTCGCCGAGGATGGCGCGCCCCTGCCGGCCCGCGCCGATCACGCCGACCGTGACCGGCTCGTGCAGGCGCACGGGGCGGGCCAGGCCCAGTTCGGGCAGCAGCGCGACCGCCGCCATCGCCCCCGCGCTCTGCTTGATGAAAGTCCGACGATCCGTTTCGTTCATGGTCACTCCTGCTCCGCACGCTCGGCCTTTTCTGACCGCCAGAATAGCCGCTCATCCGGCCCCTCGACGGCCCAGGCCCCCCCTTGTTGCGGCAGGAGCGTCGTGAGTTGCCGCGGCATCCCCGAGGGCCTCGCGCCAAGCACGAGCAGCGCGGTGGACCAGGCGTCCGTCTCCATCGCGCTCTGCCCCACCACGCACGCCAGCCGAGCGCCATCCACCGGCGTGCCGTTCCGAGGATCCAGGACGTGTCCCAGCCGTCTCCCGTCACGAACCACGACCCGCCCCGACGGCTCAGACACGGACATCGCCCGATCGTTCAGTACAACCCTGTACGGGCTGCCTCGCACTTCGACGACCCAGCCCGCCTCGCCGGGAGGCGATCCGATCGCGACGACCGTGCTCGTTCCGCCGTGCAGCAGGCCGCACGAGACTCCCGCCTCGCGCACGATTGCAGCGGCCTCGTCGAGCGCCTGTCCCTTGGCGATGCCGCCGAGGTCCAGCGACATGCCCGGGCGCGTGAACCGAACGGTTCTCGCGGCATCATGCAGCCGCACGCCGTCCATCCCCACGCACGCCGCCGCGGCCTGCACGTCGCCCGGCTCGCCGTGGAAGCCCCATGCGCGCATGAGCGGGCCGATGGTCGGGTCGAACGCGCCGCCCGAGTCAAGCCACGCGCGGGCGCACGCCGCGAGCAGCTCGAACGTGTCCGCGTCGATGCCGACCGGCCGGTCGCCCGCGTGCGCGTTCACGAACGAGAGCACGCTGTCAGGCCGGAACCGGCTGTAGCGCCGCTCCAGTTCCGCGATGCGTTCCAGCGCGGCCTCGGCGCACGCCCGCAGGCGCGGCGCTTCATCGCCCCACAGGACGACCTCGAACCGCGTGCCCATGGCGGGCGCGGCCGCGCGGACCAGCTCGCCGGACGACCCGCTAGAGACGCTTGACCCTCCGCGTCTGAGGGTCGTACTCGTACGCTGCGCCGTCCCACAGCGAGCGCGTCGCCAAGTCCACGATGACCATCATCTTCGTGGCGAGGTCGACCTGGCTGCGGTTGGGCTTGCGGGTGCGGATGCTGTTGAGCCAGTCCAGCCGCAGCGCGTTCTGCGGGTCGCCGATGTCCTCGCTCTTGATCTCGAAGGGGTCGATCTCGGAGGCGAACTTGGACTCGGGGCGCACGGTGCAGTGCGGGCCGTTGAGGAAGATGTTGGCCTTCTGGCAGCGGATCATCGAGGGCAGTCCGGTCTCGTTGTTCGTGGAGCCGGCGATGATCATGGTGTGCCCGCCCTCGAACTCCACGTTCAGGTTGACCTGGTCGTGGTTCTCCATGTCCTTGTCGATGTAGTGCCCGCCGGTGGCCACAACGCGCGTCGGCCAACCGGCGCCCAGCGACATGAGCAGCGGCGTTGCCTCGTGCACCAGCAGGTCGCCGATGATCCCCGTCGAGTACGCCCGGTACCGGCGCCACCTCGCGTAGATCTTCGGGTCCCACGGCACCGCGCCGAGGTGCCCGCACCACCGCTCCCAGTCCAGGTTCTCGCCCGGCTTCCAGCGGTTGTCCAGCGAGTAGTAGTTCCACTCGCCCGTCGGCGTGTTGCGGCAGTACGACGTCTGGCTCCAGAGCGCCTTGCCCAGCGTCCCCTCCGCGATGACCTTCTGTGCCGCAACATACTTCGGGTACATGATGTGCTGGGTGCCGACCTGGAAGATGATCTCCGGGTTCGCCTTCACCACGTCGTGCAGCCGCAGGGCCTCGTCGAGCCGGAGCGTCATCGGCTTCTCGCAGTAGACGTCCTTGCCGGACTTGATCGCGTCCTCCGCGATCGGGCCGTGCCAGTGCTCGGTCGTCGCCACGAGGACCGCGTGGATGTCGTCGCGGGCCATGATCTCCTTGTGGTCGCGGCAGATCGTCTCGACCTTCATCCCGTAGCGCTCGTCGAGCATCTTGGCCGCGTCCTGCGCCCGCACGTCGCACACGTCGCAGAGCGCGGCGATCTTCAGGCTCTCCATCCCCTCCTTGTTGAAGAACGCGAGCCGGTCGGCGTGCCCGGTACCCATGCCGCCCGGGCCGACGATGGCGATGCGGATCGGCTCGCCATCACCGACGGGCGTCCGGCGCGCCGCGCGAGGGATCGGCCGCCCCGCGTACGCCGGCCCCACGCTCCCCAGTGCCGTCGCGGCCCCGGCCAGCGCGGCCGTCTTGGTCAGGAACGAACGACGAGACTCAGGAACGAACGACGCAAACCCGCTTCGATCGGTCGCCATGGCGATATCCCCTGTGCTCCGGAGGCCCGCACACGCGGGCCGAGACGCCGCGGCCAGACCCGCCGACGCCTGAACCCACAGCCTACCACACCCGACCCCACAAAAGCCACCCCGACGCCAAACAGCCCGGGCCCCCCGGCTTTCTCCCGAAAGGGGTGCTTCGCCCCCGAACAGGGACATGAGAGCCGTGGGCGCGAACACTCCCCCTCACGACTCCGCGGGCACGAACCATCGCAGCCGCCAGTTGCTCTGCCTGAAGACGGGCCTGCCCTGCTCGTCCGGACGCTCGCCGTCCCAACCCCCCCCTTCGAGGATCATGTCGAAGCCCCGCCAGCGCAGGCCCCGGGCCGCGAGGCCCGTCAGCAGCACGCGGTAGACACGATCGTCGAGTTTCTGCACAACGACATACGGCGATCGTTCCCCCGCCTGCATCCGGGCCAACGTCTTGAGCACCTCGTCCCTGTGCTGGCGCAGGTACCGGAACGCTTCGGCCGGCTCGACGCCGTTCTCGCGGCACTCCCGCACCGTCAACTCGCTGAGCACCTGCGAAAGGAACAACTCCTCCTCGTCCTCGACGAGAGCCCGCTGGATGTGGGCGACGAGGTGCGCTGCCGAGCGGGAGACCAGAGTCTTCGATCCGTCGCTGTGCTCGACCACGATGGAGCCGCCCTCGACGTGGGTCGGATCGTGGTACCCCTTCGGCGTCGCGCCCACGATCGGCTGGTTTGACTGCACGCCGGGCAGCCCGGCGAACATCGGCCGGTTGTAGACCACCCGACGCTCGACGCACGCGCCCAGGACGAGCGTGCCGACGGCCAGGACGACTCCCGCGGTGCGCCACCGCCCGCTCATCGCGCTGCTCCCGCCCCGACGGCCACCGGCTCGCGCTCCGGCTCGCCCATGCCGCGATGCCAGCAATCGTGGACGGCGTACTCCTCGCTCGCGGTGCGGCGATCGGTCCGCGTATGGCAGCCGCGTGATTCCTCGCGCCATTCCGCCGATCTCGCCACGAGCGCGCCGACGAGCAGCATGTTCTGCGTCTCCCACCCCTCGGGATCGTCGAAGACCTTGTCGAGCGTGTAGCGTGCCCAGAAGTCGAACATCTCCACGGCGTCGCGGAGTCGCTCTCCGCTGCGCTCGATGCCGACGTTTCGCCACATCGCCGAGCGCAGGCTCGATCGCACGTCTTCGAGGTCGAGTTCCCCTTGGCGGGAGGGAGGGATGTCGCTCACGATCCTGGCGTGGCGCGGCCCGTTCTCGCCCGCGTGCGCCGCGGAGGCCGCCTCCTCGCCGGCAATGCGTCCGAACACCAGGCCCTCGAGCAGCGAGTTGCTCGCCAGCCGGTTCGCGCCGTGGATGCCCGTGCAGGACGCCTCCCCCACCGCCAGGAGCCCCGGTACGCTCGTCCGGCATCGCAGGTCCGTCCGCACGCCGCCGATGGTGTAATGGGCCGCCGGATGCACCGGCACCAGATCCTTCGCGGGGTCAATGTCGAACCGGGCCAGGAGCGCGGCGATGCCGGGAAACCGCTCCACGAACCCGTGCAGGTGGCGGCAGTCCAGCCACACGTGCTGCCCACCCTGGCGCGCGATCTGCCGGACGATCGCCCGCGTGACGACGTCGCGCGGCGCAAGCTCGGCCAGCTCGTGCACCTCCGGCATGAAACGCCGACCGGCGGCGTCGAGCAGGTGCGCCCCTTCCCCGCGTACGGCCTCGGTGATGAGCGAGCGCGCCGCGCCCGGCAGGTAGAGCACCGTCGGGTGGAACTGCACGAACGCCATGTCCGCCAGCCGAGCGCCGGCCCGGTACGCCGCCGCGAGTCCGTCCGCCGTTGCCGAGGGCGGGTTGGTGGTCTCGCGGTAGAGCACGCCCGCACCGCCCGACGCGAGGATCGCCGTTCGCGCCCAGATCATCTGCAGCCCGTATCGTGAGTGGTGCGTGATCGCGCCCAGCACGGGCGACCCCGGCTCGTCGGACGGCGTCACAAGGTCGAGCAGGAAACACCGCTCGAACACGCGGACGTTCGCCAGCGAGCGCACGCGCTCCGCCATGCACCGCGAGAGTTCAGCCCCTGTCGCGTCTCCCCCCGCGTGGAAGACGCGGCTCGCGGAGTGCCCGCCCTCTCTGCCCGCGTCGAGTTCGCCCGCGGTGTCGCGGTCCAGTCGCAGGCCCCACGAGAGGATCTCGCGCAGCCGTTCCGGACCCTGCTCGCACAGCAGCCGCACGGCCGGCTCGTCGCACAGCCCGGCCCCTGCCGTCAGCGTGTCGCCGATGTGCGACTCCACGCTGTCGCCCGGCGCGAGCGCCGCCGCGACCCCCCCCTGTGCCCAGGCTGTGTTGGTCTGGCGGAGGTCCGACTTGGAGAGGATGATGACCTCGCCCCCGCGCGCCGCCGCCTCCGCCGCCCGCAGGCCCGCCACGCCCGCGCCGACCACGAGCGTATCGGTGAAGATCTGCGGGAGGAGCGTCGATCGGAACGGGATCAGGTACCGCCGCTGGTCGAAGACACCTTCCATCCGGGGCGAGTGTAGGGCCGCCGGCGCCTGTGCCGATTCAGGCCGCGGCTCGCGTCTCGGACGCCGCCACCGCCGCGTCGAGCGCAGCCGTCAGCCTTGGCATCGGTGTCGGGGTCGGGAGCATCAGCACGCGCCGTCCCTCCGCCAGCGACTCCTCGGGTGCCACCGCGCCTTCCGGCGAGAGCACGATCAGCGGCAGGCGGCCTCTCCCCGCGTCCGCCTCGGCCGACTGGTACGCCTGCGAGACCGGCAGCCGATCGGAGGGCGACGGGAAGTGCACCACGCCCACGTTCGCGGGCTGGTCGCCCGCTGTGCGCAGGCGGTCGAGCGCGATGCGGTAGACATCGCACGCCGGCGACGCACTGATGAACAGTGGGCGCACCGGCGCCGACAACGCCTTCGCGTGATGGTCCACGCGACGCTTCCACTCCATCGTCCGTCCGGGCGCGGCGAGCATCGCCAGTTTGATCGTCTCCGTCTCGGCCTCGATCGTCCGTTCGATCTCCGCGATCACCTCGTCCGCCAGTCCCAGCCCCCGGCACAGTTCGTCCGTCGGATACAACACGTCGTTCCCGCTCGAGCCGAGCATGAAGGCGTGCGCGAGCCGGTCCGCGAGCGCCAGGGTCGCGACATCGCCGTAGCGCTTCGGACAGTTCCGCCGAATGTCCGGCGCGGACAGGTGGTGGAACACGATCGGGTCCACGAGGTCGCGAGGGAAGTGCCAGGCGTGCAGGATGCGGTCCATCCCCTCGGCGTGGTTCATCAGGAGCATGCGCGACTCGACTCGCTCCAACTCGACGCCCAGTTCATCCGCCTTGGCGAGAACCTCGGCGTACTTGTCCCGCAGAAGCTCCGCGTAGACCACGCGCCCGACGTCGTGGAGCAGTCCCATGGTGAACGCGGCGTCCGGCTCGCCCTCGCCACGCGCCCGAGTCACCGCCGCCGCGATCAGACCCACGGCGATCGAGTGCTCCCAGAACAGGATGGGGTCCATGAACCCCTCGACCGCGACGCTGCTGAAGCGATCGACGACACCAATGTTCATCACCGCCTGCCGGATCGCCCCCACCCCGATCCGCAGCACGGCCTTCTCGACCGTGTCCGCGGGCGTGCCGCTCGCGAACGCGCTCGAGTTCGCCAGGCGCAGAATCTTGAGCGCGATCGCCGGGTCGCGCTTGATGACCGAGGCCACCTGCTCGCTGTTCGCCTGCGGGCTGTTCACAATCTTCAGCACCTCGGCGACGCTCGGTGGCAACGCCTTCAGTTCCGCGCAACGCTCCAGCATCTCCACCAGTTCGGATCGCACGACGCGAGGCTTCAGGTTTCGCAGCGCGGTTGTCACGTCCGCGGGCGGCAGCGCTCCGGGCGTGGACGAGGCTGCAATCCCTCCGGGCGCGCCCGTTCCCGACACCGCCCGCTGGACCTTTCCCGCTGCGGCTGAAACTGGTTCGCTCGGCGCACCGACGGCCTCCCCCGCCCCTGCCGACGCCTCGTCACGTCGATCCGACGTCAGTTCGCGCACGCGCGCCACCATGTCCGCCAGCGAGAACTGCGCCTTGAGCAGGTAGTGCCGCACGCCCAACTGCCGCGACTTCAGGACCGAGTCTTTGTCACCCGCCGCCGTCAGCACGACCACCGGGGGCGACGGGAGCGTCGCGTCGGCCTTCATCCTCCGCAGCAGTTCCAGCCCGTCCATCTCGGGCATGCCCAGGTCGAGCAGGATCAGGTCCGGCGGCTGCGTGCGCATCAGCCCGATCGCCTCGCGTCCGTTGGCGGCGCACACGGCGTCGAAGCCCTCGCGCCGCAGCGCGGCGGCGATCGGCTCGCGGATGATCGCCATGTCATCGACCACCAGAACCCGTT
Organism: Synechococcales cyanobacterium CNB; assembly: GCA_030263455.1. Taxonomy (NCBI): domain Bacteria; kingdom Bacillati; phylum Cyanobacteriota; class Cyanophyceae; order Synechococcales; species Synechococcales cyanobacterium CNB. The sequence continues at coordinate 195,994 of SZOZ01000008.1, forward strand.
TCATGCCGCTTCTCGGATGATCTGCACGCCCTCGGCGACCGCCGCCGGCGCTTCGAGGTCAGCGCGCATCTCGACGACGAATCTTGACCCCTTGCCCTCGCGCGAGAGTACGCGCATCGTCCCGCCGTGCGCCGCCGCAATCCCCTTGCAGATGGCCAGCCCCAGCCCCGTTCCGTGCGAAGCCGCCGAGCCGACCATCCCCGAGTTCAGCGCGAACGCCGTCCCGAGTTGCCGCACGATGTGCTCGGGCATCCCGCTGCCGGTATCGAGCACCTCGATGAGGACTCGACGCTCGGCGGCGTCGGTCGTCTCCGTCGCTCTCACTTCGATCCTGCCCTCGCGCGTGTGCTTCGCCGAGTTGCTCGCCAGATTCATCACCAGCCGACGGATGGCGTCGGCATCGCCCTGCATCCGCAGGTCGGGCGGCCGGACCGATGACACCACCTCCACCGAGCTGTGGTTCACCTGCGGCCGCACCGTCTCCAGCGCCTGCTCCACCGCGTCCGCGACCCGCACGGTTCCCCAGTGCCACCGTGCCAGTCCGCTGTCGAACCGTGCGGCCTCCAGCACGTTGTTGACCGTCTCCGTCATCCGCACCGTCTCGCCGTGGATCGACGAGAGGAAGTGCTCCATCTCCGCCTCATCGCGTGCGTTGGGGGTGAGCAGGTACTCCGACATCAGCCGCATCGAGGTCAGCGGCGTGCGGAGTTCGTGGGCGACGACGGCGAGCACGCGTTCCATCGCCCTTGCCGCCTCCTGCAGCGAGCGCCGCTCGCGCTCCAGGCGCTGGGCGCACTTCTGGGCCATCGCGTAGCGGATCGCCCGTTCGAGCGTGACCGCGCTGGCCGCGTCCTTCTGGACGTACTCGGTGGCGCCGGCCTCCAGTGCCTCGCGGTCCACGCTCCGCCCGCCCTGGCCGGTCATCAGGATCGCCGGTCGGTCCGGCAGCGCGGCGGCGATCTCGCGCAGCAGGTCGATGCCGGTCTCAGCCCCCAGACGGTAGTCGATCAGGTACGCGTCGTACCGGTCCTCGCCGATGACGCGCCGGGCCTCGTCCGCGGACGTTGCCCACTCGACCAGGTACCGCCCCGGCTCGACGTCGTCCAGCCACGCGCGCACGAGGACGAGCATGTCCTCGTCGTCGTCAACGAGAAGAACGCTTATCGGACTCTGAGCCTGCGCCTCCATCACAGCCGTCTATCGGCAGTTCCGCGTGCTCAAGCCAGTAGCGGCCGATGGCTTTCACCGTCTCTGAAAGCCCGGAATACGTCGAAGGTTTTCGCATGTACGAGTTCGCGCCGGTGTCGTACGCCCACGCCACGTCCTCGGCCGCGCCGGAGGTCGTCAGCACCACCACGGGAACGCAACGGAGCGTCTCGTGCTCTCGGATCTCGCGCAGAGCATCGCGGCCGTCCACCTTCGGCATGTTCAGGTCGAGCAGGATCAGTCCGGGCCGAGGAGCCGCATCCACCGCGGCGTAGCGCCCGCGGCGAAACAGGTAGTCCAGCAGTTCCTCCCCGTCCTCGACGAACCGAAGGTCGTTATCCAGGTCCGCCTCGTCCCACGCTTCGCGCGTGATCAGGCGGTCGTCGGCGTCGTCCTCGGCGACGAGGACCGTGATCGATCGGTCTGTGCTTCGCGACATGGATCTTCCCCGGATGCCTGCTGCCTCGTCGGCAGTTCTATCACGAATGTCGCCCCCTCGCCAGCCGTTCCCTCCGCGACGATCCTGCCCCCGTGCCGTTCAACTATCTTTCGGCAGATCGCCAGCCCCATCCCTGAACCTTCGTACTCCGACCGGCCGTGCAGCCGGTGGAACGGCTCAAAGATCACGCTCGAGTACTTCGCGTCGAACCCGATCCCGTTGTCACGAACCACGAGTCGGCACCGGGAATCACCCCCACTCCCCGCCTGAACAGGGGATTCGGCCGAGATCGTCACGAGCGGCCGGCGGACGTCGCTGCGGAACTTCAAAGCATTCGAGAGCAGGTTTTGGAACAACTGGCGCATCTGCGTCGAGTCCGCGTCGATCGAGGGCAGGTCTCCCACTTCAACGACCCCGCCGGACTCCTGCAGCGCGACTTCCAGGTCCGTCAGCACCTCGCGCACGACCGCGCCGAGGTCAACCCGCTCGAACGGCCGACCCTTCGATGTCACCCGGGACAGTTCGAGCAGGTCGTTCAGCAGCGACGACATGCGGTCCGCGGCGTTCAGCATCCGGGCCAGATAGTCCTTGCCCTTGTCGCCCAGCGTGCCCTCGTACTGCTGGCGCAGACGGTCGCCGAAGACCAGCACCTTCCGCAGCGGCTCCTGGAGGTCGTGCGACGCGATCGACGCGAACTGGGCCAACTCGTCCACCATCCGCTGCAGCTCTTCCGTGCGCCGCTGCACCCGTTCCTCGAGTTCCGCGTTCATGCTCTGGATCGCGTCCTCGGCACGCTTGCGCTCGGTCACGTCGCGGATGATCCCGGTGAACTGCCGCCGATCGCCCAGCCGAACCTCGCCGACCGACAACTCGATCGGGAACTCCAGCCCGTCCTTCCGCAGGCCGTAGGTACGAAGGACTCCCCCCCCGACCGTCCGTCCCGACCCGTTCTGCTGGTAGCGCCGCATCCCGGCACGGTGCAGTTCCCGCAGGCGCTCGGGCATCAGCACCGTCAGTTCTCGCCCGATGAGTTCCTCGGCGCAATACCCGAACATCCGCTCGGTCGCCGGGTTGACGGTCTCGATGACGCCGCGCCCGTCCGCGACGATCACGGCGTCCGGCGCTGTGTGGAGGATCGCCCTGAGGCGCTCGCCGCGCTCGCGCAGTTCGCGCGTCCGCTGCACGACCAGTGACTCTGCCCTGGCGTTCGCCACCCGCAGCGACTGCACGTACACGAGCGCGAGCGTGGTCAGCACGAAGCCGCACCCCAGCGCCCACGATGATGCGCGACCCTGCGAGTAATACGGCTTGATCGAGCGCGCGACGAACACCGCGGCCCAATCGCGGCCGAGCGTCGAGTAGTGGACGACCTGCCGCATCCCCTCCGTGAGACCCGGATCCGGCGAGTCCACCCGCGTGACCGCAGCCGGATTCGTCGAATACAGCAGCTCCTGACTGCCCCCGGGAAGCCTGTCGAACAGGTGAACCTCGATCTGTCCCGTGGGCACGTCCCGCAGCGACGCCGAGAGCAGGTCGCTCAAACGCACCGTCGCGGCCAGGAACCCGGCGACAGCCCCGAGCCGTTGATGCTCGTCCGACGGGATCGCATCGCTGTCATAGACCGGAAGGAAGACCGTCACGCCGCCGCGGTCGCCGATGCCCTGCGCCAGGCGGACAACGTCCCGCCTCGCGCTCGCAACCGGCGCATCGCGCCACGCCGACATTTCCATCGCCGACAGGAGCGCTGCTTCCGAAGCGTGGTCGAACCCGATCAACGCACGCGCTGGCGGCACCGACACGGTGTACAGGATCGGGGCGTAAACGGGCCTGCTCTCGGCACGCACCATGGCGCCCGTGCCGTCGTTCTGCACGATCGCGTACTCTTCCCCGGCGGCCTTGCGGGCCGAAGCGACGAACTCTTCGGCTCGATCCCCCGGCACGCGCGGCGCCCAATCCAGCGCGAGCACCGTCGAGCGCCTGCTCAGAATCTCTCCGGCAAATCGCGCGAACTCATCGGGTTCGACAAACTCGGATGCCTCGTAGAACGCGCGGACGGCGTACAGGGCCTCCACGGCGTCGGACAACTCCGCGTCGATCGCGGCTGCGCGTCGCGTAGCGTCGGTCTGGAACTGCGAGATCGCAATCCCGCGTTCACGCGACACCAGCACACCGTGCACGACCAGCGTTGCGCCGAGACCGATCGCCGCAATGAGGGAAGGTACGAGCCACGAACGCCGCAGCCGACTCCCAGCCGATGGCCTCGCCTCGCCCGTTCCAAGTCCTGCCTGCATCACGTCTACTCCCCGTCGGGCGATAACCCGGGCGCTCCGCCCCGGTCTGAGTCGTATAACCGGTGATCGACCATCCCCGCCCCGGGGTTGAACCGGGATCGCGGATATGCCCTCGAATCTGAGGCTCCATCCCCGTTCCGGGGCTTGCCTATGGGCACCCGGCCACGAAGGCGTTGAGGAACGCGACGAAGTCCAGCGTGTTCACAACCGTGTCGCCGTTGAAGTCGGCCTTCGGATCGCTCCCCACGAAGGCGTTGAGGAACGCGACGAAGTCCAGCGTGTTCACGACCGTGTCGCCGTTGAAGTCCGCCGGGCAACCAGGCCCCTTTTTGAACACGATGCCGTCCCCGTCCGGCCCGCCGAGCGCGGCGATCTCAGCGTCGCTCAGCACGTCGTCGGCGAAGTACATGCTCGCCACGTAGACCACCTCGCTCCTGCCGCCGGGTCCGAACTCCGCGCTCCCGAGGTCGGCGAACAGGCAGAACGTCGAGGCGAGCGGGGTGGGTCCGACCGATCCCGGCTCGGTCCCGCTGCTGAGTGCCCACGGGCTGGGGAACCCGCCCCACGCCTGCCAGTCGCCCGGATCGACCGCCTCGCCGTCTCCATAGCGGGGATCGCCCGGATCGACGCTGTCGTAGAGCCAGTCGCTGCCCGTGCTGCCCACGAGTTGGCCGTTGACGTAGACACGACCCACGCCGCCCTGCATGTGGTCGCACACGAAGGCGAGGCGGAACCACTCGCCCGGCTTGATGAGCGGGGTGTTGAGGTACTGCCCGGGCTGGCGGTCGAAGCCGATCACCCCGCCGCCGCCGAACGCGGGATTGCGGATGAACATGTCCGCCCCCCCCTCGTTGTTGTGGTTCCCGTGGACGAGTGCGGCGATCCACTCGTGGCTGTTCCACGTCTCGTGCGGGATATACATGTCCCACACCATGGTCCACTGGCCGAACCAAGTTCCGGGGAATGCGGGCTGCGTGCGCGGATAGAGCGCAAGCCCGATTCCGCGGTAGTTCTTCGGGTCGGGGTCGGAGAGGTTGCGCGCGGGACTGGTCACGTAGACCGTGTCCTCCTTCCCGCCCGGCCCGACGATACCAAGCTGCGCCGTCGTTGCGAAGAACGACTGCTGCTCTGTCACGCCGGTGGGGATCGTGGGGTCGGGGTTGTTCTCGTTCCCGATCCCGCCGAGGATCGTTCCGAACGCGGGATCGTCGAGGTATCGCAGCATCGAAGGCCCCGAGCCGGCGACGGAGCCGAGGCCGCCCTCGAAGTGCCACTCCGTTTCTTGCCGGGGCGAGGCGTTCCAGACCTCGACGGCGGTGGTTCCGCTCTTCACCTTGACGGTGCCGAAGAGGATGCCGAGGGGGATGTCGATGTCGCGGATTTCGAAGAACGCCGCGCCGTCGTTGCGTATCCAGGTGTCGATGGTGATGGAGAGTTCGATCCCCGCCGCCTCGCCGACGAAGGTCTGCGCGAACACGCCGTTCTTCGGGAGGGGCAGCCCGCCGAGGAGGTTGCGCGAGTAGCCGCGCAGCAGCCTGGATGCGCCCGGCTCGATGATCTCCATCATGTCCGCGATGGTCGAGTTGTTCGGGATGACAAGCCCGACGAGGCCGGTCGTCTCGACGATGCCGTCGATCGCGAACGAGTAGCCGGAGGCCGGCACGATGAACTGGGGCGTTCCGGGCGGGAACGGGTGATTCTGGCTGTTGCGAGACTGGTCCGGGAAGCACGGGCCGAAGATCTGGCACCGCAACTCCATGCCCGTGATGTTGATGACGGCGTCGTTGTCCGGCTGCCCGCACGCCGACCCCAGCCCGACCGCGACCCCCGCCACGGCACCCGCCAGCGCGATCCCTCTCATGTTCGCCTCTCCTCGCCGACCACGGCGGCCGGTCCAGCATCCTACAGCGGGACGCCGCCCGGCCCAAGAGGGATGATCCGGCCGCGCACTTCCTGTACCATGTCCCCTGCCCTCGCGGACATGCCCCGGAGAAGCCCGGTGATCGACAGGCAGCGTCAACCCGGTCGCGCCTTCACGCTCATCGAACTCTTGGTCGTCATTGCCATCATCGCGCTGCTGATCGGGCTGCTGCTGCCCGCGCTGGGGGCGGCGCGCGAGGCCGGGCGTCGGGCGGCATGTCTCTCCAATACGCGCCAGCTCGCCACCGCGGCCAACCTCTACAGCAACGACACGCGCGTCGGCCTGTTCCTGCCGAGCATCCTCACCTTTGAGGACAACGTGGGCTGGTTCTACCCCGACTACGTCCCCGCCATCGAGGCGCCCATCTGCCCGGCGACGCGCAACACCATCCGCCCCAACTTCATGGTGACCGACGAGCCGCTTCTCGAGGACCTCCCGCTGTTGTACGGCCGCAACTTCCTCTTCGACCACTTCTTCTCGGGCGACGACCGCTACGACCAGGCCGGCGGGCACTCCTACGAGACCTTCGCGTGGTTCGACGAAGGCAAGTTCCTCGACGGGATCGTGATCTCGGGACGCGGGCGGGGCACGATCGGCGCGCAACTCGGCTGGACCTACACCCCCGGCGGCGGCATCGACATCCTCGAACAATCGACGAAGAACCTGCTCAAGACGCAGGCCACCGTCGAGTTCCCGTCCCGCACGGTCATCATCCTCGACAACGACAACGACGACGCGGACCCCGCCGGCCTCGCCATCGGCGTCGGCCGCGCCGACGGCATCAACAACTGGCCGGAACCCTGGAACAATCACGGACCCGACGGACTCAACGCCGCGTTCTGCGACGGCTCCGCGTCGTGGATCCCCCGGCGAGACCTCATCGAAGCCTACCTGTTCTCCGGCTTCGAACCGCCCCTCGAAGCGCTCCAGAACTCCGCGTTCGGATACCGCCCTTACACCTGGCGCGGCGTCACGATCCGCGAGTACTACAGGAAGTAGGCCGCGCGCAAAGAAGACGAGGCCCGGGCGGAGATGCCCGAGCCTCGGCAAGGATCACGTTGTCCGTCAGCGGGGCGTCAGGCGGCCTCGCGGTTCATCCCGAAGCCGGGCTTGCCGTGGATGTCCGTGGTCTGCGGACCGCACACCGTGCCGGGGAACGGGAAGCCCTGGGGATACACGCCGTTGTAGCCGGTGTTCGTGAACGAACCGAAGTTCGTCACGGGCGTGTTGTAGCCGAACGGGATGTTCGACGAAGGGATCGGCCAGTTGAAACCGCCCTGATACCCGGAGAACGGGTTGGTGTTGTACCCGTAGAACGGGATCGTGTTCTGCCCGTAGTTCGAGAAGGGGATCGTGTTCCAGGGGTTGAAGCCGAAGGTGTTGAAGGGCGTGGACCAGTTGTTGAATGAGCCGTTGTAGATCGGGTAGAAGTTCGCGCCGTACCACGAGCCGAACGAGGGCGGGCAGCAGCCCGGGAAGCACTCGCCGGAGAAGGGTGTAGCGCATGAGATCGGGGTGTTCCAGCCGTAGAACGGCGACCCGTTGATGGTGTTGTACCCGTACCCGTGGTTCCACGACCAGGGGAACGAGCCGAAGGTGTTGAAGTTGTTCCAGTTCGTCCAGTTGGAGGAGGGGATGCCGCAGTTCCAGTTGCCGAACGACCAGTTCGTGTTCCACGGGAAGGAGCCGAAGTGGCTCTGGCCGTGGAAGTTCTGGCCTTGGAACGAGGGATTGAACCAGCCGAACGGCTGAGGCCAGTACCCCGAGTTGGGGATCGTGTACCCGAAGTTGGTGGTCGGGTGCTGGTTCGTGTAGCTGGTATATCCGGTGTGGGTCGGCCCGCACCAGTTGAACGGCACGTTCTGGAAGGTCTGCCCGGGGAACGGCGTGCAGCAGCCGCTCTGCCCAAACGTCTGCGGGTTCGGAATCTGCGTCGTCGTCATCGTCGAGTCTCCTTGTGAATGCTTCCGGTCTGAACGCTTCCCGACGGCCGTCGATCGGCCGCGTTGTCCTGTCCTGCCTCGCCCTTTGTGGGTAGCGACAGCCCGAGCGCGAGTTCCGCGCGCAAGCCGCCCCGCCTTGGCACGCTGGGCGCCGGCCCCTCCACGACTCCGGGCGACCGGCCTATCGGCCGACCGCGAGGGGCGTCTTTGCTTCCGAGGGGGGGTCGCCACGGGCGGGTCCGTCCGAGTCTGAAGTTGCGCTCCGGTCCCGACCGCGCCGGCCGGGGACCATCCTCATCGGACGCCCAGACCGGACGGATAAGCCCCAACGCCCCCAACCCTCAGGGTTTTTCCAGTCGGACGTTCCCCAGACCGCATCCGCGACCCCGGCTCGGCCGAATCAGTGGATGCGTTTCGCGCCGCCCGCTCCTCCGGGGCGGCACCCCCACGGCGAGAGATCGCCTGGCACTGGAAACGACCCCGGACGGTCGGGGATTGCAAAAAGTCCCTCCCGCCACGCCGTCCGGGCCGTACACTGATTGACAAGGGGCAGGGAAGGCCGCCGATACGTGTTCCCTTCGGGAACCGCGGCCACGAAAGGAGCCTCAGGATGCGACCCGTCACGCGCGCTCGTTCGATCGCCATTGCGGTGCTGGCACTCGCGGGGGTTGCCTGCGTCGCCCCTGTCGCGCTCGGGCAGCAGGCCGGCGCGACCGCGCGTCGTACGCCCGGCGTTGAAGCCGCGAAGCGCGAGAACATGATGAAGATGATGCGGCCAGTCACCATCCAGTTCCGCGAGCAGCGTCTGGAGGACGTCATCACCTTCATCACCGAACTCACGGGCGCGGACATCGAGCCGCTGTGGATGGACGACCGCAACGCGGAGGGCCTGGACAAGGACCAGCCGGTCTCGCTCCGGGCGAACCGCGTGACCGCGCTGAAGCTCCTCGAGATGGCGCTGGACCAAGCCGCAGGCCCGGCATCGTTCTACTCCGGCGGCAACACGTGGCAAGTGACCGAGTGGGGCGCGATCGAGTGCGGCCCGAAGGAACGGCTCGCCATGCGACGCCGCGTCGAGGTCTACCCCATCGACGACCTGCTCTTCATCATCCCTGACTACGACGAAGCCCCCGAGATCGACCTGCAGTCGGTCCTTCAGAGCGGACGGGGCGGCGGCGGCGGCGGGCAAAGCCCCTTCCGCGACGCCCAGCAGGAACGCGAAGAACTCCGCCCGCGCTCCGAACGCGCGGAAGAGATCATCGACATCCTCACCGCGCTCGTCGAGCCTGAGCAGTGGACCACCGGCGGCGGCACCTCCACCATGCGCTACTTCCAGGGGGGCATCATCGTGAGCGCGCCCGACTTCGTCCACCGCCAGCTCAACGGTTACCCGTGGTGGCCCGCCTCGGCGCACAGCGTCTCGATGGTCCAGGGGCGCAGATACGTCGGCCTCACCGTCGATACCCAGCTCGCTGACTTCGCCGAGTTCGTCAACGTCCCCGTCCGCGCCGTCACCGGCGGCGGCGCAGGCTCCCCCCCGCCCCCCGGCGGCGGCGGCTGAACGGCTCGCTGTTTCCGGACCTCGTCGCCGAGGCTGCACGCGCAGCCTCGACGCTTTTTTGTGCGCGGCGTGCCTTCGGGGAGAGATACCATGACGGCATCGTGCATCCCAGCGCCGTGTGACCCATGCCCGCATCCGACCGCATCCGTCCCGCTGATGTCCGCCGCTGCGCGCGGCTCGTCGATGAGTGCCGCGACGCCGGCGCGGACCATCAGGCCTGGCAGACGCGACTTCTGACCGGACTCTTTTCGCTGCTCGACGCCCAGGTCGGCATCTCCGGCAACATGCGCGACTTCGGACCCGGCCGCCCCAACCAGCACCTCGGCTCGATCCGTCTCGGCTGGCCGGACCAGCGGGCCGAGCGCGCCTGGCTCGACTACGTCGAGAGCGTCCCGGTCGAGCGTACCCCCGAGTTCCCGAGCCTCGCACGCACCACCGGCGCGATTGTGACGCGCCTGCGAGACCAGCTCTGGGACCGAACCTCCTGGTACCGCTCGCGCGCCTTCAACGAGATCCACCGCCGGAGCGGCATCGACGACTACGTCATCTCGCTCCAGCGGCTGCCCGTCGGCGGACTGTGCCACTCGCTCTGGATCCACCGCCCCGTCGGCGCCCCCCCCTTCGGGCGCCGGCACTGGTGGATGCTCCGCTACGTGCACGAGCGAGTAGGCCGGCTCGTCGGGGGGCCGCTCGCCTCCGCGGTCGAGCCGTCCGTCTCGGACCTCACGCCCCGGCGCCGACAGATTCTCGACGGCCTGCTCGACGGCGACAGTGAGAAGCAGATCGCCTACCGGCTCGACCTCTCGCGCCCGACCGTCCACGAGCACGTCATGGCCGTCTACCGGCACTTCGGCGTCTCCAGCCGCGGCGAACTGATGGCCTGGTTCGTCGGCCGCACGCGCCCGCCACACCCCGAAACCTGACCCCCGATTCCCGCGGCGGCCTCCCGGAACCGCACCGGTAGCCCCACATCCGCGCTAGCGGCTCTCCGCTGTCCACTGGCCATTGTCCCTGTCACCCCGCCCCCTCCGTTCAGATGGCAGGGCGCGCACCGCGGCGGCCGGACAATGCACCTGAACACACACGCCGGTGGACACCCGGCCCGTACACGGGAGAACGACCATGCATCGCACCGCTCGCCTTGTCTCGCTCGTGGCACTCGCCTGCCTCGGCGGCGCGCCCGCCCTCGCCGACACGATCTACGTCGCCGGCCCCGACGGCATCCTGATGAAGGCCGACGCGAACACCGGCATCTTCGAGTTCGCCGGGGTCTGCTCCGGGCCGGTTTCGTCCATGGCCAAGCACCAGGGCGACCTGCTCCTTGCCGACTCCAACGGGGTCATCTACCGCATCAACCTCGACCTCGGCTTCCCCACCGACGCCTGGTCCGTGCCCTCCAACTGCACCGACATGATCATGTACGGCGACAGCCTCTTCATCTCCGGCTCGAACGGCCAGGTGTTCCGCGTCAACCCGGTCTCGAAGCAGGTCACCGATACCTACTACGCCAACGACGACATCCGCGCCCTCTCCATCTTCAACAACACGATCTACGCCGGCGCGAACTCCACCGCCATCTACCGCACCACCGTCGGCTTCGACAACTTCGAGATGTTCACGGTCTGCGGCGGCCAGGTCCGCAGCGCCACCACCGACGGCACCGACCTGCTCGTCGGCGCGGAGCACGCCATCGTCTACCGCTTCGACGCCACCAACGGCAACTACAAGTCCACCTTCGGCGTCGGCGTCAACTGCTCCGCCATCGCCATGCACGACGGCGACGTCCTCGTCTCCGACACCTCCGGCGTCATCAAGCGCTTCGACGCAAACACCGGCGCCCTCAAGGCCACCTACAACGCCGGCTTCCGCGTCAACGCCATGATCGTCGTCACACCCTGCGTCGCCGACTTCAACGCCGACGGCTCGCTCAACACCCTCGACGTGCTCCTCTTCCTCAACGCCTGGTCCGCCAAGGACGACTCCGCCGACCTCGACGGCAACGGCGTCCACGACACCCTCGACGTGCTCAACTTCCTGAACCTCTACAACGCCGGCTGCAACTGACTCGAGATCGCCTTCCGCGCGGCGTGCCGAACCCCGCGCGTTTCACGAGCCTGTTTCCTCAATGCGGAAAGGCCCGGCCCCCAAAGCCGGGCCTTTCCAATGCGCGCCGCGAATCAGGCATCCGGGGTCGAAGCCGCGTCGAGAATCGAGAGCGATTCCTGCGGCGGCGATGCTCGCTCGGTCAGCATCGGCAGATCGCTCTTTCCCTTGACGCCGGCGTCCTCGAACTTCTTGAGGTGCGGGACCAACCTTCGGTTCACCGACCCGATGAAGTCGTTGTACTTCTCCGCGGATTTCCAGATCGCGGCACCCAGCGCATCGACGTGCTCGAACGCGGTCGCCGCGCGCTGGTGCAACTCTCGCCCGAGTTCCAGCAGCCGCTGGGCCTCCTCTGCGAGCCGGTGCTCGCGCCACCCGACCGCCACCGCCCGCAGCAGCCCGATGAGCGTGCTCGGGCTGGCGAGGATCACGTTCGCCTGGGCCGCGCGCTCCAGCAGGTCGGGCCGACGTGCGAGCGCGGCGTCCACGAACTGGTCCCCCGGCACGAACATCACCACGAACTCCGGCGACCCGTCGAACTGCGCCCAGTACCGCTTCCCGCTCAGCGCGCGCACCTGCTCTTCCACGTGCCCCGCGAAACGCTCCAGGCACGCCTCCTGCTCTTCCGGCGTCGCCGCTTCGATCGCACGCATGTACGCGTCCGTCGGCGTCTTGGCGTCCACGGCGATCTTCCGCTCGTTCGGCAGCAGCACCACCATGTCCGGCCGCAGCCGCCGTCCTTCCTCGTCCGTCGCCGACGCCTGCTCCATGAAGTCGCAGTACGCCGTCATCCCCGCCAACTCCGCCACACGACGCAACTGAATCTCGCCGTATCGCCCCCGGACCTCCGGCCGGCTGAGCGCACGCACCAGTTTGGACGCCTCCTCACGCAGCGTGCTGCTGGCATCGCCCGCCTGCTTCACCTGCTCGTCGAGCCGCGTCAGTCGATCGCACGTCTCGCGCAGCGTCTCGCCGATCGGCTTGACCAGCGCCTCCACCGCCGTCTTCCGCTTGTCCAGTTCCGCCACGCCCTCCTGCTTCTGCGCCTCCCACATTGCCTTGGCGCGTTCGAGCATCCGCTTCTGTGACTCGTCGAGCGCCTCGGCCGCCAGTTGCTTGAACGTGTTGCTCGCTTGCTCGTTCAGTTCCGTGATCCGCGCTTCGAGCGCGCCCCGCTCGCGCCGCAGCGACGCCTCTTTCTCTTCGAATACCTTCTTGTCCGCATCGCGCCGCTCCACCGCCTGCGCCAACTCCACCCGTACCTGCCCGATCTCCGCTCGCAGCGACTCCAACTCCCGCGAATACTCCCCCTCCCGACCTTCCGCCTGCGCAACGCGCAGTTCGGCCACCTCTCGCGCCGTCCCCGCGGCCCGGGTCTCCTCCCGAAGCCGCTCCGCCTCCGCAACCAGCCTTGCCCGCTCGCGCCACAGCCACACCGCGGTCACACCGGTTCCGAGTGCGACCACCCCCAACGCGACAGCAAGCAGTTCCATGCCCGGATTCTAACGCCACCCGACCGCGACCCCTGCTGCCAATCTGGCACCCGCTCGCCGTGTTTTCGCCCGTTGCTGCCATCACCCGCACGCGGCAGCCCCCGCCATCGCCCTTCAGCGGGCGCGTTCCTCGGCACCGGACTTGCCCTATGCCCCCCGGTGATCAATGCGCGCCTCCATCCCGCTGACCCCGGCTCCGGCCCGCAACCCGGCCCCGGCGGTCGCCTGAACCTTCTCCTGTCCTACGCCGGTTGGGAGGACGAATCGTGGGTGGACCGTCTGCCTCGCCTTCTTGAACCCATCGGCGTTCAGTCCCTCCGCGCCGGCACGGGCCGACAGGCCTCGGAGGTCATCGCCCGCTACCCCATCCACATCGCCGTCGTCGATCTGGGCCTCCCGCTGGACGCGGCCGCCACTGCCGACGCCGCGAGCGCGGAAGAAGGCGGCCCGCGACTGCTCGACCTGCTGCGTCGGCTCGACCAGCCCCCGCCGACGGTCGTCGTGAAACGTGCCCGCTCACACCGCGACGACTGCCGCGAGATCGCCGCCGCCCTTCGCTCGGGGGCGTTCGCGGTCATCGACCGCCCGCACGGCCCCAACGACCTCGAAGTCATGCTCGAAGTCCTGCGCCGCTGCCTGCTCCGCTTCTACCGCGGCCGCTGGCCCGGCGCGGACCCCACGTTCACTGTCTAACCCGTCCGCCGCGCGCGGACGAGTCGGTTTCATTCACGCAGCACCACGAGAGAACGCAAGAGGAGACGCAACCGATGGCCGCAACGACGACCAAAGCCCCGGCCCGCAGCAAGGCCAAAGTCACCGTCCGACCGCTCCACGACAAGATCCTCGTCCGCCGCGACGAGGCGCAGGAGAAGACCGACAGCGGCATCTACCTGCCCGACACCGGCAAGGAGAAGCCCCGCACCGGCGTGGTCGAGGCCGTCGGCGACGGCGCGCTCAACCACGAGACCGGCGAGCGCATCCCTCTCACGGTCAAGAAGGGCGACCGCGTCATCTTCTCGTCGTATTCCGGCACCGAGATCAAGCTCGGCGAGCAGGAGTTCCTCATGATGGCGGAGGACGACGTGCTGGCGATCATCGACTGATGCCCGGTGCCCGGCGCCTTCCCATGAACACCGACCAGCTCCGCCAGGTGCTCCGCGAACTCGACGGCAAGCGTGCCGCCGCCTTCCACTTCAACGGCGCGACCGAGTGCAACGTCGCCAACGCCATGCTCCTGCCGGACGAGGCGGACCACATGGTCAAGGTCACCGACGGCAAGCACGTCTTCATCATCGACGCCGCACAACTCGTCTGGATCCGGATCGGCTGAGAGAGCAGCCCGGCAACAGAACAAGAGCAGCAGAGCAGCGGACACGAACCACGAAACCACGCAACCCGGACATTTGGCCCTTTGGCCATCTGACCCTTTGGAGATTTGAACATGGCCGCCAAGCAGATCGCCTTCAACACCGACGCCCGCGAGCGCATCCTCCGCGGCGTCCAGAAGCTCGCCCACGCCGTCAAGGTCACCCTCGGACCTTCCGGCCGCGTCGTCGTGCTCGAGAAATCCTTCGGCGCCCCCACCGTCACCAAGGACGGCGTCACCGTGGCCAAGGAGATCACCCTCGAAGACCCCTACGAGAACCTCGGCGCGCAGATGGTCAAGGAGGTCGCCAGCAAGTGCTCGAAGGACGCCGGAGACGGCACGACCACCGCCACCATCTACGCCGAGGCCGTCTACGCCGAGGGCCTGAAGAACATCACCGCCGGCGCGAACCCCAACGAGATCAAGCGCGGCATCGACCAGGCCGTCGCCGCCATCACCGACGAGCTGCGCAGGATGTCCAAGAAGGTTGACTCCTCGAAGGAAATCGCCCAGGTCGGCACCTGCGCCGCCAACCAGGACGAGCAGATCGGCAAGATCATCGCCGAGGCCATGGACAAGGTCGGCAAGGACGGCGTCATCACGGTCGAGGAGGGCAAGTCCCTCGAGACCGAGGTCGAGCTCGTCGAGGGCATGCAGTTCGACAAGGGCTACCTCAGCCCCCACTTCGTCACCAACCCCGCCGCCATGGAGTGCGTCCTCGACAAGCCCTACATCCTCATCCACGAGAAGAAGATCTCCTCCGCCAAGGACATGCTCCCGCTGCTCGGCAAGATCGCCGACTCCGGCGCATCGCTGCTCATCATCGCCGAGGACGTCGATTCCGAGGCCCTCGCCACGCTCGTCGTCAACAAGATCCGCGGCGTGCTGAAGGTCTGCGCCGTCAAGGCCCCGGGCTTCGGCGACCGCCGCAAGGCCATGCTCGAGGACATCGCCGTCCTCACCGGCGGCACCGCCATCATGGAGGAACTCGGCCTCGACCTCGAGAAGATCGAGCTGTCCCAGCTCGGCCGCGCCAAGAAGGTCACCATCGACAAGGACAACACCACCATCGTCGAGGGCGCGGGCAGCCAGGACGCCATCAAGGGGCGCATCGAGCAGATCCGCCACCAGATCGACGCCACCACCTCCGACTACGACCGCGAGAAGCTCGAGGAGCGCCTCGCCAAGCTCGCCGGCGGCGTCGCGCAGATCAACGTCGGCGCGGCCACCGAGGTCGAGATGAAGGAGAAGAAGGCCCGCGTCGAGGACGCGCTCCACGCCTGCCGCGCGGCCGTCGAAGAGGGCATCCTCCCCGGCGGCGGCGTCGCCGTGCTCCGGGCGCGCAAGGCCCTCGACAAGCTCCGCAAGTCCGCCACCGGCGACACCCGCGTCGGCATCGACATCGTCCACCGCGCCGTCGCCGCGCCGGTCAAGCAGATCGCGACCAACTGCGGCCTCGACGGCTCCGTCATCGCCTCGAAGGTCGAGGAGGCCGCCGAGACCAACTTCGGCTTCAACGCCCTCACCCACGAGTTCGGCGACCTCGTCAAGATGGGCGTCATCGTCCCGACCAAGGTCGAGCGCATCGCCCTCCAGAACGCCGCCAGCGTCGCGGCGCTCCTCCTCACCACCGAGGCCGCCATCGTCGAACTCAAGGAGAAGAAGGAGAAGGTGCCCGCCGGCGGCGGTGATGACTTCGACTACTGATCCATCCTCAGCACCCTTCCGCTTCACCCCGGAGGCCCGGCCCGACAGCCGGGCCTCCGCTGCTTTCGCCCCACCGACCCCACCCGGCCTCGAAGCCGTCCCGGGCGTGTCATCCCACCGGATCGGGGGCATCGTCCGGGCTTCCTTTCCGATGGCGGGGGCGCTCCCCCCGGCCGTCGCTTGCGTGCCCCCGGCGGCCGCTCGCGACCCCCCGCGCGCGGCATCCGAGCCACCGAATGCGACATTCGGTGGCTCGAACGGGGGATTCGGGCCATCGGAAGGGCCTCCAGAGGCCACGGACGCCCGACCCGAGGCCCCGGCCGCCGCAGCCGACCCCACGGTTCCATCCCCCGGCAACCGAACGACGCCGTGACGGGCAGCGCGCTTCTGCCCGCCACCCTCCTCCGCAACCATCGCAAAGGCTTGCAACGCAGAGATTTACGCGCTGAACCCGAAGCGCGGCCCTGCCGCTGCCCTCGCCGATCTCGGCTCGCCCTGTTGTGTCGTGCAAACCATCGCGGTAGCCTTACGCCACCGCCGACCCGATCCATGCCCGAAGCGTTCGCCGGGCGGGTCGCGGGTGTTGATCCGGGAGAGGGGAGCACACACATGAAGCAGGATATCCGTGGGCGTGGTGTCGGTGCGTCCGGAGCGTTCGTCGAGCCGCTCGAGGGCCGCGTGCTCCTCGCCGCCGTGTCGTGGACCGGCAGCGGCGACGGCGTCAACTGGCACGACCCCAACAACTGGAGCAACAACGCCATCCCCGGCGCGGCCGACGACGTCACCATCGACATCGCCGCCAACCCGACCATCGTCTACAGTGCGACGGCAGGCAACCGCACCATCAACAGCCTCCTCTCGCGCGAGGCCATCAACTTCACCGGCGGCCGACTGACCCTGCTCACCACCGCCACGATGGAGGCCGCCACGACACTCAACGGCGGCGCCCTTCAGGGCGGCACGTGGACCTTCGACGGCGTCTCGCTCTCCTTCGCCAACAACGGCAGCAACCGCCTGGACGGCCCCATCACCGTCAACGGCAACCTCGACCGCTCGGGGAGCGCCGGCTACCTCGGGATCACCGGCGG